>JAZQID010000129.1:0-56481 GCA_045540915.1 Acutalibacteraceae bacterium
GGCAACACAAAATCACCCCATCGTTTTCACGATGGGGTGATTTTGTGTGATTACATATAGTGAGCCGAACTATCAAGACAAGAACGGCTTTTTACCAACGAAGCGTTGGTTGAGCAGAACTTATCCTATCTGCATAATGACAAGATGCGCTGAAACGGGACGGGTTCCGCCTGCAAGCGATGTAATTGTCAGTGCAGTCGAATTGCCTGCGGGAAGCTGACATCTGTGTACCCGGGGCCACCGTGGCAGAGTTGTCGGGTGGCATAAGTGCATAATAATCGGCATAGTTCAACGCGACTCCCGAAGGGCCTTGCGGGCCCGGTGGACACTTAAAGCAATCAAAATCAACACGGCACTTTTCATCTCTTGGATCCTCACACCTGCTGTTATTGTTATAATAATTTCGGTTCAACCGATCACGCCTGCTTTCGTGATAGCTTGTTTGAAACTACGTTACGAACCTCCGCCCATTCCTTGAAGCCGCCGGTGACGTATATCATCGCAAGGTAGACCCCGACGCACACCGCCGACTCAAGCAGAGCGCGCGGCACGACCGACAAGGCGGTCATATACATTGCCGCCGCCCTTGCGACCACCAAAGCAGCCGCAGTACAGGCCAAGGGCCGCACCACCCAGTCGACCGCTCTGAATCGGGTCTGCGCCGTCTTCAGCAAGCGGACAAGACAGAGCACCGAGGTCAGCAGGTTGCTCACATAGGTGACCGCTAAAAATCCGTAGATCCCATACTTTGGAACGAGCCACACGATGAGGCCGATCCTCAGCGCAGAGTCGACCACGTTATAGACAAAGATGTACTTCTGCTGATCCAGCCCGTTGAGCATACCCGTCACGACACTCTCAAGGTACATCAGGGGCACCAAGGGTGCCAGCCACCGAATATAAAAGCCTACCTCACTGTTGCCGTAGAAGGCTATGCCTATATCCTCACCGAAAAGCCAGAGCACACCGCCGATCACCGTAGACATCGTCAATGTGATATGCACGCAACGGCGAACGGGAGACTCTACCCCCTGCTTACCCTCGGCAGAGAGGGTGCCCGACAGCTCGGGAACGAGCAGGGTGGACAGGACGTTGAGGAAGGAGGACAGAAAGAAGATGACCGGCATCGCCATCCCCCTGAAAAGTCCGTACTGCGACACCGATTGCTCCCTTGATCCACCAAACCGAGTCAGGCAGTCGGGAACGAGCAGGCTTTCCACCGTTCTGAGCGTGGTGGTCAGGTAGCGTCCTGCCATTATCGGCAGGGATAACGCCACCAACTTCTTGGTCACGCGATAGGGCGGAAATGGGCGCGCGCCTAATTTTTCGGTAAGGCGGCGTCGGTCACGCAGGTAGCCGAGGTACATAAAGCCGCAGGAGGCCGCCTCGGCAACCGTGTCGCCAAAGAGCACCGCCGCACATGCATATTCGAGCCCTCGCGCCGCGCTCTTGCCGATTATCAGGAAGATGATGCCCATTCGCACCAACTGCTCAAGCAGTTGCGCATTGGTAGGGGTGACCACCCTCCTGCAAGCGACGAAGTAGCCGCGTATACAGCTCGACACCCCCATAAACGGAAGTGAGAAGGCCAATATTCGAAGGCTTCTCGCGGCGCGGATATCCTTTATCCACCACTCAGAAATGGGGTCGGCAAGGGCCGCCACCAGCACCGTCGATGCGATGCCTGCCGCAAGGGAAAGCCCAACTGCGCGCCAAAGTATGCGCTTGACCGACCTTGCGGTGCCGCATTCGAGCTCCTCCGCGATAAGCCGCGTCACCGCAGTTGTGATGCCGCTGGTCGCGAAGGTAGCCGCCAGCATATAGACCGAGAATATCAGCTGATATAGCCCCATACCCTCCGAGCCGATGCTGTCGGCAAGCCATACGCGAAAGAACATTCCTATCGTCCGCAGTAACAGTGCCGAAGCCGTCATTATGACGGCGTTTTTCAAAAAGCGACCCTTTTGCACCCCTCAGCACTCCCGTTCAAATTCCTGATTATAAATCCGAGCCAATGCGTTCCATGTCAGCTTGTCGACCTCGCCGCTCTCTTCGAGCAGGTTGGTAAGCTGAAAGGCCCTGACCGCCGCCGTCATCTGAGCATCGTAGACGCCGTTTGTGTTTACGTGCAGAAGATTTTCAAATCGCTCTGCTACGGTGTTGAGCATAACCTCGAGCAAGGCGACAAGGGGCGACTCATCCCCCTCTTTCGCCTGTATGTCGCAGTCGAAAAAGGGCTGAAGCGCAATCGGCGACGAGGTCCTTTCCACAACCAGCGCGTAGACATCGTTGAGGGTCTCCCAGGTGTCGAAGTCCATCTGCCCCGTCACCTTGAGCCCGAACAGCTGCTGAAAGGCACGCACCGCATTTTCGGTCCTCTCATCGTATATCCCGTCGACCGTCAGCATCGGCATATTGCCACCATAGCTGGCTATCAGGCGCAATCTTTCTTGCAGACGGCGTATGGTTGATTCCCTCATTTTAATCCCTCAAATCGTCATAGAGTGACGCGATCGCGTCCCAGGTAATTACGCCGACCACCCCGTTCGGATTGAGACCGAACTCGGTCTGAAAGGCACGCACTGCCGCATCGGTGGCAGGCCCGAACTGGCCGTCGGGTGTAACGCTCGGTATGTTCGGGAAGGCCTGCGATATCTCTGACAGGTAGGTCTGCAGGAGCAACACGTACTCTCCCCGTGACCCGATCCGCAACACGGTACCGGGGTAGAGAGCCGCTCGCGACGGGTCGGTGTTTTGGTCAGCGATTATGCCGCGGTAGGCGCGGTATATGTCGTTCCAGGTGTTGACTCCGACGATGCCGTCGGGTGTTAGTCCGAAGGTCTGCTGAAAGGACTTGACCGCCGCCGTCGTTTCGTCACCGTAGACTCCGTCGACGGCGATAACGGGCACCGAATCGTAATACCGACCTATGACCGCGAGGTAGTATTGGATTATACGCACCTCATCGCCGCTGTCCCCCGCTTGCAGTACCCTTGAAAAGCGTTGGGGTATGTCGCTGTAGGTCAGGCCCTCCGAATTAAGCTCGGCCAGTCGTTTTATCGAGGTGTAGATGTACGCCACCCTGTACCAAGTGGCGTTGCCCACTATACCGTCGGAGGTCAGGCCGAATATCTGCTGAAATTTGCGCACCGCAGTCTCGGTCTCGGCACCAAAGTTGCCGTCGGGGTTGGAGATGGTCGGTATAGACGGATAGTTGCGCGCGATGCGGTTGAGCCTGAGCTGAAGCTGCTGCACGCTGTTGGAGGAGTCCCCCAGCCGTAAGGGCAGACCTGGGTATGACGGGCTGTTGACCCTTACAGGAGCTTGCACTATCTCGATATCGTCGCCGTAGTAGTACTGCAGTATCTGCAAGGGGGTCAGTCCCCTCTCTGCGAGGTCGACCGTCTCCCACTGCTTTAGCCCCTCGCAGTCGACTCCGTTGCCGCTGCAGTAAGCGGTGAACAGCGGCTCAATGTTGCCCTGCCGCCTGACATAGCTGTTGAAGATGTCGTCGACGATCTGCGACACGTTTTCAAAGACGTTTCTGCCCTCAACGAAGGATTGGTCGAAGGCGGTGGTGTTGGTGATGTCGAAGTCGTAGCCTTGGCTTGGGTACCATTCGGTGTAGATCCTGTTGAGCGCGTAGGAGATCTGCGCGTAGATGTTGGCACGAATGGCATCCTCGGGCCAGGTGGGGTAAATCTCGCTCGACGCGACGTTTTTTATGTAGTTGGGGAAGCTGACGGTGACGTTGCGTGCGTCAGAGGTCGGCCTGCCCAAGTGGACTGTGATGAACTCAGGGATAATAGGCTCTACGGGCATTGTCTGTCACCTCACAGATCGGGCTCGGTATTCTGATACACCTCGTCGGTGCCTTCCTGCGAAAATTCGGGTCGCGGAATGAGTGCCACGTTCTCAACCGAGGTCACTCCCCCAAAGATCGGGACGCCGACACTTCTGACAGGCAGGAAGCCCCCTGCCGTTATCTGCAGGTCGTAGGTGGTGAAGGGCTTCGGGTTGCCGACGACAGTCGATAGGTCGCGCGACACCGTTTCAAGCTCGACTATCTCGGACAGGCCGTCCTCGTCGGTCAGGGTCTGGTAGACAAGCTCTCCATCACGCAGGATAAGCACGAGGGCATCGGCTACCGGTGTCGCCTCGCGTGCGGTGTAGGTTTTTATCTGTATGTAGCCCCGATCGTTTGTGATGCGGTCGGGGGTCGGGGTGGTTATTTCGGGGGTCGACGGGACGACCATCGGCATCTCCGGCTGGGTGACGGGGTTGGTCGGTATCTCGGGTCGCGAGATGGGCGAAGTGGGCATTTCGGGCGGCATATCGGGGCGAATCGACGGCTCGGGCCGCTGAACAGGCCGCTCGGCAGGCGGTGTTTGCTGCTGAGTTGAGGGGGCCGATTCCGCCACAACGTTGTTTTGAGCGGGCCGCTCGGTCGGTTGGCCGAAGGAGTTGCCCATATTCCCTGCCGTTTGGCCGTGCTGCTGCCTGTAGCTGAGCAGTTCAGATTTGTACTTTTCCACCATCTGCTTGAAATCGTTGTCCATTTTATCACCTTTCCAAATGTTCTGTTTATATATATATTTACCCCAAGGCGATAAAATAACCCCTCTCATCCGAGCACAGAAAAAAGCGAGGTGACCTCACCTCGCTTTTGGAATAGTTTATTGTATGCGTTTTAATATATCATTTTTTGTCTTTTCATATTCTTCTTCCGTAATGATACCTTTTTCAAGGTAACTGTGTATTTTAGCAACCCTCTTATAGCACCTCTCCCTATACGAAATACTATGGTGCCAATTGTTACTGATTTTTTTAATCGTCGCAACAACCACAGGGATGAGTGTTATAATAAAAATAAAAACTACACACGTAATCCAGATAATATTAAATACATCTACTGCTTCACTATTATTATAATAATCTTTATAAGAAAAGGAATAATAATATCTATCTTCTAGTACTGAGCCTTCTGCACCCGTTATTATCGCTGCGGCAACCGGTATAGTTGATAACCACGCTATAAGCTTGAACCGCTTTTTAACCAACGAACTAATTGCAAAGCCTAAAAATGCTCCTATTATCAATAACAAAACAACATAGACCGCGGTAGTGTTCCAGTTCTCCAAAACGTTTCTCCTCGAGTCCTGAACGTTCATCGCGATTACAATTGCGAGCATAGCGATTGCCGACAAAACCACCGACAAGATGTTTGTAAACATAACAAGCTTATTTTTTGGAGCCGCTTTTCTTACCGGAGCGCAAGCGGAAGCCCGCGCAACACCGACGTTGGTGTTGATTGTCGTTGACGCGCTTGTACCTGCAGGAGCAAACCCGTTTTGCACCGACGGCTTTTCTTCGACCATTATTGGTTTAGCCTCTTGCTTTACCGGAGTTGCTGCCTTTGCACTGACATCGGCTTGCTCAACTACAACCGGCTCGACTGCCTTTTCAATCTTGCTTCCGCAATATTGACAAAACAGGCTATCGTCAGGCAGGCTGTTATTACATTTATTGCACTTCATTTATTTTCTCCTTTAGAAAAATCAACCGTTATTATACCTACTTAATCCTATTGATTTTCTTATTTCGCATTATATTTGGCGATACAATCATCACACAAAGAGCGATATCTGGTTCCCATATCATCCTTGATTTCGCAATAGGTTACATGCTCAACAGAATTCTCACAAATCTGGCACTTTACAAATGCTTTCGGCTTATTTTTAACTGCGACTACTTGCGTGCCGCACTTGGCGCAAAACTGACTGTTTTCAATAAGCTTTTCTCCGCATTTTCTGCAAAAAACAATTTTATCAGCATCGGAGGTTGCTTTAATTTGCTCAGATTGAGATGCTTCTTGCAAAGTGTCTGATTCATAAGAGGCAACGTTAGTTGTCGCAGCAATTATTCTTTTTTCAAAATATTTAACATTTAAGCGGTACCAAACAAAATAGTCAAGTGGAAACACAATAGCAAACACTACAAGAGCAAGACCAATATCAAAATTGTTTCTTATATACTGCTGAACGCCCTGTTGATATGCAAAATAGATTGTTTCAAAGAGCAAAACGCCCTTTACAAAGCGAACAAAATCAACATAATCGCCGCTGGATTTAACCGCTACCATTATACAAAGGATAGGTTGTGCGATTGCTGCCAAGAAGTAAACCAACAACCACCAGTTATTCAAATACGTTTCCGTGTATTGAAGAAAATCCAAAATGATTATAAGTGTACCAAGACAACTAAACCAAGGCCTTACTTTGGTATAAAACGTGAACCATTTTGTTCCGAGTTGTCTGTTCATTTTCATTACTCCTTTTCGACTTCTGTGCCACAAATATGACAAAATTTACTATCCAACGGCAGTGCCTGTCCGCAGTTTTTACAATAAGCAGTCGGTTCCGCATCAACCGTCTGCTCCGCTTCGGTCGGCTCATCGCTTTGTGCAACCTCGGCCTGAACTTCTGTTCTATTACGTTTATTTCGAGTCACAACACCGATAGCCACTATTCCTCCGATGACAAGCATAAACACAATAACAACAATAGCGTCTGCGCCGTCATCTTCGTAATCGGTGTCATACGTATCATTATCGAAAGAGCCTGTTCCCGTCCCACTCGATGTGTCGGAATATACTATGCTGTCCATCAAGCTCTCAAATTCGGAATAGAGCTTATGGGTGCTTGTTCCGCCAAACTGAAACATATGCAACCAGCCGTTGTCTATACAAACCAACGCGGTCATCCTAACGGTAAGTCCGCCGTAATCATCAGAGGTATGATCGATTTCGCCCTGAAAATATTCCACTCCGTTGTATGTGACCGTGCTGACTTTATCTGCAGTTGTACTAAACATTTCTGCGACATCTGCTCTGGTGAAAATATCGTTGTTCACGTCCGAACGAGTGTACCCAATCCTATCTGCCGGCGACATCTCTTCCCATATATCTTCACTGGCATATATTATCACGCAGCCGTCGTCCTTGGTGGAAACGAATTTAACATCAATATATTCCCTGTCCTCAAAAAACTCCTTTTTCTTCCAGTTGGCAGGAACAGTAAATTTTGCACCGCTGTCTGTATCGGTATAAACAAAGCTGTCGGTGTCCTCTCCCTCTTCTGATAGAGGTGGATCGTTATCGTATTTGATACTGTCAACTATTGTTTTAATTGTTGTCTCCTGTCTATATGAAAGACTTCCCTCATAGGAACGCATTGTAAAATTCATTGCGTTGCCCTCGTATACTGTGTAATACAGCAAGCCGTGAACCGATTTAGCAGCATCGGTAAAATACACCTTGATAAATTTTGCCTGCGAATGCTGATATATCTCATGATCTGATACATATATACCATAATCGTCGAATTCATCAAGTAAAGTTGTGGCAAGTGTGTTTAGCGCAGTATCGCTTAGCAAACTGAAATTACTCATACTGATTTTCGTATTTGTAACAACTATTTCTTCGCTATATGTATCAGAAATAGCATTAAGATAAATGTTTTTTGACTTAAAATCGCTCATAAGTGCAGACTTGGTAGTTCCCAATACACTAAATATAGGATCACCGGCAGGCGTGTCCTTTGTAATAACTGAATATCCCGACGGAATAGTTATCTGAAGTCCCAGTTCATCGAGGTCAAATGTACCCGAAACAGCTAAAGCCGTAGGGGCAAATGAAAACAACAGAACAACTATAACTATTAAAACTGACAGTTTTTTCATACGACCACCTCTTTGTAAACAATTGTATCACAAAATGACAAAAATGTAAATTAACTCCACAAAATTCTTTCAATGCATTACAAATTTCGATAAATGCACGCAAAAACGCTCGGTCTTACAACCGAGCGTTTTTTCTATCTGAATTTTTTGTGGCAGTATTGCTTAAGAAAATCTTTTATTTCGCCGTTGTCCGCGCCTTCATAATACCTGACAAGCAATCTTTTGAACTCTCCGACTCGGGCTTCAGGAATAACGAGCAGTCCACCCGCCTTTGAAATCAAATAATGATTTGCAAAAATCACAGCTGCTCTCTTATTTCCGTCATTAAAAACCTGCGTTTTCATACAGTAAAGGCAAACCTCAACCGCAGTGTCAATCGGCTCCGCATTATCATTGAGAATATCACAAATTCTCTCTTTAACCACAGTTTCTATAGGTAAAGGCGGAATATAAGAGGTGCCGCCGATGGTGACGGGCACTCCACGTATCCTGCCGCCGTTTGAGAAAAAGCCTTCGTTGACCAGCTTCGCAATATGGCAAAGGATAGAATAATCACTATCTACCTGCAAGACATCCTTATCCAGTATAAACTCCCACGCGTGTTTGAGATTGAGTATTTTCTGCACGTCACTGGCGGTCACTCCGTTGACCTTGCCGTTTTCGATAATGTCCTCCGTCTGCGCAAACGAGGTTGCAACCCCCTCCAAGACCGCCTGCTCATATATGGATGTTTTCATGTTCATTCGAGCAAAGTCGAGGTTGAGCATAACCTCAGCAGACAACTCGTTTTCGGAAAAGCCAATCTCCGCAAGGTTTTTTTCCACCCTGCGAATCTGTTTTCTCAACTCCTTTGCCTCGGCATTGTTGCGAAGCAGAAGCTGATAAAGCGTATCAGAGTAAACGTCCACATAGGATGAGGTCAACCGACTGCCGACACGCTTGCGAATGTAGAGATATTTGCCGCTTTTATTCTCCTTGACCTCCGGAGTGCCGTCGTAGGCAAGCAGTTTAAGCCGAGCATACAAATCGGCGCGTTGCTCCAACAATTCCTTTATTTCAGGATAGTTATTCATACCAAAACTCCTTTAGGGAACATTCGTTAATAATATTATAATTACTATTCCCTAAAATGTCAATGTTTATTCGCAAAAACGCTCGGTCTTACAACCGAGCGTTTGCATATCCAACATTTTTACTGCTTGATGTAAAACACGTCGAGCAACATTTCATAGGTCTTGGTATCGTCGAGATACATCTCGGCGAACTCCTCGCCCTGCACCATCTTTCCCGTCAGGGTGCGGAACTCAAGCTGAGCCCCGCCATCCATAAAGACGGTGGTCAGGTAGGTTATCTTGGACGCATCGAGGGTGTTGATGGAATTCTTCGACAGGGCATTATACAAATTCAGCGGCACCGAAATGTCCTGCTTGGTGCGCTCAATGGTCTTCTCTGAAAAGGCCTTGAGGTAGTTGACCTGACGCTCGAGGCGGTTGGTGCTTGAATTAAGATCGGTCTTATCCCTGAGCAGTATGTAGTCGAGCACGGCATCGCCTTTGAGGGTGACCTGCTTGCCCGTCGGGTTCCAATTTGCATCGTACTCGGGTACCTCGACGCCCCCGACGATGTTGTTGAGGGTGGCGATATTCTCCCAATCCATACAGAAATATGTGTTGATATCGATGCCATAGAGCAGGTTGGACACCGTCTGAACGGTGCTTTCACAGCTCTTTTCCTTTCCGTCGCCGTAAGCAAAGGAGAGGCAGACCTGCATCTTCTTGACCCCGACATATTCCCCCGTAACGCTGTAAAGGCGCACGTCGGTCATAATATCGCGCGAGATGGCGATGACGGTGGTCTTGCCGTTGGAGGTATCGATAACGGCGAGATAGAGGGCATCGGCTTGTCCGTTCTGACCCGAAACACCGCCAAAATCGCTCTCGTCCTTGCGGTCGGTGCCGATGAAAAGCGCGCTGGTCAAATTCTTGTTGTAGGTATAGGTATTGCCCTTATACCTCACGGTCGAGCCGTCCTCATCGATCTCAACGTCGGGCATACTCGGCACCTGAGTGGCACCCGTGCCGCTGAGCAGGGACTGCCTGCCGACCAGCCAGAGCACGCCGAAGGTCGCCGACGATATCAACGCCACGCAAAGCAGCACCGCCACCGCGCCGAACACCGCGCGCTTCCATCCCTTATCAAGCAGGCTTTTCTTCTTGGCGTGCTTAGGGACGTATCTGCTCTCATTGGGTGACTTCATCTTTAATCAAAACTCCTTGCACGAGATAGCGGTAACGGGCGTCCGAAATACAGGTGCTCAAGGTAACGATGCGGTCATCGGCGGTCAATTCGACCCCTTCGCGCACGTTCCTTATCATACTGGTGGGGTTAAGACATTCCTGAAGGTAGTTTTCATACACCACAGGGTCGGAAAAGTCGAAGGCGCTGAGTATCAGGCGGTTGTCATAGCGGTATGCCGCAAAAATGCGGTAGGTCATAATGTGACCGGGCGTATAGACGTAGAAATACTCGTTGGCCTTGAAGAACTCGGCATCGCGGAAGTTGTGCAGGGTACGGAACATCGAGCCGTTCCGCATATTGTGGCCGTAGACCACTGTGTTGGGGTCGGAGAAGTCGTAGGAATTTATCCTTTGGATATAAAGGGAGCCGTTGGCGTTATACTTTTTGTCGGCGCCGCGGTTAAGGTAAAAGTTGTCGTCGTCGGCAGAGCTTTGGAAAATGGGGTAATCGACGTTGGTGTTGGGTATGGTTATCCAGGCGCAAACGTCGGCGTTGTCGGTCTTGAGGGTAGCAAAGTCGATGGGGTTTTTCCTCAGCTCCTGCTCACCATCGGAAACGGTCTGGTCGGAAGGAGCCTTATACTTATCGGCATCGAAGCCGTCGGGGCCGAAAAAGGAATACATCAGCATACCCAACGACACGGAAAAAACAAGCACGAAGGCGACAAGCGCGATCAGCCATCTTTTCTTGGTCATAAACGGCTTTTTATTCTCGGTCAAGGTTCATTCCTCCCTTCATAAATTAAAGACAAATCCTATCCACAAACCTAAAAGGCTTATGGATAGGATCTTACAAACGATATTAAGTACCCGAAGCCTGGAATTAGGCAGCGATCTTCTTAGAAGCTACGCCAACACCTGCAAGAGAAAGGGTGCAAACAAAAGCGATCAGAGCAACGCTGGCGCCGGTCTTCGGAGCCTCTTCGCTCATATCACCGGTCTTAGGATCGGTGAGCTTGTTGTTGTAGTTAGCGCAGATGACGATGTCGGTCAAGGGCTTAACGGTCAGAGCAGCATCCTTAAGAGTGCCGGTAACTACGGTGTAGTCGGTGCCTGCAACGGCCTCAACATACTTGGCAGCGTCGCCGGTGCCGACGACCTTGTAGATCTTCCAGTTGTTGAAGGTGCCGACGGAAGCGTCGGTCTTAACGGAAACGGAGCCACCCTCGTTAACGGTGACCTGAGTCTTGTCAGAGCCGTCGATGTCAGCCTTCTGAACGGAGACGTTGATAACCTTCTCGGCGTTCGGACTATCGGCAGCGAAAGCCATAGCGGGAACGGCACAAACAACAAGAACAGCAATAACCAAAGCAATTAACTTTTTCATTATAATTTTCCTCCTATAAATATGGTCTTCATCATTATAACACGCATTATTTCAAAAATCAAGAGTAATATTGAAAATTTGCCTGACCCTTTTACATATATACCCATTCCGAGCCATCCTTGAGGCAGCGGATCAGCTGCTCGTTGTCGTTATAGTACAAAATGTACTTATCCCACACGCTTATTTGGTGGGCGGTACCGCCCTGCACCTCGACGTCACGAATCTGCGGTTTTTCATCCTTGAGGTTGTAGGTGTGCAGTCCCTTTTCGTCGGTGAAGACCAGCACGCCGTCCTCGGTGATGTTGAAGTCCTCGACGGGAAAATAGGTACCCTTGCTCGCGGCGTTGCCCGATGCCACCGAATAGAGCATACCGTCACGCTTATAGAAGATATAGGCGTCGTACCGCATAAAGCTGTCCACCTTTTCGGCGAAGAACTTTTCGACCTTGGTGCCGTCGGTACGTGCGGTATGCAGATATCCGTTCGGATCTGTGTAGAGCACCGCGTTTGAAGCGACAAGGAACTGCTTGACCTTCAGGCCGAGGCTGACCTCCTTGCTGTTGAGGAGTGAAAACTTCCTGAGCACGCCATCCTCGCGGGTAAAAAAGGCCCAGTTGCCGCTGACCGCAAGGTCGACTGCACCTGAAAAGAGCAGACGTTTTTCCTCGCCGTTATAGTTAGAATAGTAGACCTCGCCGTTCTCCCTGCGGTAGACCAGTCCGCTTCCGTAGGGGAAAAGGCTATCGGCCTTCTCGTCGATGCGGTAGGTATTGGGGGACGAAAGGCAATATAAAATTCCCTTGCCGTTGACAAAGTAGAGCATGCTTCCGTCAGACGATACCACGCCGCCGTTATACTGATTTCCGTAGGTGGTGGTCGGCTCGGTCGCAGGGGTATCGAGCGGAATTGCTATAACCGCGCCCACCACTATCGCGGCGGCAAGCACCAACACTATTATCGGAAAAAGTGCTTTTATTTTTCTGTTTCGGAACATAAAAACGACCTCCAAAGGCTCTTTCAGCCTGTCCTTAGACCATAATATCGCAATCCCAAAGTTTTGTCAATTCCCCTCTTCCAATGTGGCGGCAAATATGGTATAATGTCAAGGAACAGACCTCGCACGACCCAAACTGTTCCAATATTCAGAGGGAGGAATGACCTATGGAGTTAAAGCCCAATCAGCAAAAGGTGTTCGACTACCTGCGTCAACGCGCAGGGGATGCCGTACCTCCTACCGTGCGCGAGATATGCTCTGCGACCGGCATTCGCTCAACCTCTACCGTCTTCAACGTGCTGACCGCACTTGAAGAGTTGGGACTCATTATCCGCGACAACGGCTCCTCCCGTTCGGTGCGCATCGCCTCTGCCGCATCAAGCGTCAGCGTGCCATTGGTGGGCGAGGTAGCGGCGGGCATTCCCATTCTCGCTCAGGAAAATATCGAGCAATACATTCCCCTACCCTCCGATATCTCAAGGGGCAGAGAGATATTTGCCCTTCGGGTAAAGGGTATGTCGATGATGAACGCGGGCATACTTGACGGAGACATCGTCTATGCCGAGCGGTGCCAAAGTGCCGAAAAGGGCGAGATAGTGGTGGCTCTCATCGGGGATGAGGCAACCGTCAAGCGATTGGATTTCCTAAGTGACGGCAGGGTCGCCCTGATGCCCGAGAATGACGCATTCGAGCCCATCATACCCGACGAGGTTACTATTCTCGGCCGTTTGGTCGCCAGCTTCCGCAAGTACGACTGATTTTGAGAAAGAGGCAGTAATATGGATTTCGGCGCTTTAATTATATTGGGAATATGGGCCTTCTTCGTCGTCGCCTATATTGTCGCACGCACCCTTTGGCCCAATCTTGCCAAGGGCACTCGGCGCATCAGCAAGATAAAGAATATAACCAAGTACGACGAAAACGGATTTGATAAAAACGGATTTTCAGCCCTCGGCTTTCACCGCAACGGCACCCGCTACGACGACAACGGATATGACCGCTTCGGCAATCCGCGTCCTGCCGGTGAGCGCACCGATCTGCGTATTCACGAGCCGGTTGAGGACTCCGGATTTAATTTTGAAGAGACTGAAAAGCAGGACGACAAACTGTTTTCGGAAGATTAAAACAAAAAGCGGAGAATGTTGAACATTCTCCGTTTTTTCTATGCCTCTTGTGCAGTTGTTTCTTTCCGAGCCTTTCTTCGCCTGACGGCTTGGATAACTGCAACCAGCAGGCAACCTGCTATAAATCCGCCGATATCCATCCATATATCCCCCATACTGCTTGTTCTCTTACTGAAAACTTGTATCGTTTCGTCCACTAATGGCACGAAGGCGGCCACCAAAAGCAGTCGCTTGGCCTTTTCAAGCCAGCTTTCGTCATATCGGCAGAGCAACAGGCATATCACGCCCAGCGTAAGATACTCAAGTATATGCGCCGACTTCCTTACGACACCCCGTATCACAGGCGTATTCTCGTTTGAGTCAAGAGTGTCCCTGATGACAGGGTTGGTATTGCCGACCGTCTCGCCCGACGGCTTGGAGGATGCGGATGACGAGGTGTCCGACCCGTCATCACCCATCGCACTCTCCACCCCGAATATCAGAAGATCACTGATACTGTGGGACTGCTGACCGCTCAAAGCAGAGTTGCCCCAAATGAATATGAGGTTGAGTGCCAACAGTATATATAATATCCTTCTCATCGGTTACTCTCCGAAGGTAAGCTGGTCGTAGTCGACCACCTCATCCTTTTTATAGGCGCGGTCGGCACAGGCTGTCAAGTCCTCGCGAGGATCGAGCACAGGCCTGACGGTCAGGTTGAAGGTGAATTCCTTGGGTATACGGTACTTCTGAGCAAGAGCGGGGCCGCAACTGTGCGAGCCGACTCCGCTGTGGCGGTAATCGGCGCAGAGGACGGTACGTCCGTAGGGCTCAAGCTCGAAGGAATGGCGCTTTCTCTCAAGCTCCTCCTGCGTAAAGGGAAGAGCCGAAAAGTCGAAGGTGTCGCCCTCGCCGCAAAGCATCAGGCCGATGCCCTCGTTATCCAAGACCGCCGCCCAATCGGTGTCAAAGCGGTTGCCGAAGTCCTGCGGCTTGATATACTCGGGGAACTGCCTGCTGACTTGGAACCTGAACCTGCCCTTGTGCTGAGAGCGATGCTTATCGATATAGCTTTCGTTGGGGCCGTAGCCGAAGTAGTCGACCCTGTCGGCCGTTTTATCAAGTATGATGCGCAGGCCGAAACGGGGCAGGTCGGGAGCGTTCTCCTCGACACTGACCTCGGTCATCAGGTCGATATCACCCGCGCGATTGACCGTCCAGACGGCGTGGGCGCGAATATGAGGACGCTCGCCCTCGCTGACGAAGGATATCTCCTGATCGATGACGGCACTGCCCGAACGGACGGTAACGCCCGTCGAATATACCCGAACCTGAGAAGCGTGGTAGCGCGCGTTTCTCTGCTCACGGACGATAAAGCGCTGATTGTCAATGGGGGCGCGCCACAAATTAAAGGACATCGGCATCGCCAGCATCTTTCTCTCACCGTAGGTCAACTGACGGAAAGCGCCGAGGGTCTTGTCAAAGACGTGGCAAAAGCCCTGTCCGCGAAGCTGTATCCTGCGGTCGCTCTCGTCGATCTCGATGGGCATCTGCGGCATATCGACGAGCACCTTTTTGGTGGAAACAGGCAGTTTGAACTGCGCGAAGGCCATCTCGTCCCCCTCGGTCAAAAGCTCACCGATTCCCAACTGCAAAAACCTGAATCGAACGTAGCAGCGGCCTTTGTTTTCGGGCAGAGTGTAGCCAAGCTTGACCCGTTCGCTCCTTTGCGGCGGGATAGGCAAGGCTCCCAGCGAGCCGCTCTCCAATATTTCGCCGTTTGATGTCAGTTCCCAACGGCACTCAAATCTGCTCAGATGTGCAAAATCGTAAAGGTTGGTTATCTCAAATTCGCCCTCAACCAGGTCTATCGCCTCGACGCGAACAGGCTGAATGACCGCCTTGAGTTCCCTGAGTCCTTGCTTAACGGTGCGGTCGGGGCCGACAAGTCCGTCAACGCAGAAGTTGCCGTCGTGGAAGCGTTCGCCGCTGTCGCCGCCGTATAAGAAACGCGGTTTTGAGTCCTCGGTGGTGCCGTCGTAAACGGCGTGGTCGCACCATTCCCAGACGAACGCGCCCATAAATCTCGGCTGAGCGAAAATCACGTCCCAGTAATCCTTCAGGTCGCCGGGGCCGTTACCCATAGCGTGAGAATATTCGCAGAGCATAAAGGGACGGGTCTTGTCCTCGTTTTCCTCGCAGGCCTGTCGGCAATATTCGGGCGAGGCATACATACGGGAAAATACATCGGCGGCCACAGGGAATTTTTCGGTGGCCTCCACCCACTTGCCAAAGATGCTCTCGTAGTGCAAAAAGCGGTCGGGATCGCGCCTTTTCGTCCATTCTAACGCAAGGCGGAAGTTCTCCCCATAGCCCGATTCATTTCCCATCGACCAACCGATGACGCAGGGGCGGTTCTTATCCCTTTCGACCAGCCGCTCAACGCGGTCAAGTATGGCATCGCGCCATTCCTCGCCCTCGGTGATGATGGAAAAATCGTGCTCAACCAAGCCGTGCGCCTCGATATCCGCCTCGTCAATGACGTAGAGGCCATATCGGTCGCATAGCTGTAAGAAGCGCGGATCGTTGGGATAATGCGAGGTGCGCACAGCGTTAATGTTGTGCTGTTTCATCAGCGCGATGTCGCGCAGCATATGATCCTCGTCGACGACACAAGCGGTGTAGGGGTCGCTGTCGTGGCGGTTGACGCCTTTGAGCTTGATCGGTTTTGAGTTGAAAAGGAATATGCCGTCGCAGATCTCAACGCGGCGCATACCGACAAAATCGGCGATGTACTCCCCTGCGACCTCAATAAGCAGGCCGTAAAGCTCGGGCGATTCGGCATTCCACAGTATCGGGCGGTTGACCACCATCTCGGCGTGTCCTTCAGCGTCGGGGCGCACCCGACCGACCTCCTTACCGTCGGGGTCGAAGAGGGTAACTACACCGTCGGTGGCATTGAGCACCTCAAGGTCAACGCTGACGGTCGCCCTGCGCATATCGTCGGAAAGCAGGGTACGCACCCTGTAATCGCGCAGGTGGCCGCGCGGCCTGCCCAAAAGGTAGACGTCGCGGAAGATGCCCGACCATCTGAATTTATCCTGATCCTCAAGATAGGTGCCGGTCGACCACTTAAACACCAAGACGGTCACGCGGTTGGCACCCTCGTGGAGATATTCGGTGATGTTGAACTCCGAGGTTGAATGAGGCACCTCGCTGTAGCCGACGAATGCGCCGTTTACATAGAGGTAAAAGGCCGAGTCGACCCCCTCGAATACCATATATTTATTAAAGTTGTCCCAATCGGACGGGCAAACGAAGTCTCGGCTGTAAACACCGACGGGGTTTTCGTCGGGGATAAAGGGCGGGTCGCAGGGAATGGGGTAGCGCGTGTTAGTATACTGGATCTGGTCGTAGCGATACATCTGCCACACCGACGGGACGGGCAGAGCCGTTTTCATATCCAAGGGGATAGAGGGGTTTATGATATTGTCGGGCACCCTGTCGATGTTTTTGAAAAAATGGAAGCTCCACGAGCCCGACAGCAAGCCGAAGCGGTCGCTGTCCTCCCTCTTTTTATTAAAGATGTCCTCGGATGAGCCAAAGGGCACGTAGTATGACCTCGGCCGTTCGCATCTGACGTGTTGAACGCTCAGATCCTCGTGGTAACCCATATTTTTCATACAAACCCTCCTTTTATTCGCCGAGCAGACCTGATACGTGGACCTCTGCTCCGTTTTGAATATATACTCGGGGGACTCGCCTGCCTATCAGGCAGACGGTTTCATAATTTATGGTATCGGCAAGATCGGAAAGCTCCTCAACCGGCAGGTTGGCCTGACCGTCGGTGCCGAAAAGGGTGACGGTGTCGCCCGTTTTGACCTCTATTCCGCTGACGTCGATCATCATCTGATCCATACAGATTCGGCCTACTATCTTGGCACGCTTGCCCTGAACCAGCACCTCACCCTTAGAAAAGGCGCGGACGTATCCGTCGGCATAACCTACCGGTACCGTCGCAACGGTGATATCTCTGTCCGCTGTATAGGTCCTGCCGTAGCTGATGCTCTCCCCTGCGGCAACCCGTTTGACCATACTGACGCGGGCCTTCATACTCATCGCAGGCAAAAAGCCGTCGATCTCCACCTGTTCGGATGGAGTAAGTCCGTAGAGGACGATGCCCTCACGCACCATATCGAGCTTATACTCGGGGTGGGTCAAGGTGGCGGCAGAGTTACAACAATGTCTTATCGAGAAATGCACTCCCGTCCTTTCGATAGCCTCAATGGCATCAATAAAACGGGTGTACTGGGTCTTTACGAACTCTCCGTCGGCATCGCCGTCACCGTCCGCAGATGCAAAGTGGGTGAAAACACCGCTGACCTTCAGCCCTGCCATGCGGCAGACCTCGGCCGCGAAGGCGACCTCTTGCGCGTCGGTTGCGTCAAAGCCGATGCGCCGCATTCCCGTATCAAGTTTAAGGTGGACCGACACCGTCACACCTGCCGCCTTTGCAGCGGCTGACAGCTGCTCGGCACACTCCTTGGAATATACCGCCTGTGTGATGTTGTACTCGGCAAGGGTGCCCACGCACTCGGGCGGCGTACTGCCCAGTATGAGTATGGGCAGTTCTATACCCGCCTCGCGAAGCTGCTCGGCCTCCTCAATATTGGACACGGCAAGCCAGTCGCACCCCGCCTTTTCAAGCACGCGCGCCACCTGTACCGCTCCGTGCCCGTATCCGTTGGCCTTGACAACGCAAAGTACCTTGCAGTCGTCGCCTACCCTTTCGCGCACGCGATAGTAATTATTGCGGATTCGGTCAAGGTCGACCTCGACCCAAGTTCTACGCAAAAAGTCCATTCTTCCAATCCTTTCAGACAATGATGCCTCCGTCGACCGACAGCACCTGTCCTGTGATAAAAGCGGAGCCGTCATCCGCCAAAAACTCAATAGCCTTTGCCACCTCGTCGGCCTTGCCGATACGGCACAAGGGGGTCTCCTCGGCAAGAGCCGCCATATCGTCGGCGCTCAGATGGGCGTTCATATCGGTCTCGATGACACCGGGGGCAACGCAGTTGACCCGTATGTCCGAAGGGCCGACCTCTTTGGCGAGCGCCTTGGTCATTCCGATAAGAGCCGCCTTGGTGGCCGAATAATGCACCTCGCAGGAGCCGCCGCTGACACCCCACATCGACGAGACGAAAATTATATTGCCGCTTTTTCTTTTAATCATATCGGGTAGCACCGCACGGGTGGCGTAGAAGGCGCCGTTGACGTTGACGTCAAAGATGTTCTTCCACTCCTCGTCGGTTATATCGGTAAACAACCTTTGGGATGCGACGCCGACGTTATTGACCAGCAGGTCGATGTGTCCGAAACGCTTTTGCAGGTCGCTGACCATATCGGCCACCGCCTTTGAGTCAGATACGTCAACCTTATACGCAACGGCACCGGTCGCCGAACTGACCTCATTGGCCGCCGACTCATTTTCGCGGTAGCAAAAAGCCACCTGCCAGCCATTTTTGGCAAGCAGTTCAACTGTGGCGCGGCCTATTCCGCGCGAGCCGCCCGTAACCAAAGCCGTCTTCATGCATCATCACCCCGTTTTTCGCATAAATATCCTCTTAAATTATACAACCGCGCCCGATAAATTGCAATACTGTCTTTTGTGTGCGCAGGCAACCCCGACAGGTCGAAAAAATGAGAAAAAACAACTTTTTGTAGTTTGAAATCATTTCACACCAAAATTTATTTTTCAACACTCTGTATGTTAACATAACGTTAACAAATAACTCATTTTCGCCCATATTCGACCTAAAAATCCCTTGATTATAAAGGGTTTTTCACATTTTCAACTGAGTTTTCAACAATTATTATGTCAACACTTCGCTATACAAACTGTATTATTTTCAATTTTTCCGTTTGATTTACATAAAACATAATATGTGAATATTTGGTGGATTATTTGACAATAATAGCGTTTGTCAGGTTAAATTTGTGCAAACGGAGGCTTGGGTATGATAAGAGGAGTAAATCGGCAGATAATTGAGGTCAACGACACCCAAAACGAGTACTTTGAGAGGGCCATTTTCTTCGTGCGACCCGAGTGCTCCGATGAAAGCCAGCGCAAGCTGCATTCGCAGGCGGTGCAATACACCGAAAGCCAGACTTATATTCCGCAAAAGGCGACGGCCAAAAAGAAAAAGTATCTCGTCAGCCGAAGAGCATTATGGCTTATGCTTGTCATTACGACCACCGCGACCATCGTGTTAAGCGTTATGCAGTTTATGGGAAGATAGGAAAAACGGCAGTCCGCTTTTGGACTGCCGTTTTTGTGAATTACATTAGTTTGCAACCGTATAGGTCAATTTTGCGTTTTTGATCTCAATACCCTGATTATCTGCTGAGGCTTGCATATAAATACAGGCGTTTTTAATGCTTGCGGGGTCGACGTTGTTGGTAAGGGTAATGGTGACTTTCTTCCAATCGGTCGACAGGGTCTGGGTGAACCACGCATCACTGCCGTTTGTACGGAAGGCGATGGCCAATTTTGAACTATCCACATCAGCCTTTGCTTCAAAGGTCATAGTATACGCACCCATACCGTACTGCTGAATTTGCGGAGTAAGGTTGTAAGAAATACCTGCGTAGTTCGAGCAGTCTTCCATACGGAAGGAATTACCGCCGTATTCCTCGAGCCATACCATATGCATATTGTAGCAGACGTGTTCGGCCCAGTGGCTGTGCGCGCTGTTACCAAACCAGCTGAACAGGTCGCCGGACATTCCTGAAGGCACGCCGATCTTGATGCGGCCTGAGCTTGAGTCGTAGGAGGCTGACTTGGCGACACCGCTCGAGGTCAGGTTAGCAAGAGAGATATACTTGACTTTGTTGATGGTAGTGGTCGCAGAGGGAACATCCTTTCCGACCGCTGCGCAAACGTCGGCGGCAGGCACGTACCAAGTGCCGTTCCTATTAATGGCACGATCCTTTGCAAAGAGCTGACGCTCACCGATAAATATCTTGCCCTCGGGCTTGACCGAGCCGGTCTTTTTGGCGGCGGAGGCAGGGCCGAACTGCGAACCGGTGCCCGAAACGTTGACATAGTTGGCAGCAGTAGAAAACCAACCGTTGTTTTTTGTGGTCAGGGTCTTGGGAATGTTGTTGGCGGAAGTGATAGCATTGCCGCCGATACTGAGGCCGTTGAAATTAAAGGTGTAGTTGTTGGTCTCAAGGTAACCCGACACATTCTCAACGCGGATGGTGGAGCCATCGCCCTGCCCAAGAGTATTTGAGCCTGTTGCAACGGGCACAGCGAGGTTGTTGAAGGTTATGGACTTCGCTGCGGTTCCCATGTTGTAGCCATAGAAGATGAAGGGGAAATGGTCGCAGTCGACGGCGCTGACGTTGTTGAGGGTCAGGCTGAAGGAGCGCTGCTCGCTGTTCCAGTTGTAGCAGTTGCGCATTATGCCTTCATCGGCGCGGAAGATATATATGTCGGATATATCATATTTTCCTGCGTTGTTCTGCGGGAAAATACCGCAGCAGATAGTGCCGATGGTGATGTCTTTGAAGGTAGAGGTCTCGGAACTTGTGCTGAGAACCAGCGCGTTGTCGGCAACATAAAGGAAACAGTGGTTAAAGGATGCGTTAGAGCAGTTTGAATGAGTAGTGATACCGTCGGTACACATCTCACTTGAGAGCGCCTTAAAGTTTGTGACCTTTAATCCCGTGGACTGTACCCACAGATTATAGTCACGCGCGTCGACCATCTTGATGCCGTCGATGGTGCAGTTGGAGCCTGTGACGTGCAGGAGATAACGCTTGTCGGTGCTGCCGTCATAGCCAGCATCGGACGCGTCGGTCTTATAGATGTCGCTGTAGGGATCGAGGATCATACCGCGGCCCTTGACGGTAACGTTGTTACCCTTTATCTTGACGCGAGCGTTAAGAACCGAGCCGGGAGCAAGGTAAAGGATAGTGTTGTCCTTGGTAACGTTCAGGACGGTCGAGTTTTCAGGCTCATACCAACCCTCAACGTAGATGACGTTTTTATCATCCTTACTCGGCACGTCGGTTTCGGGTTCATCGGCAAAAACGGCGAGGATAGAATCATCGCTTGCATCAAGCTTCAAGAGGAAATAATCGGGTTTATCAAGATATACCGAGATAACGTTGCCGTTACGGGTGCTGGTGAAGTTCTTGGCCGAGGGCATAACGGTGTAGGAGTCAAAATCAGAATAGACGGTGATGTCCACGCGCACGGGCATATCCTCGTCCTTTGCGAAGGCAAACTCGCAGAAGCGACGGTACATATCGCCGTTGACAGTGCGTCCTGAGGTTGCGACAGCGTCGGTGTGGTTGTAGCAGACGAGGTCCTTGGAAACATCGCCGTTAGGAGTCTCCTGAACCACCTTAACATCATACATATAGTCGCGTTCGATGCGCTCGTCATATTCGGGGTAGACTATAATAGTGCTGAGGTCGTTGACATTCTCAAAATACTCGGTAACAGAGCTTCCGTATGCCAAAAGGGCCTCGATAAGCTCATAAAGCTCCTCGGTGATGGTGGAAGTGAAGGCAGTACCGCCGTTGGTCTGGTCGTAGCAGAATTTGGCGAAGCTCTCGACGCTGTAATCGAGGGTCGCACTGACCTTGTTGCCATCTGCATCAACAAAGTAGGCGGTGACCGTCTCGCCCATCTTAGTGGGGTTCAGGCCTCTGAAGCGGTAAACGTAGCAACGCTCCGACTTGTTGTAGTAGTCGGCCTTAAGAGGTTCAAACTTCTCCTGACCCTCGACCTCGACAACAAGCTTGTAGTTGGAAACGCCGCTTGCCTTGTTGGTAAGCTTGAACTTATAGAGGATAGCAGGGTTCTCACGCAGGTTGAGACCCACCGAGGTCCACTCAACGTGGGCGTTGGCGAAGTCGGTCAGGTTCTTGACGCTTGAAATGTCGGCCATATCAACCGCGTCGCTCTTGCAACTCTTGAACTCATCCCAAACTATTTTGTCATCTGTGTTAGTGCTGGGATCGTCGCAGAAGAGTGAAGCGGAGCCGTTTCCGGTATACTTGCTCGACATTTCACCGTAGTAAAGAATATCGGCGAGCAGGGTCTTGAGCTTGTTATCGGTCGTGCTAGCGTATGTGTTGGTGACATACTGCTTGACCGAATAGGTGATGGTATCTCCGATTTGGGTATCGTTGCCGCCCTTAACTCCGTACAGAGTAGCAGTGACGTTGTCGGCCATGCGGTCGGGAGAAACGGCATCAAAGCGGTACAGTATGTAGTTCTTGTCGTTGAATGTATACTCGACCCCCTCGATCTCCTTTGTCAAAAGGGTATCGTCGCGGTCAAGGTACTTAACAGACAGATAACTGCTGTCATACTCTTCGACTGCCTCAGGATATGCGAGGAACTGAATCGCAATACCCTCGTTCAAATTGAGGTTGGCGCCCGCAAAAACGCTGTCAGCAGAGTCTGCGGCGCTTGCCGACACCACCACAACCGATACAGTCAGGCAGATCGCAAGCATTAACGATAAAATTCTTTTCATTATTTCCCCTTTCTCCGTCAACTGCGACGGCGAGAGATTTGTTTTCGAACTCACCTTTGATTATATCTTATTTTTCATGCAAAATCAATCACATTCCGCCGACCGATATGCCAAATTTCAGACTGAAAACCTGTGTAAAACTTACATCCAAAAACAGCGTATCTCTTCCAATGAAGAAATACGCTGTTTATTGTACTAATGATTATTCAAGCGAAATAAAGGTGCCGGCCTCGCCGCCCATAACCTGCGGCAGCTTGCCATCCCATTTCTCGATCTTGTTGTTCTCGAGAACCTTATCGGTCAGCGACTCGCTGAGGGTGGTGTTGGCCTGAGCCTCAGCCTCCGCCTTAATGCGTATGGTCTCCGCCTCCGCCTCAGCATTGGTGATGGCCGTCTGCTTCTCGGTCTCGGCCTTCAGAAGCTGCTGCTGTGCGACCTGCTTCTCCTCGATGGCGTTGATAAATGCCTCGGAGAAGTCGAAATTGATGATGTTGACGTCGGTGACGTAGAGGCCAATGCTGTTGAGCTTTTCATTCAGCCCCTCTACAAGTCCGTCAGAGATAAGGGCGCGGTTGGTAACGCTCTCCTCGGCGGTATACTTGGCGGTTATCGCCTTGAGCACCTCGTTGACGGCAGGGGTCACGAGGACGTCCTCATAGTTGGCGCCGATGTTTTTGTAAATGCTGTCCGACTTCTTGGTGTCGACGCGGTAGTTGATGGCGAGCTTGGTGGATACAGTCTGCAGGTCCTTCGAGAAGGCCTCGGTGTCCACCTCAAGCTTTGCGATGCGGTTGTCGATTTTGACGATCTCCTGCACGAAGGGAATCTTTCCGTGCATACCCTCCTGCAGAACCCCCTCGTTGACCTTACCAAGTGTGACGACAACACCGGTGTGACCGGGCTGGACGATGGTGAAGCTGTTGAGGGCGACAAAGACGAGCAGGATCGCCACAACGATGCCTATGATGAGCTTTTTCGATACTCTTACAGGATTTTTAGCCATAATTATTCTCCTTTTTCCTCTTGATTTGTATTATCGGCCTGCTCCTCGGCAGGAAGCTGGTCGGCAAAGGAGGCAACCGATTCGTTTGCAAACTCGGGTGCAGGCTCCTCGACGCCGTATTCTTCAAGGGTACGCAGCTTTCTAGATGCGATAACGCCGGTTACAAGGCTGTATATAATATATCCGTGGAACAATACGTCTACGATGACTCCGATCTCGAAGTTCAGAAGCAGGAACGCGGTGTCAAGAGAGAAGAGCACCAGCGCGACCACAAGCCAGCCTCTGCGCTTCTTGGAAAAGAGCCAGCACATAAGGTAGAGCACGATACCGATAACGGCGATGGCTATGAATATGAAGCCAATCACATCGGCAAACTGAGAAAACTCCTGCAGTTCCATCTCAGGCACATCTGCGAAAAATTCGTCGGAGCGAATATACAAGGCCGCCTGCATAAAGGCCATCGGTATGAAAGCCGAAAACAGAAAATAGGTGTTGGTCAAGGTGGCAAAGCAGTTGATCACCGTAAAAGCGATAATGATCAACAGATCTCTTCGGGCCGCGTTGTAGCGATTTTTGTAATGTAAAAATTCTCTTGCGTTGATTTCCATTTTGCATCTTCCTCTCGGGGTTGGGTTAGTAATATTATACAGTCAGCGGTGACCCTTTGTCAAGTGGGCCGAGAATATCGAGAGGGAGCGAGACATATAATAGTATCGGTGATTTTATGAAGGATAAACACGACGAGCACATCCATTCCACCCCAAGCAGTAATTCGGTTATGGGACAGCCCGAGACCGCCTTTGAGATGATAAACAAGTACGGCACATATAATATTCAGCCCACCGCCGACACCCGTAACACCTTCCCCGCAATCTCGCACGGGTTGGCCAAAAAGCACGCCGACGAAAACAAGCTTCGCCGCGACGAATGGCTCCAAAGCCAACGCAAAAAACCCGACCCGTCAATCGAGCCTAAGGCGTAAAACATCCCCCGACAAAAATTTTGTCGGGGGATGTTTTTACAAAGTTACAATCCTATGCTTGTAAGTAGCTTGTCAAATGAATCTATCTTATCTTTATCTGCACTTTGGGCCTGCCTAACCGCAGCTATAGCACGCTGACGCTTCTCTTTCTTAAACAGTCCAAACCACCGCTTGATCTGGTACAAAACTATAAGATGCGGTTTCCGTCTCAGTTCAGGATGCACCTCTCTGAGCACCTTGCCGCTCACAAACACGCGGCTAAGCAAATAAGTGATGCCTTTATGCTTGCGCTGTTTTGCAACCTCGTTTGATTCTGCACTGCCGAAAACTCCGCCGTGCAGACAATATGCCTCCAGCGCCGATGTTACCTCGGTGTGATCTTTTCCATCCATCCAGACTTCTATTATCTCACAACAAGTTTCGTAAAACTGATGTATACCGCTTGTCCGGCACATATCCGCGAGGATATCTTTATTGTATGATGTTTTGTTTAACAACAACCATAGATCCAAAAACGCACGTACTCCTATTCCTCCGTGCGCAATATGATAGCTCATATGTGCAACCGTATGGAACAATTGATATTCAGGAGTTAATACATACAACGAGCTTTCTGTCGGCAAGGCATAATCCCAAACCCGACTCAACAGACCATCGATGTTGTCCATATTCTCCTTAATGCTGAAATGCAATTCCAAATGTATCTGCGAATTCATCATAGAGATGTCGTGATAGTTTCGCTTTTCAACTCGCAGGTCGGTGTTTTGTTCTAACAACACAACCGCTCTGTCAACATCTTCCTCGCGAATAAGAATATCGACGTCGCAACAGGTCCTCAACCACTTTTCAGGATAAAGGTCGCGTATTACAGAACCCTTCAGCAACACATAAGGAACATGCGCCTCTTCGAACAATCCTATAATGCTTTCTATTGCATAGTCACGAGCAACAAAGGAATAAATATCCCCTGTGCAACCATCTTTGAACCTCTCGATCCAACCATCAGGCAAGTCAAGGCCCTTTACTCCGTTCCATATGATAGGGAGAATAGACTGCCTTTCTCCCACCTGCATCAAACGATCACAATCGTCTGCTGATAATTCAAGCCGTGCATCGCTGAAATTCATACCTCTGCGTATTACAGGGAAGAGAACATCCTTAGCAAAGGTTGAATCCATAATCAGAATTTCCTCCAAACCATTTTGTTTACAACGCCGGTGTAGCTTTGAATAATTTTTACCACCTTGTCGGAGACGTTCTCGTCCACATAATCGGGAACGGGGATGCCGTAATCGCCATTTCGGTTCATCTCAACCGCAGTGTCGACCGACTGGAGCAGACCCTTTTCATCGATGCCCGAAAGGATAAAGCAGGCCTTATCCAGCGCCTCGGGGCGCTCGGTCGATGTGCGGATGCAAATTGCGGGGAAGGGCTTACCGATACTTGTGAAGAAGCTAGACTCCTCGGGCAAGGTGCCGCTATCGGAAACCACCGCAAAGGCGTTCATCTGCAGGCAGTTATAATCGTGAAAGCCGAGCGGCTCGTGCTGAATAACTCTCTCATCAAGCTTGAATCCGCTCGCGGCCAGCCTGTTCCTGCTTCTCGGATGGCAGGAATAAAGAATGGGCATATCATATTTTTCCGCCATTTTATTAACGGCGGTGAAAAGGCTGTTAAAGTTTTTCTCGGTGTCGATATTTTCTTCCCTATGGGCAGAAAGAAGGATATACTTACCCTTCTCCAATCCCAAGCGAGTATGAATATCGCTCGCTTCAATTTCTGCCAAATTATTATGAAGCACCTCGGCCATCGGAGAGCCTGTCACATAGGTGCGCTCCTTGGGCAAGCCGCAATCGGCAAGATAACGGCGAGCGTGTTCAGAGTATGCCATATTGACGTCGGAAATGATGTCAACGATGCGGCGGTTGGTCTCTTCGGGCAGGCACTCATCCTTGCAACGATTTCCCGCCTCCATATGAAAGATCGGGATATGCAACCGCTTTGCACCTATAACTGAGAGGCAGGAATTGGTATCGCCAAGCACCAAAACGGCATCCGGCTTGATGGCGGCCATCAGCTTATAGCTTCTATCGATAATGTTACCTATCGTAGCGCCGAGGTCTTCGCCCACCGCATCAAGATATACCTCGGGGTCGGCAAGCTTGAGATCCTTGAAGAAGACACCGTTGAGGTTATAATCATAGTTCTGTCCGGTATGAGCAAGGACGGTATCAAAATAGGTGCGGCACTTACTGATAACCGCCGCAAGACGAATAATCTCGGGACGGGTGCCGACAATGATAAGTAATTTCAGTTTTCCGTTTTCTTTCCACTGTACATTTTCAAACATTATTCTACCACCTCGAAGAATGTATCCGGATGCTTCGGATCAAATTGCTCGTTTGCCCACATAACCGTAACGAGATCGTCGGTCTGGGACAGGTTGATTATATTGTGAGTGTAGCCGGGGAGCATATGCACCGCCTCTATCTTGTCACCAGAAACCTCAAAATTCAACACCTCGTCAGTTCCGATCTTGCGCTGCTGAATGAGTCCTTTCCCGCTGACAACGATGAAAAATTCCCACTTGGTATTATGCCAATGCTGTCCCTTGGTGATGCCAGGCTTGGAAATATTCACACTGAACTGTCCGCATTTTTCGGTTTTGAGCAGTTCGGTGAAGCTTCCTCTGTCATCGCAGTTCATTTTTAAGGGGAAAGACACCTTTTCAGCAGGGAGGTAGCTGAGATAGGTGCTATACAGCTTCTTTGCGAAGCTATTATCAGGAATTTCAGGCATCACAAGGGTGTTGGCCTGTGCCTTGAAAGTATCAAGCAGATCCACTATCTCACCAAGGGTCACCTTGTGAGTTGTGGGAGCAGCACAGTATTTGCCATCATCGCACAACACGGTGTCGATGCCATCAAAGTCACAACGGTGCTCCTTATTTTCAAGCGCGTCAAGCATTTCTGTTACAAGGTCGTCAATGTAGAGCAGTTCAAGCTGCGCATTTCTATCATTAACGGTAATCGGCAGATCGTTTGCAATATTATTGCAAAATGTGGCGACCGCCGAATTGTAATTCGGCCTACACCATTTTCCAAACAAATTGGGGAATCGGTAAACCAGCACCTTTGCCCCCGTTTCCTCGCCGTAGGCAAATGCAAGCTCCTCGCCCGCTTTTTTGCTTCGGCCGTAGTCGCTGTCATACCTACCGATGCAGGTCGCCTGAATAGAGGATGATATCATAACGGGGCAGGTGTTGTTGTGCGCTTTCAGGCTGTCAAACAGGGTGCTCGCAAACCCGAAATTGCCCTGCATAAACTCATCTGCATTTTGTGGACGGTTGACCCCTGCAAGATTGAATACAAAGTCGCATTTTGCGCAGAATTCATCAAGAAGTGCAGGCTCTGTATAGATGTCATATTCATAGATCTCATCGATCGAAATGTTCGGACGGGTCTTGTCCTTGCCGTCGCGTATATTCTTAAGACATTCCACAAGGTTGCGACCTACAAATCCTGCCGCACCGGTTACCAGTATCTTCATATCATTTTCACCTCAAACAAATCAAGCCGTCGCCTTGACAACTGCCCCATCCTCGATGATCGCGTCACAATCGACAACCGCCCTCGTGCTCACGGTTGCCGTACTGCCTATCCAGGCTCGGTCACCCACAACGGCGAGCGAGCGGATAACAGAGTTTGTATAGACGAGAACGTTGTTGCCCACCGTACTGTCGTGATGAAGCTCAACGCCGGGATTCAAAATCACGCCGTTTCCGACCTTCACGCCGTTCTGTACGACGGCGTTGTTGAGTATGACGCAACCTTGTCCGACTGTAGCATTCGGACTTACGTATGCAGAGGGAACGATTATATTGGGAAACATATATCCGATCTCAGCCGCCTGATGATAGATCTTCTCTCTCAGAGCATTGTTTCCTATTGTAACTATCAGCTGTTTATACTCTCCGAACAGTTTGGCAAGATCGTCCGTCCCACCGACTACCTCTACATCGTTGACAAGCGTTCCTATCGGCCGACCGTCATCCACAAAGGCACAATCATACTGTGTCCTTGCGTGTTCTGCAACGACTCGACCAAATCCGCCCGCACCAATCAAAAGAAGCTTTTCCATATCTACAACCTTGTTAAATATTATGTAAACCAAAACTGCTAATTATGTCTGATTCCCTGCAGTTCCTCTTGAACGTAATCGGTTGTCAGTATCTTCTTGACAACGCCATCAACGTCAAGTCTTGCGGTGTTGTGGCTGGTGTAGCTCTCGTCGGCCTCGGTCTCGACCTTGCCCTTAACGAAGTACTTGTCGTAGTTGAGGTCGCGGTTATCGGCGGCAACACGGAAGTAGTTGCCCATATCCTCGCTTCTAAGACGCTCTTCTCTGGTCATAAGGGTCTCATACAGCTTCTCACCGTGACGAGTGCCGATGATGTTTGTGCCGGTGTCACCGAAGAGCTGCTGAACTCCCTTCGCAAGATCGCCGATGGTGCTCGCGTCCGCCTTCTGAATGAAGAGGTCGCCGGGGTTAGCGTGCTCAAAAGCAAAGCGCACCAACTCTACCGCTTCGTCAAGGTTCATAAGGAAGCGAGTCATTTCAGGGTTGGTGATAGTGATGGGGTTGCCCGCTTTGATCTGATCGATGAAGAGCGGGATTACCGAGCCTCTGCTGCACATAACGTTACCATATCTGGTGCAGCATATAACCGTGCCGCCTCTCTCAGCGGCAACGCGTGCGTTTGCATAGATGACGTGCTCCATCATAGCCTTAGAGATGCCCATCGCGTTGATAGGATAGGCAGCCTTATCGGTTGACAGGCAGACCACGCGCTTAACACCTGCCTCGATGGCAGCGTGCAGCACATTGTCGGTTCCTTCAACGTTGGTTTTAACCGCCTGCATCGGGAAGAACTCGCAGGAGGGCACCTGCTTTAAGGCGGCCGCGTGGAATATGTAGTCGACGCCGGGCATCGCATCGGCAACCGAGCGAGGATCGCGCACGTCGCCGACGTAGAATTTTACCTTGTTAGCATGCTCAGGATACTTAGCCTGAAGCTCGTGACGCATATCGTCCTGCTTCTTCTCGTCACGCGAAAAAATGCGGATCTGACCGATATCGGTGGTAAGAAAATGCTTCAAAACAGTGTTACCGAACGAACCGGTACCTCCGGTGATCATTAAAGTTGCGTTATCAAAAGCTGACATAGTTGTTTCTCCTTTTTGCTTAATAATTAATCCCGTCTGAACAGATCTCTCGTATACACCTTGTCCTTGACGTCGTCAAGACAACTGTCATATCTGTTGGCAATTATGGCATCGCAGGTGGCCTTGAACTTCTCAAGGTCATTGACGACAAGACTTCCAAAAAAGGTGTCTCCATCCTTCAGCTCAGGCTCGTAGACGATTACCGTTGCACCTTTTGCCTTTATGCGCTTCATAACGCCCTGAATAGAGCTTTGGCGGAAGTTGTCAGAGTTGGATTTCATAGTCAGGCGATAGACGCCGATGACAACTTCCTTCTCCTGCTTTGCATCCCAACTGCTGTTCGCACTGTAATAGCCCGCCTTTTCAAGCACGCGGTCGGCAATGAAATCCTTACGAGTACGGTTGGCCTCAACGATTGCTTCGATAAGGTTTTCAGGCACGTTTTCATAGTTGGCAAGCAGTTGCTTCGTGTCCTTGGGCAGACAGTATCCGCCGTATCCAAAGGATGGATTATTATAATGACTGCCAATTCTGGGGTCAAGGCAGACTCCGTCGATGATCTGGCGGGTGTTGAGCCCCTTCATCTCAGCGTATGTATCAAGTTCGTTGAAGAATGATACGCGAAGGGCAAGATAGGTGTTGGCAAAAAGCTTTACCGCCTCTGCTTCGGTGAAACCCATAAACAGAGTCTCTACGTCCTCCTTTATGGCCCCCTGCTTGAGCAGGTCGGCAAAAACCTCCGCAGCTTTAGTCAGGCGCTCGTCTGAAAGGTCGGTTCCCACTACGATACGGGAAGGATACAAGTTATCATACAGCGCCTTGCTCTCGCGCAAAAACTCGGGGCTAAAGAGAATATTCTTGCTGCCCGTTTTCTTGCGGATATTCTCGGTGTAACCGACAGGAATGGTCGACTTTATCACCATAATGGCGTTGGGGTTGACTGCCATAACAGTGTCAATGACCGACTCGACCGCAGAAGTGTCAAAATAGTTCTTCTTGCTATCGTAGTTTGTAGGGGCGGCAATTATTACGTATTCCGCATCCCTGTAGGCAGACTCGGCATCGACCGTCGCGGTCAGGTCAAGCTTCTTGGTGGCGAGGAACTCTTCGATCTCGTTATCCTGTATCGGCGAGATACCGGCATTTATTTTATCAACCTTTTCGGGAATTATGTCAACCGCCGTCACCGTGTGATTTTGCGAAAGCAAAACCGCCATAGACAGCCCGACGTACCCCGTACCGGCTACTGCTATCTTCATTTTTATCCCTCCATATAAAAGGCTCTGTACCACTGTGCAAATTTTCGCAATCCCTCACGCAGCGAAGTGGAAGGCTTAAATCCTAAGTCTCTCTCAAGGGCATCGGTATCTGCGTAGGTCACGGGCACATCGCCCGGCTGCATCGGAACGAGCTCCTTATGAGCTTCAAAGTCATAATCTTCAGGCAACACGCCTGCGGCTATAAGCTCCTGTTGCAAAATGTCGACGAAGTCCAGAAGATTTTCGGGACTGTTGTTTCCGATGTTGTAGACGCGATAGGGCGGCTCGGGAAGTCCGTCCTCACCTACCTGCTTTTCGGGAGCACAGGACATAACGCGCTTGACCCCCTCAACGATGTCGTCGACATAAGTAAAATCGCGCTTGCAATTGCCGTAGTTGAAGATCTGAATGGTCTTGCCCTGTCTGAGCTTATCGGTAAAGCCGAAGTATGCCATATCAGGACGGCCCGCAGGTCCGTAGACGGTGAAAAACCGAAGACCTGTCGACGGAATATTGTAAAGCTTTGAGTAGGCGTGAGCCATCAGCTCGTTGCTCTTCTTTGTCGCGGCATACAGGGAAACGGGGTTGTCCACCTTATCGTCGGTAGAATAAGGAATCTTTTTGTTGGAGCCGTAAACCGATGAGCTTGACGCATATACCAAGTGCTCAACTGGGTAGTTGCGGCAGGCCTCAAGGATGTTATAGAAACCGATAAGATTGCTCTCGATATATACATCGGGGTTGGTTATGGAGTAGCGCACTCCTGCCTGCGCCGCAAGGTTAACCACCACAGAGAAGTTATGCTTTGCAAAAAGGGAATCAACCAGCGCCTTGTCGGCAATACTGCCCTTGACAAATTCCCAGCGGCAGTCAGTATGTGAGGCGGCAACTTTTTCTATCTCACGAAGGCGATACTCCTTGATGGAAACGTCGTAGTAGTCGTTCATGTTGTCAAGGCCGATAACCGTTATTGCCTCAACGGTGTTGAGCAGCTCTGTGACAAGGTTGGCGCCGATAAATCCAGCAGCACCGGTGACGAGTATCGTTTTGCCATCCAACAAGATTCCGTGATTATGCATTTTCCTGTCCTTCAACTCCCAATCATTCAAATAAAAACAGCCAATTATTCTATATGCGCTTCTTTTTAAACCTGTTTATCAATAACCGATAATATGTTAAAAACACTTTTCTCGTCGACGGGAAAACCATCATCATAATTGCGTATATGAAAACACAACAAACGATTGTAAATATATTAAAAACCATGCCTTTGCCCATCTTTACGAATAAAAGCCCAAATCCAGCCATAACCGCTGATGAGCAGATCGTAGGAATAAGCAGCCTTATCAAACGTACAAACGATAATCCGTACATCTTCCAAACCACCGAACAATGAATAATCATACCCACGATTCTCACTAACGCTCTTGCATATGAAAGCTGTACAAAACCTTGGTTTGCACTAAAATATACTACCGGAATGATGGCTATTATCTGAGCCAATTGCACAAACACAGATACTTTAGGCTTTCCCTTTGCTATAAGAACACATCCGTTATACGAATTAAACAATATAGAGATAGAACTTATGAATCCCCAGATTCCCATCATAACTGCTGCTTCGGCCCACACGTTGCCGAGAAGCAAATCACAAAGTGTGTCCTGATAGATCAACATACCAACGCCCATCGGTATAAGTAGAACGCCTGACAAAAAACTAATTCTATAATAGATAGATTTAAACTCTTGGTTATCATTCTGTGCTCGGGAAAGTGCCGAAAGCAATACAGGAACCATAGAGGCAGACACTACTGCAATAATTTGGTTCACCATATTCATTGAAGTTTTATAGAGTCCCAAGTAGTACTGCGTTAATATTTGGCTGACAATAAATGTGTCTCCCCAGTTAATTACCCACACGAGCACTGATTCAAGAAGAGACCACAAGCTAAAACTCAACATATTCTTTAGGGTTAAAAAACTGTACTCCAGTTTCGGAACCCACTTTGATAATATGAACATAGCAATTGCAGTCGCGGAATTTATCGCTATCGTTCCCAATATGATAGACCAGTAACTCCGAGTAATGAAAGCCAAAGGCACAGTAACCAAAAAAGGAACTGCAATTGTTATCAAGCGCACATAGAACAGTGTTTTGAAATCCATATTGCGCTTTAATCTTGCAGATTGGATGCTCGTAAAGGAGTGAAGCGTGAGGTTTGCACACGCAACGATCACCGCTAGTTCTTTCCCAGGGCATCCCACAAGGCTCGCCAAACCCTTGGAAAAAACAGCAACAATTCCCCAGATAACAATTGAGATAAGAAAATTTGTCCAGAACGCGACATTCGAAATATGATCTAATTCCGAATCTGAATCTATCTCATGTTGAATAACATATTTCTGAAACCCCGCATCAGCAAACAAATCGCAAAAACTAATAATGACATTTATCGACGCAACAATTCCAAAGACCTCGGGAACAAGAACTCTGGCCAAAACCATACTGCTGATAGGTGTTACCAATTTAGCCATGATCTCTGTTATTGTTGACCATTTTGTAGCATTTGCAATCTTGCTGCCCGCAACTTTCGGCATACGCGCTGTCCTTTCTGTAAGGAGCATTTATTACTTCTTTTTCAGCCTTTTTTGTTCCTAAATTCTTCACAGAAACATGATTTATCAATCACTCTAATTTGAAACACCGTCACTGTTTTGGCGGCCTTCCGCTACAGCCATTATCAATGCAAGAAACACCATAGGAACAGAATACAGATAAGTCACTTGTCCCAATTCGATTAATAAAAATCCAACTGTTGTATAGATAACATATCTGCCAAGAGGAGACGACCGTTTTCTTGAACAAAAATATAACGAGTAAAAATACGACGCATAGTAAACTATAAGCCCAACCAATCCGGATGACACAAGAACCTCGATATAGTTATTATGCGAATAGGTACCCATATATTTTGATGAGCTTCCGAATCCAATACCCCATGGTCGATCGACAAACAGTCTTAACCCTTTCTCCATAAGCATTAATCTGTTCTCATCTGATTCTTGGTACATTGTGTGAGCTGAGCTCCCACCAAAAAAGTCCAACTTGTGTCCGACCAGATAATATAATGGTTCTATTTCCATAACAGCTATATAAAGAGCAATCAAACCGCCTATAACAAAAACGAGATTACGCTTGCTTGACTGTAAGTTTGCTAACACAAATGTAACGACATAAAAAACAAGAATTTTTCGACTTCCTGTTAGCAAAGATGTAATAACAACGAAAGCCATAACACAGAAAACTATCAGCTTTATCCACTTCTTTTTTGTTTTACCCAGCAAATAAAGCCACGAGGCAAAAGCAATGCACATATTCATGCCAACAATATTTACATTGCCGCCTGCAATATCCGCACCTATTCTGTTTAACGTTGCATATTCTAAATTATCGTATGACATTCCGGATGCAAGGAATTCACTTAAGATGTAACCACCGCATACCACTCCGGCTATTCCTACATATCTTATTACTTTTTCTATTCTTTCTTCGTCCTTCATATACACAAAGAGAAAAAAGCACTTAAGCAAGTTCTTTATTACAATAATCAGTGTCGATATAGTCTCTGTACTATAGTTAATAAAAGCTAAAACAAACGCAAACATTAAAACCGCTATGCACCATTTCAAGCAAAAGGTAACTTTCACATATTGTCCAAGCATCAAGATTGAGAAGCCCAGAAACACAACCTGTATCGTAGAAAAAATTTGGCTGAATCTTGCGTTTTCAAACACAAACATTGCTATTATGTAAGCAAATACCACAATGTCATATAACGTGCCTAAAGTCAGCCCTTTTTTCTCACTGTTTCGAGATATTCCAACCATTGTTGAGATATTATCTCCCTTCCCAAATTCACGTTGATTGCTACGCTTTCCTTGCTTAACGCCTTTTTTAAATCATTGTTAGCAACCAATTCAGATAGCGTACTGGCAATCTGTTCAACATCTCCGCATTGAACAAGAAGACCCGAACCATATTTCTCCACTAAATCAAATGCTCCGCCTCCGCCACAATCTGTGCTAATACACGGAACTCCAACGGACATAGCCTCCATCAACGCATTTGGCATGCCTTCAAACACCGAGGTAAGCAGAAATATTTCAGCACTTAATAGCACTTCTATAGGATCACTTGTTTTGCCAGGAAGAAGAACCTTTCCTTGCAATTCTAACTGCTCAATAAGTTTATCGTAACTATCCCGACACGGTCCTTCACCATATAACTCCAAAGTATAATCCGGATGGTTCGCAGAGAAAAGAGCAAACGCTTTTATCATAGAAACATGATCTTTTTGAAAATTATCCAAGCGAGCCATGCTGACAATCTTTTTTTCAGCAGATTCAATATTCCATCTTTTTCCACTATCAACAATCGGATTTGGAATTACAACCGCACGCTTCTGTATTCTCTTTGAAAAGTACTGTTTGATCCGCTCTGTCTGAAATACATATCCGTCTGAAAACGGATACAGTACAGCCCTAATCGCTTTCTCTGACTGTTTTCTCGGGTCGAATTCCGGATCGTTGCGTTCACATACCACAAGAGGAATTCTCACTCCAAGCAAGGCTACAATCGTGTTTACATTGCAAACACTTCCAAAGGAAACCACCACATCGGGCTTTATATCTTTAATCGTTCTCCTGATTGTCCTCCATCGTGACGCAAGGCGCTTGATCTTGTTACCAGTAGCTCTGGCCCCGTGTGTTATAATGCCTCCTTCATTCCCCCGGGTTCCTTTTCCTTTTTCAAGTAACACAACGTGTATTTCGTTTCCGTTTTTATAGAGTTCCTGTGCAACTATTGAAAGGACTTTTTCAGCCCCACTAAAGTTCAGTGACCCTATAACAAAAGCAACCCTCATAGCCGATCTCCCAATAACTTCATGATTTTTCCTGCTTGGATTTTTGGAGTTTTGTTATTCAAAACAAACTCCTGTGCTTTTTTACCCATTTGTTTTCGTTCGTCGGCATTCATTTCCATCACTTTGCGCAATGAATTTACAAAGCCGCTTTTATCATCTTCAATATGAAAAAAGTACTTATCATACTCAGAAGGAATCCCATCCAACTTATACGCAAGCATCGGATTACCGGACAACATATACTCGAGAATCTTAGAAGGAAAACTATACTTTGCAAACTCATGATTTGGACGAGGATTAACAAGCAAATCCGCTTCCTGCTGCGCTTGAACTGCAACTGAATTTGGCACGGATCCATGAAAAACCACTCTATCATCTCCTGCTGCCATTTTCTTGGCATCTTCAAGATGGACACCATCTCCAAATATATCGAGATTCCAATCTTCCAAGGCGATCTCCATAAATGATGAAACAAGCATAAGCACACCGTATTCCTTCTTTATACCACCTGTATAAACTATGTGCTTTTTTCCATCTAAAAACAATTCGTTTTCGCTGTGTTGCGGCGCTTTGCCTGAACATATCCCCTCAACTACTACATAATTGATTTGCCTGTTAAACCAATTCTTCATATGCTCAGTCAAGAAGACATAATTATCAATATTGGATAAGCATTTTTTGAGATAGGCGATCTCAACTTTTTTCATCGTTCTGTACTTCACGTTTGTCTGCATTGCAGTAACATTCATATATTCCGGTAGGTCAGGAACAACAAGGCAAACCTTTATATGTTTATATTTTTTCTTTATATCGTGAAGCAACTTGACAAAAGGGAGTGTCATTGCATATGCAATGATGCATTTGTCTTCCTCTGTATTGTTATTCGCCCAGTCATTTAGGTAATTCCATACTCCTATATACCTGCTTAGTATCTTTATGCCTGCTATATTTGTGAAGCCAATATTAACATCATTTGCTCCCTTGGTATGTAAAAAATCAAAGGTAGGAATATTTTTTTGTTGATATTTCTTAGGATAAGCCCCGATATACAGGGAATTACAGATTGTCACAGGCTTATCATTATTCTCATCAAGACCCTGCACAATAGCCCACTGCAACTTATTTGCTGCGTTTTGGACGCCAACCAAAGAGTCTTTTATTATCTGATCCTCGTATTCACGGGGAAAAAGACCCATTAGACAAAGTATATCCATCATTAACCCCTTCTCGTAAGGCTTGTATATGTCCGGTTTAATGATTTTCTGTTATTATTTGCGCATATTTTGAACTATTAACACTTTTCAAAAACCTTGATTCAAACAGCCTTTTAGTGCGAACAACAACTTGCCCTTTTCTTATCTTTTGAATTTCCTCTACAAGTTCTTCGGGTTTATCAGCGTCAACCACCGGACACTTCGCTTCTTTCATCACCATTTGCCCAAACTTGCCTTCCTTACCGATTGCAAAAACAATCGGTTTCTGGCAAGCTAAGCAGGTTGCCGTTTTGGATGGCAACGCAGTGCGATAAACATCCTTTACCAAAGGTATTACATTCACATCGGCAACGCTGTAAATGAAAGGAGCCCATTCGGGTGGTTGTTTCGGCCAAAAACTTATATTATGTATCCCATACTCGTTGGCTCTGGTTTCTAGCTTTTCCTTATACAAGCCGCTTCCAATGATATGGAACCAAACATTTTTATCATTCTTCATTGTTTTTGCAACTTCTACAAGAATATCCACATTCTGCATCACGCCAATATTTCCAGCATACACAACATTGAAATAATTCTTGTCGAACATATGGTCAGCCGGAGAAGCATCTACAATTTCATAAAGCTCGTCCTGATAAGACCAGTTATAGATAACCTCTATCTTGTCTGAAGAAGTCCCATCTGCTATGAGAGTGTCCTTCATGTCATCTGAGATCGTAATAATATGATCAGAATGCTTATAACCATAACGCTGCACAGCAGCCAGTGTCTTAAATAAAATTCCGTTCTCCTTAACGACACCGCTAAACACAGCATTATAGGGAAATATATCTTGTACATTAAACGTGATTTTTGCATCTTTTATGAATCTTCTTGCCAACCATACCGCAAAACCAGCAACGTTAGTTGATTGAATAAAAACAGCATCGGAATCTCTATGGTTCTTTAGAGCGTCTCTACACTTCCAACAATAATGCATGGCATTCAGATATCGTTTCACAAAATTTGTTTTGTTTGGCTTTTTAACTGTAACGCTCTGCGTCGTAACTCCTAAAGCCTCAAGATTCTTCGGGAGTATAGGCAATTCTCCTCCTTGGTGCGCCTGAACGACATGCACGCTATTGCCTGCCTTGGCAAGCTGTTCTATCACAGCACTGAGAAGATGCTCCGAAGTTGTATGAGCATCAAAGCCCCCACTCATCCAGAAAAGAATTTTCACTCCAAATGTTCCTCCTGCTTAACTGAGATACGCTCAAGTTTCCGTTATATCTTTTCGTATATCTTATCAATGCACATCTGTGTTGCGTTGCCCGTATGAGAAACGTAACTGTCCACATATTCCTTACAGCGATTGCTCTCAGCGGCATAATCCATATTTTTTATAAACTCTATAACCTCTGCTTCAGTTCGTTTCAACCCGCTAGGAAACTCGTTTTTAAGATCCATAAACAGCCCGTTATCCGCTTCATATTTTTCATAATCATATGCAAAGCAAATCATAGGTTTGGCCAACAATCCATAATCAAAAAACGCGCTTGAATAATCCGAAATCAGAATATCGGATATCCAATAAAGGTCATTTACATTGGGATAAGATGATGCATCGATCCAGAAGTTTTTATCGGAATTGCATATGTTTCCTTTTGCAAAATGGTGTGCACGAACGAGCATTACATACTCGTACGACAACTCTTTTTCCCATAGTTCATAATCCAACTCAAGATTTCCGTACTCTCTCCACGTTGGCATATAAAGAACAATCTTTTTGTCTTCGGGTATATCAAAGTATGTGCGAACCTTTTGAGTAGTAGCCTCGTTCATTTCAAAAAGCTCGTCTTCTCTCGGTCGACCGCTGTAAAGAAGGTTTTCATCCAAAGCGTTAAACCAATGAACCATCTCATCGCGGGCATATTTTCCGTCCACACACACGATGTCAACATAGGAGAAATCGTAGTCTTTTCTGCCTTTAACAGCGTTGCCGCCCTTCTTGGGTCCGGTGCCGTGCCAGGTATTCAAATAAACCGTAGCCTTCTTCTTGAAGCGAAGTCCACGCTCAATGTTGACATTCGTTATCCATATTTTAGCTTTAAGTGCGGTTACAAAGTAGGCCATCGAGTCGGTCTTAACCTTGTCCGCATCGACATTGGAAAAAGCCTCGGGATTAACAAAGGTCCATACAAAACGATAGTCCTTAAACCTTTCATCCTTCTTCATCGCCTCATAGATAACCTTTGGGCTGTCGCTATATTGCTCTCCTCCGTATGACGATAAAAGCACCAGTTTTTCGTCCGTTTTTACAAACAAACCTATAAACCTGAAAAAAGCTCCCATTACAACACGGTAAAGCCACTGAATAAGCGGAACGTGTTTTATAAGCCACGCTATCATATCGTGCATCTGTAAATCCACCTTGCCCTTTTAGTTTGTCTGCCTTGTCTTTATTCCCAAGTCAAAGCCTCTTCCTTTTCCTCAAATTCCAACGCTCCGCCCATTGCGGTGGTTTGGCCGACGGCGATGCCGTCGGTACTTTCGGGGAGGAAGAGTATCTTTATGGTTGCGAAGATTATGCGCAGGTCCTCCATAAAGCTCGGCTTTGCTATGTACATCAGATCCATCTGCAGCTTATCATAGGGCGTCGTATTATACTTGCCGTAGACCTGCGCGTAGCCGGTCAGGCCCGCCTTGGCCTGCAGTCGCAGACGGAACTCGGGCAGCTCCTGCTCATACTGCGCGGCAATCTCGGGGCGCTCGGGACGCGGTCCCACGACGCTCATGCTACCGCCCAAAATATTCAGCAACTGCGGCAGCTCGTCGATCCTGCACTTGCGGATAATCCTGCCGACAGGCGTGATGCGGTCGTCGTTGTCGCCGGTAGAAAGCCTTGCAACGCCGTCCTTCTCGGCATCCACCCTCATCGAGCGGAACTTCAGCACCTTGAACACCTTGCCATCCTTGGTCAAGCGATCCTGCTTATAGAAAACGGGGCCGCCGTCGGTCACCTTTATCGCGATAGCGGTGACAAGCATAATGCCGCTGAGCGGCACAAGCACAATAAGGCTTGCAACGATGTCGAAGAGCCTTTTGAAAAGCTTGTACTCGGGCTTGGGGTTCCATCTGTCCACCCTGAGCATAGGCAGGTGGAACATATGCATACGCTTTGCGCCGTTAAGGATAATGTCGCCGATGCGGGGCAGCAAATAAACGGTGATGCCCTTATCGGTACAATATTTCAAGATCTGGTTGCGCTCGTGGCTGCTGACACCGCAGATAAACACTGCGCCAAAGCCTTCAAGTCGGCCGATATCAGCCGCGCAATCCTCGGCATCAAGCACCGCCTGCACGTCAAACTTCTTCTCCAGTCCGTACTCGCGCATCAGGGAGGCAACGTCATAATGCTCACTGTATACGATAGCCGTTTTGATAGGCGGGAAGGAAGCAAAATACCACATATGTGCAATAAAGCTCCAAGCAACCACCAGCGCCAACTGCACAGCCAGAGTAATAAGGCAGGGGATGAGGTTGGGGAAGCTGTGGTTCAAGAGCCATATAACGATGAACATCATCGCGTCCGAAAGCAGCACGGCAAGGCACTGGCTGTAAACGATCTCGGAGATCCTGTTTATCGAGATCATAAAGGCGTCGTACACCCTTGCAAAAGTTATGTAGAGCGCAACAAAAAGCGCGATGACCAACCAGTTGCCCTTGTTGAAGTAAGGGGCCATTATGGTATCCGCAAAATAACCGTACCAGCAAAACGCAAAGGGGACCGAAGCAAAAATTACCGGCATCAACTTGGCTATTCTAAGGCTCAAATCATGCTTAAAGCTTTTCACAGTTCAACCTCTTTCCTGTTCCTTTTATACCAACATCGAACGCAATTTTTCGTTTGTGTAAAATCAAACCCAAACATACTTATACAAAATAAATTATACTGTATCAAAAGATAAAAATCAAGAGAAGTATTGAAGAAAATACCCAATCACCCTTAAAAACCTCTTGATTTTTTGCATAAATTTTACAAAAAAGGCCGTTTTTGTCTTTGTTTTGGTTGAATTAGGCTGTCGGCACTTCGAAAAGGCCGAAAACCCGCATAAACAGCGGTGTAGTAAATACTACGGTTTTGGCAGCTTTAATTCGCGCTCTGAGGATTCGAGCCCCCCCATTGTGCGAGAAAACACCGCCCACGCGAAAGCGTGAACGGAGGGTTGGAGGGGTTAGCTCAAGTTCTCCTTTGCGGTGTTGATGGAGGCGATGAGGATGCGCTTTACCTCTACACATTTATCAAGCAAGGTTTTATCTTTGTAATATCCGCTTTCTAAAAGCAGTTCTATCCAATATTCGCTTTCACTGCATTCTTTAAGTGCTATTTGAAGTTTTGCAACAAAATCTGCTTTTCCGTGTGCATAAAACGCCTCACGAATATTAGCACCTATACTTGTTCCTGAACGCAAAAACTGATTTATAAGTGCACTCTCACATTTTGCGGCTCTTAGTTCTCTGCAAACCTTTATCACATCAAGTGCAAAAGTTTTTGATTTTATCATTAGAGGACTTTCTGTCACAGCAATCACACCTTTCTCTTTTTATTATACTTTGCGCAAATTAAAAAAGCAAGGCAAAGCCTTGCAAAAACACCTCTTCACTATTCACTATTACTTATTACCTCGCCAAAAATCTCCTCAGACAAAATTAGTGAAGAGTGAATAGTGAAAAGTGAAAAAGTAAAAATCTCCCCGAACTACGTCCGAGGAGATTTTTGGCGCGCCAGGAGGGACTCGAACCCCCGACCTTTTGGTTCGTAGCCAAACACTCTATCCGGCTGAGCTACTGGCGCATTATTTATTTGTGCCAAAGTATGATATCACAACTGGTCACCAAATGCAAGCCTTTTTTTGAATTTCTTTCAAAAAATTTACCCGACTCCCCCGACCAAACGGCAAGAGCCGGCTGATGCCGCCCTTTTGCGACACCAAACGGCTCTTTTCTCACTTTATCTGACAGGGTGAATGACCTTGACGACGCAGGCCTCTTCACATTTTCCGCAACCGGTACACTTAGTCGCATCGATCTTCGCCACGAAGTTCTCAACGACGATGGCCTCCGACTCGCAGACCTTGACGCATTTTCCGCATCCGATGCATCCGGCAGTGCAGACCTTACGGGTCACGGCGCCCTTGTCCTGACTCCGACATGCGACCGCCTGCGTTCTTTCGGGCAGGACGGCTATCACGCTGTGAGGACAGGCGGTGACACACTTGCCGCAGGCACCGCACTTAGCGGTATCGACAACCGCAACGCCGTCGACGATGGCAATGGCATCCTGCTCACACACCCTGACACAGTCGCCCAATCCGATACAACCGAAGCGGCAGGCACTCGGCCCGTTATCAAGCATTGCGGCCGCCGCACAGGTGGACAGACCCTCGTAATCATACTTGGTCTTGGTGCAGTTCTTACTGCCCGAGCAGCAGACGACGGCAACCTTTCTGACGAAGGCGCCTGCCTCGACCCCCATTATCTCGGCAATAGCCTTGGCAGTGTCGGCACCTCCTGCGGTACACAGGGTGGTATCGGCGCCCTTGGCGACCGCTTCTGCATAAGGGTCACAGCCGCTGAAGCCGCAGCCGCCGCAATTAGCGCCCGGCAGGACCTCTCTTACCTTTTCGACCTTTTCGTCGACTTCGACCGCAAACACCTTGCCGCAGACGGCAAGTATCGCTCCGGCAACAAGGCCGATGGCGGCAACTATCAGGACGGGAATCAAAATTTCCATATCTCTCCCCCTCCTTTAAGCGAAAATGTTCTCGACGACACCGCCGAAGCCCAGGAAGGACAGGGCGACTATCGACGCGGCTATCAAAGTAATAGGCAGTCCGCGCAGGGCCTTGGGCACGTCGCAGGACTCCATACTCGAACGAACGCCCGAGAAGAGCAGCATCGCTACGAGGAAGCCGACACCTGCGCCGAGAGCGTTGACCAGCGCACCGACGAAGCTGAGTCCGTCGGTGATGTTGAGCATAGTAACACCCAGCACCGCGCAGTTGGTGGTGATAAGGGGCAGATAGATGCCCAGCGAGCTGTAAAGGGGCGGCGACAGCTTCTTGATAGCCATCTCCATCAGCTGAACAAGCGCCGCAATTACAAGGATAAAGACGATGGTCTCGAGGTACTCAAGCCCAAAGGGCACGAGCAGGTAGTGGAAGATCGGGAAGGTGGCCGCCGTTGCGATGAACATAACGAGGGTTACCGCGACACCCATTGAAGCGGCGGTATCGGTCTTCTTGGACACTCCTAAGAAGGGGCAGATGCCGAGAAACTGAACCAGAACGAAGTTCTCGGTAAAGACGGCGGTAAAGAATATCTTAAGCAGTTCCTTTACGGTCTCGTTCATTACTGCTCACCCTCCTTTCCCGCGCACATACCACAGCTTGAGCAGTCGCCGCATTCGGTGCGGACGGGCTGGTTCATACGCTGTGCGAGCTTGTTGGAAAGGGCGATAAGCACACCGAAGACGAAGAAGCCGCCGGGTGGCAATATCAGCAGGGTCATACCGAAGCCGCCCGTGATATCCAGCCCGAAGATAGAGCCTGCGCCGATGAATTCGCGTATCATACCCATAAGCAGCAGGGCGGCGGTAAAGCCGATTCCCATTCCCAGCGCGTCCAATATCGACGGGCCGACGCTGTTCTTACGGGCGAACATCTCGGCTCGGCCGAGGATGATGCAGTTGACGACGATGAGGGGCAAATAGATGCCCAGCGCATCGTTTATAGCAGGCAAAAAGGCCTTGCAAAGCATCTGCACGACGGTAACGAAGCCCGCGATTATGGTGATATAGGCGGGGATTCGCACCTTGTCGGGAATGACCTTTCGCAAAAGGGAAATAGTAATGTTTGCGCCGAGCAGAACGAAGGTGGTCGCAAGTCCCATTCCGAGTCCGTTGGAGGCGGCGGTGGTGACCGCGAGGGTGGGACAGGTACCGAGCATCAGTCGAAGCACGGGGTTTTCTTTGATAATTCCGTTTTTGAGTGCATCTAACTTCATTCTGCTCACCTTCCCTTCAATATTTCGTAGTCGGCCAGCGCGTCGTTGACGCTGTCCTTGACGGCGGCAGAGGTGTAGGTCGCACTTGTGATGGAAACTATCTCTCCGCCGTTTTTGGTCAGTTCAACCGAGCCGCTTGCCCCTTTGAACTGGTCGGTAAAGGAGTCGTTTTTGCAATTTTGACCAAGACCGGGGGTCTCGTCATCGCAGGCCAGAACGATGATTCCGATGACCTTGCCCTCGGTGTCGAGAGCGGTCATAACCCTGACCTCGCCGCCGTAACCGATGGCGGAGGAAACGAAGATATAGCCCTTATCTCCTGCCTTATAGGCCTCGGAGCAGACAAGCTCATCATCCTCAAGGGCGGAAAACTCGACGTCGGGGATAAGCTGATTCATACTCTCCTGCGCCGCCTTGGCCTCGTTGGCGGCGATGGTGTCGGCGGTCAGCAGGTTGACCCCTGCTACCGCAAAGGTCATCACAAGGCATATCGCCGTCAGTATCAAAGCAGGCTTTACTATGTTCTTCATTTGCCGGCCTCCCTTCGCTTTGCGCCGAAGGGGCGGCGTACGATAAGGTTATCGATATGGGGGGTCAGTATGTTCATCAGGATTATCGAGAAGGAGACACCCTCGGGCATACTGCCGAAAAGGCGGATGACCGCCGTAATAACACCGCAACCGACGGCATAGATAATACGTCCGCGATTGGTGCAGGGCGAGGTGGTGTAATCGGTGGCCATAAAGATGGCGCCGAGCAGAAGTCCGCCCGAAAGCAGTTGATAGACGGGATCCTCACCGAAGGCCCAGGTCATAAGCACGGTGGTGCCGATGAAAACGGCAGGAATAAGGGGGGTGATGACCCTACGGCAGACGAGGTAAACTCCGCCCACCAAAAGTGCTATCGCACAGGTCTCGCCAAGGCATCCGCCGCGCACTCCGAAAAGCATAGAGAGCAGTTCCGCCTTGGGCGCGCCCTCGGCAAGCGGCGTCGCATAGGTTGCGGCATCGGCGGCAGGGTTGCCCAGCCACGCGAGCGGCACCGGCCACTCGGACATAAGTCCCGTAAAGCTCATCATTATAACGATTCTTCCTGCGATAGCAGGGTTGGCGAAATTCATACCGATGCCGCCGAAAAGCTGCTTTACCACAACGATGGCGATGATGCTTCCCAAAGGAGCCATCCACAGCGCCGAAGCGGTGGCAGGCATATTCATTCCGACCAGCAGACCCGTAACCACCGCCGACAGATCGCCGATGGTGTTGTCCCTTTTGAGTATGCGACGGGTGACGTATTCGGCCGCAACCGCCGCAATGACGCTGAGCGCGAGAATAGCGACGCAGATGGGGCCAAAGACCACCACCGACACCGCACAGGCAGGCAGCAGAGCAATCACCACGTCGAGCATAATTCGACGGGTGGTCGCGTCACCGAGCACGTGGGGTGACGCAGAAACGATCAACCTCTCTGTCATCGGTCTACCTCCTTACCTTCTGTTTTGCCAGTCTCATCGACTGGACGAGCGGACGCTTTGCAGGGCATCCGTAGGAGCAACAGCCGCATTCCATACAGCTGAGAACGTTCAACTTTACCAAGCGGTCGGTGTTGTCGGCCGCAAGTGCCCTTTCGACCTGCATAGGCATCAGGCTCATCGGGCAGGTGTCGGCACATCGGCCGCAACGGATACAGGCGCTCGCCTTGGGCAAGGCGGCCTCCTTTTCACCGAAGGCAAGCACGGCGTTGCCCGGCTTGGTTATCGGCAGGCTCAGGTCGTGCACCGCCGCACCCATCATCGGGCCGCCTGCGATTATCTTGCGCGCAGGCTGATCAAATCCGCCGCAAAACTCAAGCAGAGCCTGAATTCGCGTGCCGATGGGAATGACGACGTTCTGCGGACGGGAAACGGCACTTCCCGACACGGTAACACGCTTTGAAACGAGAGGAAGTCCCGTCGCAAGATACTTACCGATAAAGGAAACGCTGGTTATGTTCATAACGATGCATCCGACGTCGGCAGGCAGTGCGCCTGTGGGCACCTCTCTGCCCGTAGCCGAGCAGACCAGCATCTTTTCGGCTCCCTGCGGATAGCTCGAGGGCAGTTGCATCAGCTTGACGCGGTCGCCGACACGGTCATCGGCCGCCGCAACCTTTGCGAGCACCTCGATGGCCTTGGGCTTGTTGTCCTCGACGCAGATGATGACGCTGGGGAGGTTGAGCCATTTTACGAGGGCGTAGACCCCCTCCATTATCGAGTCGGCAAACTCGATGCACTCGCGGTAGTCGGCGGTTATGTAGGGTTCGCACTCTGCGGCGTTGATGACGAGGGTGTCGATGACCTTATCGGTCGGCTTCAGCTTGACCGAAACGGGAAAACCCGCGCCGCCCAGTCCGACCAGTCCGCTGTCGCGCACCGCCTTGATAAAATCGTCAAGGCTCTCCACCTTGGGAGGACAATGCTCAATTTCCTCCATCAGTCCGTCCGACTCAATAGTGACCGCGTCGACGACTCGGCCGTTGGCGAGGGTTATCGGCTCGATCTTGGTAACGGTGCCCGATACGCTCGCGTGAATGGGTGCCGAAACGGGACTCTCCGAGTCGGCGATAAGCTGGCCGACAAGAACCCTGTCGCCCTTCGCGACGACGGGGGTACAGGGGGCACCGATGTGCATCGACATCGGGAGCACTACCTCATCGGGCACAAACCTGACCGACTCATTCTCGGCCGTGTCCTTGTGATGACGCAGTTTCTGTCCGCCCCGCGTTTTACCGACGGGAGATAGTATTTCGGTGATGTGTTTCATACATCTGTCACCTTTCCTTAAGTAATTTCTTCATCATAGGAGTAAGCAATTTCAAAAGCAGGGCCGTCACGATGCCCGACAGTATGCCGAGCAGGAGCATAACGGGTGCATAAAACCGAATTGAACCGCCGACAAGAATGAACGCAACGCAAAGCTGGGCTACATTGTGTGCGGTGGCACCTGCGATGCCGATGCCGACACAGCCGAAGGCGCGGCTTCTCGCCGCAAGCCACAGCACGAAGCAGGAGAGCAGTCCTCCCGCAAGGCTCATAACGCAGGCGGTGGCACCGCGTACAGCAAGGGCAAACACCGACTTAAAAATAGCCACCGCTATTGCGGCAGGCAGGGAAACCTCGGCCGCCAAAAACATAACCACCACGTTGGACAGTCCTGCCTTGGTGCCGGGGGGCATAAGGGGGGTCACGGGCAACATTCCCTCAAAGGCGGAAATAGCGATAGCGACCGCCGACCACAAGGCAAGCAGGGTAAGCTGACGGGTCGAAAACTTCATCTTCATCCTCCCACCTCAGTCAGTACGTCACGCCGTCGACATCCTTGCCGACTACTGTGACTGTAACGCGGTTGGGCAGACATACGGCCGAGTCGCCGCCCTTTTTAAGCTCGCCGAAATCCATACAGTGCCCGTCGGGGCAATCCGACTTTGACACAAAGGCGACACCCGATCTTACCGTTATCTCGACGCCGTTGACGGTGACGGTGTCGTCCTCGTCAAGCGGCAGGGTGCAGACCAGTTCGGAGTTGTGGTATATCTCGACCTGTGAGGCATCCTTTCCTCCCGTAAAAAGAGGAATACAGGAGCCGATAACTATCACCGCCGCCAGAATTATATCGGCGGCCTTTATCCACGGGCGGCTCATTTTGCCACCTCGTACTTTTCACGCAAGCCGTCGGTCACCGAATAGCTCCCATCAGAGCGGATGAAGACCGCCTGTGCGCCGTAGGCTTTCAGTAAGGGCAGACTCTTTTCCTCGCCAAGCAGGAAGCAGGCGGTGGAAAGGGCATCGGCGATAAGTCCCTCGCCGCAGACCACCGTAACCGAATCGAGCCCCGTTTCGCAGGGGTAACCGGTGGTGCCGCTTAAAATGTGGTGATAGCGTTTGCCGTCGGCTTCAAAATACCTCTCCGAGTTGCCCGAGGTGGAGACGAACTCCCCTTGAGATAACGAGAGAATACCTTTGGTACGGTTGCGGTCATCGGGGTCGGCAACGGCAACCTTCCATTTTTCGCCCGACGGCTTCTCGCCGCAGGCAACTATGCTTCCGCCGACCGAAAGGACACCGACAGCGCCCTTTTTCAACATTATATCATATAAAACGTCACACGCAAGCCCTTTTCCGACCGAGCCGAGATCCATTTTCGAGCCGTCAGGAAGAATGATATCATCCCCATCGACCTCGATCCTGCCCTTGCAGAGCAAAAGCCGCTCGGCTATCTCCTTTTGGTCGGGGACAACGGGCTCCTCGCCCGTTACGTCCCACAGCTCGCACAGGGGCCTCATCAGCAGGCTGTACTCGCCGCCTGTCGCCTCGCATATCGGCAAAAGCTTGCCTACTGCCTCGGCAAGCAGGGCATTCTCCACCCTCTCACCTTGATTGAGCCGTGCAACTGCCGAGCCCTCGACGTTCCACGAAAGCTGATTTTCAAGTGCGGTTATTTCTTTGAGCAAGTCGGCGGCATTTGCCCCGTCGCCGTAGAGGGTCAGGGTAATAGCGGTGTCCATCGCAAAGCCGTGGGTGGTGGCAGGCTTTGCCTTGCAACCGCAAAGGGTCAGGCAGCAAGCCGCAAGCAACAGCGCCGCTATACGACGCGCCGCCCTCACCACTGCGCCTCCATTTCTTCCAGCATCTCGCTGAGCCGAGCCCACTCGTCGAGCAGGTCCTCCTGCTTTTTGGTAAGCAGGTCTATCCTCTCGGTCAGCTCGACCGCCTTTTGATAATCGGCAGCTACCTGTGGGTCAGAAAGAGCATCGTTGCTCTCGGCAAGCTCCGCATCGACCTGCTCAAGCTCCTTTTCAACCGCTGTCACGCGGCTTTTGGCCTTTCTCAGTTGGGATTGCCATTCCTTTTTGGCCTTGTAGGCTTCGCCGCCCGCTCCCATCTTTTTCTCAGGTGCAGGTGCTTCGCTTACAGGCTGACGCTTGCTCATATAGTAGGTGTAGTTACCGTTATATACGGTGACTCCGCCTTCCTCCATAACAAATATGCGGTCGGCAAGGCGGTCTATGAATCTTCGGTCGTGGGAGACGATGAGCATAGTTCCGCCGTAGTCGGCGAGAGCCTGCTCAAGCGCCTGTCGGGAGTATACGTCGAGGTGGTTGGTCGGCTCGTCGAGGAGCAGGAAGTTGTTGCCCTCGAGCATCATTTTGAGTATCATAAGCCTCGCACGCTCACCGCCCGAAAGCTCGCCGACCGTCTTAAACACGTCGTCGTTGCGGAACAAAAAGGCCGCCAAGGCTCCCCTTATCTCGCTTTGGGTCTTGTCGGGGAAGTCGTCCCAAATCTCGTTGAGGGCGGTCTTTTCGGGTGAAAGGGTGCTCTGGGTCTGGTCGAAATATCCGACGCTGACCGCCGCGCCGAAGCGCACCGAGCCACCCTCCTTGAGCAACTGCTTGAGCAGGGTGGTCTTGCCACAGCCGTTAGCGCCGAGCAAAAAGACCCTCTCGCCCCGCTTTATCGTGAAATCGACGTCGCGGTAGAGCAGATTGTCACCGTATGCAAAGAAAAGGCCGTCGGCAGTGACGACATCGTTGCCCCCGACCATTCGGGGCGTGAACTGAAAACGTATGCCCTCGGTCTCGGCCTCGGGTTTTACGAGGGATTCGCGGAGTTTGTCCACCACCTTCTGCTTTGAGTCGGCGGTGCGTATATTCTTCTCGCGGTTCCATTGGTGCTGCTGACGGATGACCGCCTCAAGCCGCTCGATCTCCTGCATCGTGTTCTCGTAATGGCGGCGGGCAACCTCGCGTTGCTCCTCTTTCAGCTCGAGGTAGCGGGTATAGGAGCCCTTGTAGTCGGTAAGGCGGCCGTTCTCTATCTCGAGAGTACGGGTGGTCACGGCATCAAGAAAATATCGGTCGTGGGAGATGATGATGGCGGCACCCGAATAGTTCTTCAGGTAGGCCTCGAGCCATTCGACCGAATCGATATCAAGGTGGTTGGTCGGCTCGTCAAGAAGCAACAGCTCCGCACCCGACAAAAGCAGTCGGGCAAGCGAAATTTTGGAAAGCTGGCCGCCGCTCAAGGCCGAAAGGGGCAAATTGAGCTGTTCCTCGGTCAAGCCGAGACCCAGCAGGGCGCTTCGGGTACGGGCGCGAAAGGTCAAGCCGCCCTTGGCCTCAAATTCTTCGCGCAGGCGGTGCTGGCGCTCGATTATACCCTCGTCACCCTCAGAAAGCCGCTCGGTCAGCACCTCAAGCTCGGCTTCGGCATCGATCAGGTCGCTGAAAATCTCCAACGCGGCGTCAAAGGCCGACTTCTCGCCCTTTGCGGCGACTATCTGCTCCATATAGCCGATACGTAGGCCCTTCATCCTCGCAAAGCCGCCCGCATCGGCAGACAGCTCGCCCGTTATCAACTTGAAAAGGGTGGTCTTGCCGCAGCCGTTGGCACCGATCAGCCCGACCTTTTCGCCGTTTTGTATCTCAAAATCGGCAGGCGCAAATAGGGTCCTCTCCCCAAAACTCAGGGTCACACCCCTTGCCGACAGTACAGCCACGCGCAACACCTCCCATTCGACATAATTATCTTTTTTATTATAACATATGTTTTAACTATTGACAATCGATAAAAGAGAAGTTAATATGAAAAATGTAACCAATTACACCGGTAGGCAAGGCTACCGCACGGATATGGATTGATACCGCGAAGCAGTGGAGACACTGCCAGCCGGTCAACAGGGCTCGTCGAATCAAGGCGTGACCTAACTCAGTTTCACCGCCGTGCGAAGTTAAAGCTCAGACGGATAAGCGAGAAGACCTTTTGGCCAATTCACACCGTCGGAGCAAGCTCTGACGGTTTTTTTGTTTGCAAAATCCATAAGATAAAGGAAGTGAGCGTATGGACCCCGTTGGGCCGAGTTTTTACATTTTTGATGCAGTATGTCAGACGGGTTCCCTGCGCCCTTTTTGACCGACCTGCATCCTTTCGCCCTTGTTAGACCTATGTGAAAGGAGTAGTTCCAATGGATATTCAGAGAATTTGTGAGCTCCTTGAAGAAAAGCAGTACCGTCAGCTTCGCGAGACCCTTGAGGATATCAACCCTGCCGATATTGCCTTGCTCTTGGAGGAGCTGGACGAAAATTCGCGCGCCGTCGTCTTCCGCTTGCTGTCAAAGACCGCGGCTGCCGAAAGCTTCGTTGAGCTTGAAAGCTCCACCCAGTCCACCCTTATCCGCGTATTCAGCGACCGCGAGCTCAAGGAGATAGTAAACGAGCTTTACGTCGACGACTTTGTCGACATAGTCGAGGAGATGCCTGCCAACGTCGTGCGCCGCATCCTCAACCAGACCGACGCTCAGACCCGTCGGGTCATAAACGAGATACTCAAGTACCCCGATGACAGCGCAGGAAGCGTGATGACGGTCGAATACGTCGCGCTCAAATCGGGTATGACGGTTGCCGACGCCCTCGCGAACATTAAGCGCACCGGCATCGACAAGGAGACCATCTACAACTGCTACGTCGTCGACAGCAACCGCCATCTGCTCGGTGTCGTCACCGCCAAGAGCCTTCTGCTCGCCGACTCGGATGAGGTCATCGACAACCTCGCCGAGCGGGATATTATATCGGTCACCACCCTCGAGGACAGAGAAGACGTTGCAAAGAAGTTTGCCAAATACGACCTGCTCGCCATTCCCGTCGTTGACAGCGAAAACCGACTGGTCGGTATCGTCACCGTTGACGACGCTATCGACGTTCTTGAGGAAGAGGCTACCGAGGATATCGAAAAGATGGCGGCTATCACCCCGACCGACAAGCCCTATTTCCACACAGGCGTCATCCAGACCTGGCTCAAGCGCATCCCTTGGCTTCTGCTGATGATGGTGACCGCCACCTTTACGGGACTGGTCATTCAGCAGTACGAGACCGCCCTTGCCGCGCAGGTCGCCCTGACCGCCTTCATCCCGATGCTGATGGGCACGGCGGGCAACTCGGGCTCGCAGGCATCGGTCTCCATCATACGCGCACTATCCCTCGGAGATATCACTATGCGCGACTTTTTCAGGGTGGTGAGCAAGGAGCTGAGGGTTTCGGTACTCTGCGGTGTGACCCTTGCGGCAGCCAACTTCGTTAAGATGCTCATTTTTGACAGGGTGGATATTATGATATCGGCCACCGTCTGCCTCACCCTCGTCATAACCGTCATATTTGCAAAGCTTTTCGGAAGCATTCTGCCCATCCTCGCAAAGCGGGTCGGCTTTGACCCTGCCGTTATGGCGGCACCTTTTATCACAACGGTGGTTGACACCCTGTCGTTATTGGTGTATTTTAATGTTGCAACAACCCTTTTGGGTATTTAACGGAACGGCCCTTTGTGGCGTTTCAAAGGAGAGAGGCTTATGAAATACCGTATCAAAGATTACCCTGAATATCGCGAGCAGGTCAATGCTATGAGCGTTGACGAACTGCTGATGGCAGTTGTCTGCCCTAACGTCTGGAAGGGTCGCGAAGCCATCCGCGACACCGCAGGTGTCTTCATCCACGCCGCAACCACCGAAGATGCCGCCGCCCGTGCCGCTGAAATCAACGAAGGCAGGGAGCTTCCCGCTGTCATCGTATCCGATATGGAATACGGCCCCGGCAATATGATACTGGGAACCACCTCTTTTCCGTCGATGCGTGCCGCCGCTGAGGCAGGCGACGAGGAGCTTGCCTACCAGATGGGTGTCATCTCCGCAAAGGATGCACGTGCCGCAGGATATCATTGGACCTTCGGCCCCGTTGTCGACATTCTCGAAAACCACTTCAACCCTATCGTCAACATCCGCACTCCCGGCGAGGACGCCGACACCGTTATCCGTTATGCAGGCGCCTATATGCGCGGACTGCAGGACAACGGACTGGCCGCCACCATCAAGCATTTCCCCGGCGACGGACTTTGCAAGTTTGACCAGCACCTGACCACCGCCATCAATCCTCAGACCCGCGAGGAATGGGACGAAAGCTTTGGCAAGGTCTACTCCGAGCTTATCGAGCAGGGCGCCAAATCGGTTATGATCGGCCACATCGCCCTGCCCTCATACGACGAGATCGACGAGCAGACGGGGCTTTATCCCCCTGCCACCGTCTCGCGCAACCTTATGACCGGTCTGCTCAAGGAAAAACTCGGCTTCGAAGGAATCATCGTTTCCGATGCCGTCAATATGGGCGGTATTGCCAACTATACATACCTCTATGACGGCCTCGCACGCTTCCTTGAGGCAGGCGGAGACTGTCTGCTCTTTGTACGCGACCTCGACGAGTACAAGGTCGAGATGAAGAAGTGCATCGACGCAGGTGTGCTGACCCTTGAGGCCCTGCGCGACCGCGCCTACCGTATGACCTGCTTCAGACGCGAGATCATCGACGAGGCGAGCGCGCCCTTCACTCCCGTGGTTCGCGAGGAGGCCGAAAAGGTCGCTCAGGAGATGGCCGAAAAATGCGTAAAGCTGGTTCGCGACCGCAAGGGCACCCTACCCTTCAAACTGACCAAAGAAACGAAGGTCGCACACGTCGTGCTTCACAACAACTCGGTCAAGAACTTCGCCTGCACCGAGGACCTCTCCCGCCGCATCAGCGAGCGTTGCACCGTCGATACCCTCGTTGATCCGGGCCCCGAGAGGCTGAGAACTATCGCCTGCGAGGGTGAGTACGACCTCATCATCTGCTCGGTGCTTACTTCCCCCGATTACGCGACCAATGCCGTTCATCTTTCGGGTGCTATGGCACGCAATATGAGCTGGGGCTGGATGAAGTATCCCACTCCGACCGTCTTCCTGTCCTATTACAGCCCCTATTTCTGCGAAGAATATGAGGGGGCCACCGACGCCATCATCAACACCTTCGGATATAATCAGTACACCAACAACGCAGTCGAGCGTATTTTGTTTGGGGAATAAATCGAGTTTTATAAAATCAACCGCCCGAGAAAGAGATGATCTCCTTCTCGGGCGGTTGATTTATACCTGCCAAAACAACAGGCGCTTTCTCAATAGCCTATTAAATTAAATTACTTGGTATCAAACAGTTGTCCGCGTCTATCAGTACAGGTTCTTCACACATACAAATAATACCGCCATTACCTCTGTTCAAGCTCGCCTTATCGATAACAGAATACTTTTTCACCTCTCTGTTGTTTGGGTTTGCAGATTTTTTAATTTCAAGAGGGTGAATAATATCGCTTTCTTCAACAAAAACATCAATTTCCTTTGCGTTAGAATCACGATAATAGGTTATATTGCACTTCGCCTTGCCGTAGGAATAATTTTTAACAAGCTCCATTATAACGTAATTCTCGTAAAAATGGCCGCTTACCGCTCCATGCATAAGGGTTGCGGGGGTGAGCCACATTGAAAGATAAGCGCATAACCCCGTATCGCAAAAGTATAATTTTGGCGTTTTGGTTAAGCGCTGCAGAGCATTGTTGGAATAGGGTTCAAGCAAATATATTATTCCTAACCCCTGTAAAACCTTTACCCAAGTTTTTGCCGTAGGCTGCGAGATGTCGGCCGCCGCTGCCAAATTAGCAAAATTCAATTGCTCTGACACAAGGGCTGCGCAGGCATTAAGGAACTTTCTGAATCTAACCGTATCGGTTATTCCGCCCTCCTCAGCTATATCACGCATAAGATAGGTTTCAACATAGGAATTAAAATACTCGGCTCTTAACTCCTCGTCAACCCCACATACCTGCGGCATGCCGCCCTCCCAAATATGATTGAAAACTGAAACAACATCATTTTTCGGAACTTGTCTTTGGCGGCTTTGCAATGTTTCAAGAGAAAAGTCAAGTTCCGTATCAAAAGTTGTTTTGTTTTTTTCTCTTTGGGAAAGACCATATAATTCCAATATGCACAATCTTCCGGCAAGGGTATCTTTGATTTTTTTCATCATCTTGTATTGCTGTGAACCGGTAAGCCAAAACAACCCCGTTTCTTCGCTTTCATCACACATAATTTTGATTTGTTCAAAAAGCTCAGGAGCTTTTTGAACTTCGTCTATCAAAATCGGTGGCTTATATGTCTGAAAAAACAACACGGGGTCTCTTTTGGCCAGATCTCTTGCTATAGCGTTGTCAAGCGTAACGTAGGTTCTGTTTGTGCCCTCGGCCAGATGCTTCATCATCGTGGTTTTGCCTACCTGTCTTGCACCTGTTACAAGAATCGCCTTAAAAAATCCATTCATTTTTGTGAACTTTCTTTCAAGCTCGCGTGTAATATACTCCAAGTTTTCACACCTCGTTTTTAAGAAAATCTAAACTATATTTTATTTTATCATAACTTTTTGTTTTGTCAAGACCTTGCTTTTTCATTTCACCTATTTCTTGCGCCAGATGAATAACGGAGGCTTTACCGCGGATAAAGATTTCCATCGTTCTCCCGCCAAAGCAACGCGCGGACAACAAGCTACTCCTACAAAATACAACCGTACCTATATGTAAGGGAGGCGTTTCGCCTCCCTTCATACAACAGCCGCGTTCAGCGCGCAGGAACAACGGCTACAATAATAACTACACTTAAAGTGCGGATAATCAGACGAATGTCTGCTACAGAAAGCGCTTCATACTTTGAATGGTGCGCTCCTGCTCGGCAATGGCCCTGTTGGCGATGTCGACCGCCTTGGGCGATGCCGACGGGTTTTCGTGTATCGCCTTGAGCAACTCGATGTTGCCCATCGTACAGCCCTGAATCATCATCTTCGCCGCCTCGGAGGTGTCTCGCTTGCGGTTAAGCTGTGCGTTGACGGCGGTGCGCATCATCATTTTGATGGTCTGGGGATTGCGGCCTGCGC
>JAZQID010000130.1:0-1648 GCA_045540915.1 Acutalibacteraceae bacterium
TGTGCCCGTGCAAGCATAGTCGCCGATGTCGGTTGCCTTGCTCAGGTCTGCCGACTTGAGCGCGGTGTATGCGAATGCGTTCTTGCCGATCTTTGCGATATTTGCAAAGGTCATATTTTCAAGTGCGATACAGCTGTAGAACGCGCTGTCCGCGATCTCGGTCAGCTTCGCGCCCGACTTGACCGATTTGAGGCTTCTCATATATGAGAACGCGCCCTCGCCGAGCTTTTCGGCGGATGAGATGTCGATCGAGGTCATAATGGGTGCGTGGTAGCGATAGAGATAATTGTTATCCTTATCGGTTGCGATAGCGCCGAAGCTCTGATCGAGGTATTCATAGGCCGCATCGCCCGAGAAAGCGTATGCACCGATGGACTTGACCTTCGAGAGGTCGATCTTTTCAAGTTTGGATGCGTTGTAGAATGCGTAGTCACCGATCTCCACACCCGTGCCGAGCTTGACTTCGGTAAGCTCTGCTGCACCGTAGAAGGTTCCCTCGCCGAGGTTTACGTTATTGCCGACGGTCAGCGAGTGGATGGGGGAGGTGAATACGTAGAAGTAGATTCGGGTGTTGTCCGCAAGTCTGTAATAATCGTATGTCCAATTATCTCTGTAATCAAGTCGGAAAGCGTTTTTGCCGATGATGGCGCCGTTTCCGATCGTGACGGTCTCAAGCTTTGCGCAATCGCGGAAGGCATTTGCGCCGACCTCTGCGTTATCAGCGATCTTGACCGATGTGATCGCGGTCTTTCTGAACGCTCCCGAGCCGATGTGCTTGACAGCAGAAAGATCGGGTGTTGCGGTGATCGCGGTGCCCGCAAACGCGGAGTCACCGATGTATGTCAGCTTGCCGAATTCAACGTTTGCAAGCTCCTCGCAATTTGCGAATGCATGGTTACCGATCTTGGTTACGCCGGGCAGCTTGACCTTTGTGATGTGGTTGTTGCCCGAGAATGCACCGTCAGCGACTGCGGTGACGGATGTGGCAAGCTCGATCTCTTCCGCAATGGGGGAGCAGAGAAGAACTGTCTTGCCGTCAACGGAAAGGAGATATGCACCGCCGCCCTGCGATTTGAAGGTGGTGTTGCCCTCGGCAACCGTGAAGGATGCGACCTTTGTGCCGCGGAACGCATTCTCACCGATAACGGCTACGTCGCGTCCGATCGTCACTTTTTCAAGGTTCTTGCATCCGTTAAAGGTTCCCGCGGGGATAACAGATGCGTTTACGGAAATCTCCTTAAGTGCCTCACAGCCCGAGAAGACGTACTGACCGAGCTTGATCTTTTCAGCCTGGATGGTCACGGTCTTGAGCTTCGCGCAGCCCGAGAAGGCGAAGGACGCGACCGACTTGGTCTTTTCGGTGAGTGTGAGCTTCTGGAGATTCTTGTTGTTTGCAAAAGCGTATTCGCCGAGCGCAACGCCCTCGGTCAGGGTGATGGCGCCCGAAATGTTACAGTCCATAAACGCCATTTCGTTGATGAACTTGACGTTTCCGATGCCCTCGACCGATACAAGCGAAGTACAACCCGCGAACGCACCGTAGTCGATGGTGTGAAGAGTGGAGGGGAGAACGACGCGGCGCAGAGCGGTCAGATTAGCGAACGCGAAGCGGCCGATCTTCTCGACGCCCTCGGGGATGATGACCTCC
>JAZQID010000131.1:0-5909 GCA_045540915.1 Acutalibacteraceae bacterium
CCTCAAACCCCCGCCCCATCCGTGCACGCTGCCAGCAGTGACCGCCCGTCACAAAACTTCGTCGCCAGACGCAACTCAAAACGCAAAAACAAGCGGTCTCTGCCGATATTATTGCACGACGACAAGCGCGTGACCTTGATCACACGCTTTTTCGAGACCGACCTGCCTTTTACCAACCAAAACCGTTAACCATTACCACAACAAATGCATCGTCTATACACATCGACCGTCATACGAACCCACTCGCCGACCCATTCGATCCGTCTCTTCGCTCAAACGTCGTTTCCCAAAAATTTTTTGAAAAAATTTTTTTAATGTGTACAGTAACTGTCCACATTAACAGTTAAAATCATCTCAAAAGGAGGTGATTTTGCTTTGGGAACCGCCGAAAGACGCAGGCTTTTACTCGAAATACTCAGCCGAAAGCGACAAGTGAATATAAACAGTTTAGCGTCCGAATTCGGCGTTTCCAAGCGGACGATTCGACGCGATATCGAGATACTCAGCCTATCGGAACCGATATATACCGAGACCGGTCGGTATGGAGGAGTGTTCGTTGTAGAGGGTTATGATGTGAATAAATTTTACCTATCTTACGACGAAGAAGATCTATTTCGTAAAATTATACGTATGGCAGAGTGCCAAGATGTGTGCGATTTGAACAAAAATGAAATCGAAATGATAAAAAAGTTAATTTCTACCTATACAAAACCGAAAAAACCTGTATAATGGTATCGGTGGATATGATGTAGCAAATACTATTTTTTTTACGAAAATTCACGCAGTATGCTCTGAAGCACCTCGGTCTCGACCTGAGTCAGCGTAACGTCAGATGCTTCCCGTCCGCATTTGACCAGCCTGCTCAAGATGGCCGTTTGCGTCAGGTTCAGCTTGCGGCGTGATGTGCGTGAGGTCTTGTCGTAGTATATACCGCCGTAGTAGCGGCCCGCCTTCGTGGTGATTGGGTGGCTTAAACTCAAGATTTCGATGTCCCGTCTGATTGTTTTGGTGGATGTCTGAAATTCTTGGGCAAGGTTATCGATGGTCTCGTGGCCCCGTTCAATCAGGACACTCAGTATATTATTGCGTCGGTTGAAGGTGTCCAATGACCGATCCCTCCGCTTTGTAAAAAAACAAGGCCGTAATCATTGCTGGTACAATAATTACGACCTCATTTGTCTCCATTCCTGTGATTCTGACTATCGGTATTAAGTTTTGTTTTGATTTTTCAAGCGAGTTTACCTGTAGGGTTATCTATTCACCTATGAGAAGGTTTACTATTTTTTTATAAAAAGTAAAATTGTCTTTGGTGATGTTATGTTAGACAGACTTATCATAGGCAAACGAATTGCCAAGTGCAGAAAGAAGCACGGCTTAACTCAGGCTAAATTTGCGGAACAGCTTGGTTTTTCTGAAAAACATGTTTGTTGCATTGAGAGAGGCAACGTCGGACTCACGACCGATCTTCTTTCGCAGATTGCGGAGAAGCTCGATATTGATGTCCTTTCTTTACTTGCTGATGCTGATCCGGGAAAGCCTACCTACGGTACATATGATATTCAAGAAATCATTAAGGAGTGGACTCCTGAACAGGTTGAGCTGCTTATTTCGATCGCGAACGACCTAAACAAACATTTCTACGCTTAACCGAACAGGAACAGACCAAGCAGTTTTTCAATCAAATAATACATTCTATACACCTCCTTTTTGACTAACCTTAGTCGAAAAGGAGGTTGTTTTGAAAAAAAGGCGCGTAAAATGTCGAAAATACAGCGCAACAGGAAGTGAAAATATTGAGGATCGCGGTTTGTGATGACGACAGGGATTTCACGGTGGAATTGGAGCGCAGGCTTTACGAGTATTCAAATGCTCATAACTGGGAGCCTGTTGTCGAGGTCTTTTACTCGGGTTTCGAGTTATTGAAATCCGAAAGGAAATATGATCTGATAATTATGGATTATCAGATGGACGGTCTTACAGGGTTGGAGACCTCAAAACTGCTAAGGCAAGGGGAGAATGGATCCGCTTGCATTATTTTTTTAACATCCTTTCCCGAGGTAGCCCTTCCTGCATACGAAGTGGATACTTATCGATTTGTCGTGAAAAACACGCTTTACGACGGACTGTATAAGGCCTTGGATGATTTTCGCAAAATGCAACGCGATGACTATGACATTTCGGTCAAAGCTGATGGAGAGCAGATAACCCTCAACACCGCTGACATTGTCTTTATTGAAGCGCAAAACAAGGATATTTTTATTCACCTTTCTAACGGCGAAACAGTGGATACAAAGACGAAGTTGCAAAGTATATTCAGTGACCTGCCTCATACCCACTTTTGTAAGGTGCACAAATCTTACATTATAAACTTTCAATATGTTTCTCACCGCTGTCCTAACGAGCTGCGCCTCAGAATGACAACCGCTCTAATCCCGATAAGCAGAAATTATAAGCAAGAGTTCAATTCAAAATATAATAATTATTTGAGGGATCAGTAAATTATGTTGATTGATAGTCTTATAATTGTTGAAATTCTACAGTGTTCTTTAACATATGTATATTTCATAAAAAAATTCACCACAGCAAACATCAAGTCTCGATATTATGTGCTTTTGTTTTTGTTATTGTTAATTTGTGTTTGCTTTGGTAAATCTGTGCTTTATAATGCAATAGCAGTAATATCTTGTATAATTATAGGGATTGTTCTGCCGATAATTTCAGTTAACGGTATCACTAATAAGTCAAAGATATATTTATCTTTGCTAATAGTTGGATCTGTTTCTTTTATTAATAGTTGTATTGCGTTCTTTACATCGTTTATTAATTTAACCGGTATAATTAGTGATGTGGTGATATTTGGTATTCGCGCATTGTCTATGATGTTGTTATTGTTTATAATTAGCATTTCTAAAATTAAAGAACTGATTATTGATATGATGACAGTGTCTCGCAACATAAAGGTTATCTTGCTTTTCTTTGTATGGGAATTGGTTTTCTTAAATGCATTGCAAAACTTGATCTTTTCCCGAAACTTAGGTATAAGGATAAACTTGACGATAGGCTCTGCCATATTTATAACCGCGGTGGTGTCCTGCGTGGTAATCCACCTGCTGATATCGAACAACCTGCGAAGCTCCTATTACAAAAAGATAAACGCAACGATGGAAGAGAAGGTGCATCAACAGGTGCGCCACTATCAGCAGATGAGCAAGGCCAACGAAAACCTGAGAAAGTTCAGGCACGACTTCAACAATATGCTCATTGGTCTTGACACCTGCCTAAAGGACGGCAATCTGGACAAAGCAAGAGCCTACCTGTCGCGGCTTGCCGAGCTTGCTGAAAAGGACAACGTTAAGATCCACAGCGGCGATTCGCTTGTGGATTCGCTCATCGCGGACAAGGTTAATGGGGCAGGGGAGCACAACATTGAGATCGAGTTCGAGGGTCTCATCCCCGTGGACGTAATGGATCCCGTCGACTTGTGCATAGTTTTCGGAAACGCGTTGGACAACGCGGCAGAGGCCTGCGTCAAAATGCCTGTCGAGGAGAAGAAGGTCATTTCTATCTCCGCAAAGCAGAGGGCGGATATGTTCTTTGTCAAGATCACCAATCCCGTTGGCGAGGACGTCAAGATAAAGAATAATATCGTCCTGACCTCTAAGGAGGATAGCTTCTCCCACGGCATCGGGCTCTATTCGATGCGCAAGATCACCGAAAAGTATAACGGCAGCCTGACCTTGACCTGCGAAAACGGCCTTTTCACCGCCGAAATGGACTTTATGATCAGATAGCCAACTTGAAATAAAAAAGGTAGATGCAGAGATCTGCATCTACCTTTTTGTGTGTTGTACGGTGTTACCTGCGTTGTAGGTGACGGGACTGCCGTCGAAGACGGTCAACCTGTTGTTCGTGTCGTAGACAAAGCAACTCTCAGGCGCGTCGGTGATGTTACCTGCGGCGTCGTAAGAATAGTCTTCCTCGTTAAGAACAACGTCGCTGAAGTCCTTAACCACACGCTTGGTAACTCTTGACAGGCTATCATAAGTGTAACATAATTTGCCAGAATTTACAAGTGCTAATAAAAAACTCTGCACTTGTTTCCAAGTGCAGAGAAAAACTAATATATTGTTAATCAAAGGAGTTTTTTATAGGTTCGGTAAATTCCCAATCAATTATTTTAATTTTATAATGATGCATTATTTGCGTGGACGAAAAGAAATATTTTGTATCAACACTATATTCCTTTATTTCATCATAAATCCTAGGTGTTAATGGTTGCAGTTCATAATCGGATTCTTCGCCCATATAGTATTCTGCATCACCGACAAAACAATATATTTTTCGGTCAGCATCTTCTGTTAAAAAGACGGCTGGTTCTCCGGTACTCTTTATATACCCATTCCATTTTCTATACTTGCCATTTCCCTCGTCAAAACCTACTCCTTTATATTCGCAAATATATACATCTCTTATGGTTATAGTATCACCATCGATTTCATAAGTCAGCTCAAAAGGGAATTCAGCATAAGTTTTTTGCGGTCTGGGAGGATTAGGCTCGACAATCCACATACCTACAAAAATTATCGACCAACCTAATGCAACAAACAGAAAAGGAAATATAATTATTAACAATGCTATTTTTATTAGTTTTTTTGATTTAAACATTATCGATACCCCTCATTACGCAAAGACTCAATAACCGTTTTCATAGAGTGATCTGAAATACTTTCAACTATGTCATAAACATGACCGGTCGGGGTGAACTTAAATAGTTTCGTCCAAAAACCATCTTCTTTAAGAGGTACGTGTTCATTGATGGGTGTAGATATTATGCCAAAAACTTTATTCAAAACTTCACCTTCTACAATATATGCAGTCATGTCAGCTGAATAACTTTTAGAGTTTAATCCATATGCATTTAGGTTAACAGTTGCAGGATTAAATAAAATTGCGTTTTTATTTGTAGCAACAGCATTAGCAGCAGCCTCTGCACCGCCTTTAGAATGGCCAATAAAGGTAATGTTGCGGTTATTATGGCTACTTACAAAATCTTCTGCAAAGGCTAAAGAATCTTTCATATCTTGCGAGTTTCCAAACGGTTGAGTAAAATTATTTTTTACCCAATCATTGTAAGCGTCTGAAAATTTGTTAATAAAATCCATTTCTGAGCCTGCGTTAACTATAGAATAACTGTTTACCCCATTGTTATATCTATAATAAACTCCCATTTTTAAACCCTCGTCGTTGATATAGATATCAGATAATCTCCAACCATTGAACTCGTCACCTAAATCTATGAATTTATCTTTATCAGAAGCTTTATATATGTGTTGCGCCATATACGCCGCTTCAAGTACAGATGGTCGTGATGGCTCCGCTTCAAAAAGAGATTTAATAAATTTCTTAAGGAAAATATTAACTGAATCTAAGACATTTTTGATTCTTTGTCGATTATCAGTAGAGGATCTTTCTTTACTCAACCCGAATGGATCCACGAAGGAAACGGGGTTGCCGTTGACGTATGAGTAACGGTTGAGGGAGGTGGAGTCGGAGATCGCACCGTGCAGGATATCCGCGTTGACAAACCGTCTCATTTCAGGCGAGTAATACCTTGCTCTCATATAAATGAGACCGTTCTTGTCGGTGACTACGCCATCTCTGCCGTTATAACCGAAGATAACCTCACTTGATCCGCAACGGCTCACCAAATTTCCGTAAGTATCATACGTAAAGGCATCGGTCACATTACCGCTGATGTCAGTAATTGCAACAGTACTACCGCGCGAATCAAAGTGGTAGGTCTTGAACGTACCGTCACATTCCTCACCGATAAGACCCAAACCGTATACATACTTGGTAACAACGCCGTTGGTGGTCTTCTCAAGAAGCTGACTCAATCTACAGTTAGT
>JAZQID010000132.1:0-8803 GCA_045540915.1 Acutalibacteraceae bacterium
CTCGCTCGGTCGACCGCACAGGCGGAGTTGACCGTTCGGGTAATGTCGACCGCACCTCATCTCGCTCAGTCGACCGCACAAGAGGAGTCGACAGGACGGCTCGAAAAACCGTCGAGACCGACTTTTTCCCCGAGCTTCATATCGGCGCCAACGATAACGAGCTGATGAGCAACTCGGGCACCGACAGGTCAGCGGAGCAGGCCTTTGAACCGGTCGAGAATGTGTATGCTCCTGCCGAGGATACTGCCGACCGCCCTGACGTGACCGATATGTTCGGCATCGACAGCTCCAACGACCTCTTCAGCGACAGCCACCGTACGAGCTTTATGCACAGCGGACCTGACGAGGAAATGGAGAACCTCTCCAGTTCGGCACCTCATATAGTCGATTACGATGATGACGACTACTCTGACCAAGAGCCGTCCAAGCTTAAAAAGACCCTCAAGCGTGTGGGTAAGGTCGCTTTGACTGCTTTTTTGGTAATGATAATCGTCGGATGTATCGTTGTGTCATCTTTTGCTGTGTACGTCTTCGGCTTTGTCGACGATACGATGGACTACGACCTGTATGACCTGACCCTCAACTACACCACCACCATCTATGTTGAGGATCAGTCCTACGTGCCGCAGAGTGCCGGCGATCCCCAGACCAAGTGGCTGGAATATCAGGAACTGTATTATGAGAACAGGACTTGGGTCGGCATCAATGATATGGATCAGAACGTCATCGACGCCTTTATCGCGGCCGAGGACGAGCGATTTTATAAGCATAAGGGAGTGGACTGGAAGCGTACCATCGGCTCCTTTGCCAACCTTTTCCTGCATTTCTGGGAGACTGAGCAGGGCGGCTCGACCATTACCCAGCAGCTTGTCAAGAATCTTACCGCCGATGATGAAAAGTCAGCAATGCGTAAGATCCGCGAGATAATGCGCGCGCGTAACGTCGAGAGCGTCTACGCTAAGGATACCATTCTCGAGTGCTACCTCAACGTTATCTATCTTGGCAACAACTGCTACGGAATTGAGGCGGCCGCCAACTACTATTTCGGCAAGAGTGCCTCTGACCTGACCGTTGCGGAAGCGGCAACCATCGCCGCTATCACCAAATCCCCCTCGGGCTACGATCCCGTTACCAAGCCTGAAAACAACAAAACCCGCCGTGAGTGGATCATCAAGAATATGCACAATATCGAGTCGATCTACAACGGTGAGCGCGGAATCAGCAAGCAGGAGAGGGACGAGGCGTTAGCCCAGAAGATCACCATCGTCGGCAAGCACTCCAAGACTGAGACGACCGATGAGGGCGAGGAAAAGAAGACCTCGGACGCTTATTCCTGGTTTACCGATGCCCTTATCGAGCAGGTCGTAGAGGACCTTATGGAAGAGCAGGGCATCTCCAAAGAGGGCGCCGAGAATAAGGTCTATCGCGGAGGACTCAAGATATACGCAACCCTCGACACCGACGCACAGGCGGTGGTCGATTCGGTCTTTACCAACGACAAATCCTTTGCACAGGTCTACGGCACCAAGCAGAAGGCGCAGGGTGCAATCACCGTTATGGACTATGAGGGCCATGTTGTCGCAATTGCGGGCGGTCGCGGTGAAAAGACGGGCAAGCGCGACCTTAACCGCGCCTATTCCGCACCTCGTCAGCCGGGCTCATCGATGAAGCCCATCGGCGTATACGCACCTGCACTTGAAAACAACGTCATCACCTATTCGACGATGATCGATAATACTACTCTTACCGTCGGAGGAGTAAGGTTTAAGAACTCAGGCGGATTTACGAGCGCCAAGGAGCCTATCCACAGGGCTATCCAAAAATCCTACAACCTTGTCGCCGCCCGTGTCTACCTCAAGTATAATAATCCCACCGACCTGTTCAACTTCGTTACCAATAACTTCGGTATTACTACCCTTGTCGAGTCGACCGTCATCGACGGAAAGACCTACTCCGATATCGGACTTTCCCAGCTTGCTCTGGGCGGTTCCACCTACGGACTTACCACCGTTGAGGAGGCTGCGGCCTACGCCACCTTCGGCAACGGTGGACTCTACTACGAGCCCACCCTTTACACCGTCATTAAGGACCAGAGCAACAAAACGGTGCTCGAATATGACAACGAGCCCATTCAGGCCATCAGCGAAGAGACTTCTTACATTATGAACAAGATGATGCAGACGGTCGTTTCGGGTGGTACCGGCGGTGCGGCTGCCTTCGGCGGATGGGAGATATTCGGTAAGACGGGTACTACCAACGATAACAAGGACCGCTGGTTTGCGGGCGGCACGCCCTATTACGTAGCAAGCTGCTGGTTCGGTTGCGACATACCCTTCAATATGGCAAGTATGTCCACCGGCGGCAACCCTGCTCTTAACCTGTGGAAGCCGGTTATGCAGGGACTCCACGAGGGACTTGCCAAGAAGTCTTACCCGACCTGCTCGACCGTCAAGCACGCGCGTTACTGCTTGGTAAGCGGCGGATTGGCTACCGATAAATGTACCGAGGGCGTAGCATGGGGTTACTACAAGAAGGATTATGCACCCGTATGCACCGAGCATAAGGGCGGCAAGGTGCTCGGCGGCTCCGATCCCGATCCGTCACCGACCACCTCGACAACGCCGACTCCGTCTGCACCGACGAGTTCATCGGCACCCGATACTTCATCAACCCCCGTAACATCACAGCCTGCAACCTCTGAAGCCACCTCATCCGAGGCGACTGCATCGGCCGACTAAGGCGAGATTTAGGGGATAATAAAATCAAACAAACGGCACGGAAACGATAAAGATTTCCGTGCCGTTCTTCTCTGTTTTTCTTCATAAAAAATGCCAAAATTGCCCTTGGCAACTATTGACCTTTGTGTGAAACAGGGGTATAATACTTATTTGTATAACAGTTAATAAATGTGCGTATGATTTTAATGAAAGGGAGCAGTGTAATGATAAAAAAGATAACAAGCTGCATCGGGGAATACAAGAGACCGACCTTGTTGACAATTTTGTTTATTGCCTTGGAAGCCATTATCGAGTGTTTCATTCCGTTTATCACGGCCGACCTCGTTAACCGCCTGCAGACCCAGTCGGGTGATATGACCCAGCTTTTGAGGACAGGCCTCTTGCTCGTCGGAATGGCGATACTGTCGCTTGTCTGTGCGGGTGCGGCCGGCTTTACCTCTGCAAAGGCATCGTCGGGCTTTGCCAAAAACCTGAGAAGAGATGTTTTTCACAGGATCCAGACCTATTCCTTTGAAAATATCGATAAGTTCTCTTCATCCTCGCTGGTCACCCGTATGACCACCGACATCAACAACGCACAAATGGCATATATGATGGCTATTCGTATCGCTATCCGTGCCCCGCTGATGCTGATATTCTCTATCATTATGGCCTACATTATGGGCGGTGCACTTGCTACTTCCTTCGTGGTAATAATTCCCGTGCTGGCGGTGGGTCTCTACCTCGTCGGCAGGTTCGCTATGCCTGCCTTCCGCCGCGTCTTTAAGAAATATGACCGACTCAACGAATCGATCGAGGAGAACGTCAGGGCTATGCGCGTGGTAAAGGGATTTTCGCGCGAGCAGTTTGAAAAGGCGAAGTTTGAGAAGGCGTCCGACGATATTCGCGCCGATTTCACCCGTGCCGAGCGTATCGTCGCCCTCAACAACCCCTTGATGCAGATATGCCTCTACTTTAATATGGCCTTCGTGCTCATCGTCGGCTCAAAGCTCATCATCACCAATCAGGGCCAACTGATAAACGTCGGCGAAATGACCGCTATGCTGACCTACGGCATGCAGATACTTATGCAGCTGATGATGATCTCGATGATATACGTAATGATGACTATGTCGGCCGAGTCCTTTAAGCGAATTTTCGAGGTGCTCAGCGAGGAGCCTACCCTCGTCAACCCCGAAAACCCCGTTTACGAGGTGGCCGACGGCTCGATTGAATTTGATAACGTATGCTTTAAGTACAACAAAAAGGCCAAGAAGTATGCCCTTGAGGACGTCAACCTCGATATCAAGTCGGGTATGACGGTGGGAATTCTCGGCGGAACAGGCTCGAGTAAGACCACCCTTGTTCAACTTATCGCCCGTCTTTACGACGTCACCGAGGGAGCGGTCCGTGTCGGCGGAGTCGATGTCCGCGAGTACGACCTCAACACCCTTCGCGGTGCCGTTGCAATGGTGCTGCAGAAGAATTTGCTCTTCTCCGGCACCATCAAGGAAAACTTGCGTTGGGGTAACGAAAACGCCACCGACGAAGAGCTTATCGAGGCTTGCAAGCTGGCTCAGGCCGACGAGTTCGTCCAAAGCTTCCCCGAAGGCTACGATACCTACATCGAGCAGGGCGGAACCAACGTTTCGGGCGGACAGAACCAGCGTCTTTGCATCGCAAGAGCCCTGCTGAAGAAGCCGAAGATACTGATTTTGGACGACTCAACGAGCGCAGTCGACACCAAGACCGATGCATTTATTCGTGCAGGCTTCAAGCAGTATATCCCCGAAACCACCAAGATAATCATCGCACAGCGTGTGTCCTCGGTTCAGGATGCCGATATGATACTGGTTATGGATAACGGCCGCCTGAGTGCCGTCGGAACACACGAAGAATTGCTGGCGAACAGCGAGATATACCGCGAGGTATACCAGCAGCAGAGCAACGGAGGTGAAGAGCATGAGTAAGCCCGATATGGCAAAAATGCCACCTCGCAAGCTCGACTTCAGCTCTCTCGGCAGGGTGGTCAAGCTTCTCTTCAAATCCTATCCTGCACTTGTGCCGGTAACGATGGTCTGCATCGTTTTCACCGCCCTTGTATCTTCAATTCCTGCCATCTTTATGCAGAAGGTAATGGCGGTGGTCACCGACCATCTTGACAGGCAGGATTTCAACTGGGATGTCGCCAAGGGCGAGATAATTCCCTTGGTCGCCATACTGATAGGACTGTACGTGCTTTCAATGGCCCTCATCACCCTCTATACACAGTTGATGGCATACATCACGCAGGGCTTCTTGAGTAAGATGCGTTGCAGGATGTTCGACGGTATGCAGGACCTGCCGATAGGCTATTTCGATACCCATCAGCACGGCGATATTATGAGTCACTACACCAACGATATCGACACCCTGCGTCAGCTTGTGTCCCAGTCGCTTCCTCAACTGCTGCAGTCGAGCGTCATTGTAGTGACGGTGCTGAGCATTATGCTATGGTACAGCGTCTGGATGACCCTCATCGTGCTTGCAGGTGTTGTTGCGATGTTCTTTGTCTCAAAGGTCATCGGCGGAGGAAGTGCAAAGTACTTCATCCGTCAGCAGCGCTCCATCGGTAAGACCGAGGGCTTCGTGCAGGAGATGATGAACGGTCAAAAGGTGGTCAAGGTGTTCTGCCACGAGGAGCAGGTCAATGAGGACTTTGACGCGATCAATGAGGAGCTTTTCTCCGACAGCTACCGCGCCCACGCCTATGCCAATTCCCTTGGCCCGATCATCTTCAATATCGGTAACATTCTTTACGTTATTTGTGCGACGGTGGGCGGCCTTTTCCTCTTGCTCGGGGTAAACAACCTCAGCATTTCGGGCCTCGCCTTCACCATCGATATCATCGTGCCCTTCCTGAATATGACCAAGCAGTTTACCGGTAACGTCAATCAGGTCTCTCAGCAGATAAACTCGGTCGTAATGGGTATGGCAGGTGCTGAGCGTATCTTTGCCCTTATGGATGAGAAGCCCGAGACCGACGACGGCTACGTTACCCTCGTCAACGCCGAGGTTGCCGCCGACGGCAGTGTCACCGAGTCCGAAAAGCATACGGGACATTGGGCGTGGAAGCATCCTCACGGCGACGGAAGCCTGACCTATACTCTGCTCAAGGGTGACGTGCGACTCAACGACGTCGACTTCGCTTATACCGAAGGCAAGACCGTCCTTCATAACGTGTCGGTCTATGCCGAGCCGGGTCAGAAGGTCGCCTTTGTCGGCGCAACGGGCGCGGGCAAGACCACTATAACCAACCTCATCAACCGCTTCTACGATATCGCCGACGGAAAGATATATTACGACGGTATAAATATCAACAAGATAAAGAAGTCCGACCTGCGCCGCTCGCTTGGCATCGTTCTGCAGGAGACCAACCTGTTTACAGGCACCGTTATGGATAACATCCGCTACGGCAAGCTTGATGCCACCGACGAGGAATGCCGTCAGGCAGCAAAATTGGCAGGCGCCGACGACTTCATCACCCGTCTGCCCAACGGCTACGAGACCGAGCTTTCCAACAACGGCGCAAATCTGTCACAGGGTCAGCGCCAGCTTATCGCCATAGCCCGAGCCGCCGTTGCCGATCCGCCTGTAATGATACTCGACGAGGCGACCTCCTCCATTGATACCCGTACCGAAGCCATCGTTCAGCGCGGAATGGATAAGCTTATGGAGGGCCGTACGGTGTTCGTTATCGCGCACCGCTTGTCAACGGTTATGAACTCCGACGTTATTATGGTGCTCGACCACGGACGCATCATTGAGCGCGGAAGCCACGACAAGCTTATCGAGGAAAAGGGAACCTATTATCAGCTTTATACAGGTGCGTTTGAACTTGAGTAAATCGGTCAAGGAGATGTTCCGAATTGTATAAATATGAAATGCATCTTCATACCCATCCCTGCAGTGCCTGCAGCGTTTCCTCGATGGAGGAAATGGTGGCCGCCGCTAAGGAAAAGGGGTACGCGGGATTTGTGGTGACCAATCACTTTTACCACGGCAACACCGGCATCGACCGACAGCTTCCTTGGGAGGAATTTGTCGAAAAATATGCGGAGGATTGGCGTCACGGAGTTGAATTGGGAAAGAAATCGGGGATAAACGTGCTCTTCGGCATCGAGGAGGGCTATCAGCGCGGCAAAGAGGTGCTCATCTACGGCCTGACCCCTGAGCAGATCGTCTCAAAGCCTGAACTTCGTGAGCTCGGTCTGAAGCCGCTCAGCGACTTTGTGCACCAAAACGGCGGTATCGTTATCCACGCCCACCCATTCCGCATCGCGCCCTATATACCCGACCCCGACACCGAACCCGATGCCACCCTGCTTGACGGGGTGGAGGTAAATAACCAGAATGGAACTAAAAACCGAAACGAGTTGGCAAAGGACTTTGCCGAGAGGAAAGGACTTTTGGGAACCTCGGGCGGTGACGTTCATTCGGCCCAAAATTTCGGTCGGGCAGGATTGGCGTTTTATAAGCCTATCACCGACTCAAAAGAACTGGTGGAAGAAATACTTGCGGACAACTATCGATTGATAGTTGACGGCGAAATTGTGTAAAAGGAGTGCTTAAAATGGTAAAGCATATTATTCTGTGGCAACTGAAAGATGAGTTTTCTACCGATGAAAAGAGAAGGATTGCCGAGGATATCAAGCAGGGTCTTGAGGGCCTTGCAGGACAGATCGAGGGACTTATCTCCATCAAGGTCAACATCGATTTCCTGCCCACCTCTAACGCTGACGTAATGCTCGATTCGAGCTTCACCGACTTTGATGCTCTCAAGGGATACGCGACACATCCCCTGCACGTTGCAGTGGCCGACGGCAAGGTTCGCCCCTTTACCGCAACCCGCGTTTGTATGGACTACGAAGCGTAAAAAGTACTATAACAAAGAACTCCCTTTGCAGTCGCAAAGGGAGTTCTTTTCATACAAATTATTCATCACAGGCGCAGACTATACTGCCGCCACCGATTACCTCGTCATCGTGGTATAAGACAACCGCCTGACCCGCCGTTATAGCGCGCTCGGGTCGGTCAAAAACTATCCGAGCCCTGTCCTTGTCGGGATAGAGGGTGACGGGCACGTCCTTTGCGCTGTATCTTACCTTTGCGGTAAGCCTGAGCGGCTCGCTCGGCGCATTGCCCGAGATGTAATTCATCTGCTCGGCCATTAAAACAGGGGAGAAGCAGTCTTCGTTTTTGCCGAGTACTACGCGGTTGTTTTCGACATCGAGTCGGGTGACGAACCGGGGCTCGCCGAAGCTGATGCCCAGTCCCTTTCTCTGCCCGACGGTGTAATTGATGAGCCCTTTGTGGCGGCCTAACGGCTTGCCGTCAAGGTCGACGAAGTCGCCCTCGACCGATAGGTCGCCTCTGCGCTCGGTGATAAACCTCGCGTGATCCTTGTCGGGCACGAAGCATATCTCCTGACTGTCGGGCTTGTCCGACACCTCAAGGCCGAGGTCAGCGGCAATTTTTCTTACAACACTCTTGTCCGAAATTTCGGCAAGAGGGAAGAGAGTGTGGGCCAGAATGTGTTGGGTCATATTAAACAGGACGTAGGTCTGGTCCTTGTCGCTTTGGGTGCGGCAAAGGCGGTAGACACCGTCCTCACATCTTATGTCGGCATAGTGGCCGGTCGCGATCAGGTTAAAGCCCATTTCGAGCGCACGGTCTAAAAAGGCGCCGAATTTTATATGCTTATTACATATGACGCAGGGGTTTGGGGTCTTTCCCTGCAGGTACATATCGCAAAAGGGCTCGATAACGTCTGTTGCAAAGCGGTCGCGCAGGTCGAAAAGGTGAAACTTGATGCCGAGCCTGTCGGCAACCTTTCTCGCGTCCTCGACCGAGCCCTCGTTCATTTCGGGGGAAAGGAGCATCATCGCACCCTCGACCTCGTAGCCCTTTTCGAGCAAAACTGCCGCAGCAGCCGAGGAGTCAACGCCTCCGCTCATCGCGACAAGCACGCGTTTTTTATCCAAATTATTCGCCTCCCCAATACTTGCGGTCAAGACTGCGAAGCTGAATGGCCTGCATCACGTGAA
>JAZQID010000133.1:0-13575 GCA_045540915.1 Acutalibacteraceae bacterium
TCTTCCTAAGACCGCTTGGCCTCCGACTTCCTTGCACAGTTCGGATAATTTCACCCCGTCAAATCCCATCGACGTCGAAAACGAGTCGGATGCGATCTATTCCTGCAAGACCATCGATATCTATCCGTCCACCTTGTTTGATGAATATATCGAGAAGACGGTCACCATCAGCGGTACTTTGAATGTCCGTCGCGGACCGGGCACCACCTATGGCAAACTGACCTCGCTGACAAACGGCACAGAGGTTACCGCAGTGGCTGAGCAAAACGGCTGGATGCTTGTAAAGATCGATGACGGATACGGATGGGTCATCTCTGACTATTTGAAATAGCCATCGGAGGATACACTTAAAATGGTTAAAATACCGATTTTTGAATGGTTTATCGGCGACGTCTTCAGCAGTAAGGGCAATCGATATACCGGTGCTGTAGGCGCTACCTCAATCAGCGCTAACGCCTTTTGTTATCAGGTCTGGCTTGAAAGAAACGAGGGCAATACGGAACTTTTTGCAATCGCCTACGACGTCCTTACGCAAGCAACGGCAAACGAGTTGGAACCTGCTAAATTCAACGGTGATGCTGAAGGTTGGAAGGATGTCTGCGATTGGCTTAACGGCCAATATGACAAATATATTGCCGACGGACGAAACAAACTAACAGTGGAATTTTAATTTTGGGAGAGATATTTATGAAAATTGCAATCGGAAGCGACCACGCCGCAACTCAAATGAAGTTTGACATTGTAGCTTATCTCGAGAAGCAGGGACACGAGGTCGTAAACTTCGGCACAGATTCAAACGACAGTGTTGATTACCCTGACATCGCAGAGAAGGTTGCTGTTAAGGTTGCTTCCGGCGACTGTGATAAGGGAATTTTGATATGCGGCACCGGTATCGGTATGTCGATCGCCGCAAACAAGGTCAACGGAATCCGCGCCGCTTGCTGTTCTGATCCCTTGTGTGTCCGTCTTACCCGTCAGCACAATAACGCAAACGTGCTTTGCTTCGGTGCGAGAATTGTGGGTCAGATTATGGCCGAGGAAATGGTTGATATCTTCCTCAACACCGATTATATGGGCGACCGCCATGAAAAGCGTGTACAAATGATAGCCGAGATAGAAACACGCAATTAGTTTTAGCATATAAAAAAGGCACCGTACGGTGCCTTTTTTATATGCTAATTTTATAGGACAATAAGTTCCTTATCGCTCTTTGTAATATTAATACATCCGTCATCGGTGACGTAGACCATATCCTCGATGCGTACGCCGAATTTATCCTCGATGTAAATTCCGGGTTCAACTGTCATTATCGTTCCTGATTTCAGCACAGCATCACACCTCGGGCTGAAGCTCGGGTCCTCGTGGATCTCAATACCGACGCTGTGACCGAGTCCGTGACCGAAGCAACCCTCATATCCTGCTCCGTAAATAATATCGCGCGCGACCTTATCGATATCGCGGCATACAACGCCTGCTTTAATAGCATCAAGAGCGGCCAACTGCGCCTTTTTTACTGTTTCATAGACCTTGACCTGCTCATCCGACGCGCTACCGACAGCAACCGTTCTCGTCATATCAGAGCGGTATCCGTTGACGACTGCACCGAAGTCCATTGTAACAAAGTCGCCGATTTCAATAATCTTATCGGATGGAACACCGTGGGGCAGAGATGAGTTTTTGCCCGAAACCACAATGAAGTCAAACGAAACGCCATCACTTCCAAGCTTTCTCATATAAAACTCCATATCAAGCATAACCTCGCGCTCGGTTCGACCTGCTTTAATATTGTTGAGTATATAGGAAAAGGTCTTATCGGTCATTTCCTGCGCCAGTTTTATATACGAAAGTTCTTCGGCACTTTTAATACTGCGCATTTTAGTAATAGCATCATCAATTTTGCAGTCAGATGAAACTTCAATGCCCTCAAATGCATTCTTAAGCTGATTATATCGCTCAACGCTTGCAGAACGTGTTTCTATGTAAATTCGCTTAACCGAGCTGATTTCAGTCAAATTTTTGATCTCATCGAGACTTCTGCTTGAAAGCACTACATCACAACTCGTAACGACCTGCTTTGCCTTCTCAAAATAACGAAAATCGATCAAAAACACAGCCTTATCTTTAGACACAAAAACACAGCCGGCTGACGAATGAAATCCGGTAAAATAGAGCCTGTTTGCACCGCTCTCGATGAGCACAGCCTCGCCGTCGGTCAGCATTTCCTGCAGTTTTTTAACACGGTTGGTCATTATATTTTCCTCCTAAAGATTGCTTAATACATTGCAAAGGTAGTTGAATGTGCGCTTGACCGACGAGATCGACAACCGCTCGCGAGAGGTGTGGATATCGAACATATCAGGTCCAAAGGAGACACAATCCAAGCCTTTTATCTTGTCACTCAGTACTCCGCATTCGAGTCCTGCGTGTATAGTAACAACCTGCGGTTCTTTGTTATACAAATCCTTATAAGTCGATATCATTACATCGCGAAGATGCGACTTTTCAGAGAATTCCCAAGGCGGATAGTGTCCGTGGGTCTCGTAATCGGCGCCAAATTCATCCGCGATACATTTCAACCTGTCGGAAAGGGCATTTTTAGCCGAATTAACCGAGCTTCTCAAGGAGAATGATAGGTGTGCGACGTTGTTTTCGGTTGAAAGAATTCCGAGATTAAGGGAGGTTTCAACAAGCTCAGAGAGATGTTTGTCCATTGAAATAATACCGTTTGGAACGGCCCTCAAAAGCCCAACAAGCTTAATTGAGCTTTCATTATCAAAGGCTGTATCCGACAATTCAACCTGTTCAACAGTGATAGTCAGGCCGTCATCCGTGCCTTTGTCAACGTTTCCAAGGAAATATTCGATTTTTTCAGTCGGGTCTGAGTCGGTCGCAATAACGCATACACATTCACGAGGTATTGCATTATCTTTAAGACCGCCTTGCAGGCTGACGATATTATACTCATCAAGCGAGCCCAAAAGCTCACCCATAACCTTATCTGCATTAAGACCGCCCTTGTCGATATCGACCCCTGAATGACCGCCATTAAGCCCTGAAACGATGATTTTATAGCATTTTTTGTCATTATGAGCAGGGAAGAGGGGGAGGGCAATTTCTGCCCTTGCACCGCCTGCACAACCAACGGTAAGCACTCCTTCTTCCTCAGAATCGATATTGATGAGCGTTTTACCGTTCAGCAGGGAAGTATCAAGTCCGATTGCACCGTACATCCCCGTTTCCTCATCAACTGTGAACACTGCCTCAACAGGCGGATGAACAAGGTTTTTGCTTTCCAAAATTGCAAGGATCATTGCAACGGCAATTCCGTTATCACCGCCGAGAGTGGTGCCTTCGGCAGTTATAAAATCACCGTCTATATGGGTGCTGATAGGATCGTTTTCAAAATCAATTTCAACATCAGGATCCTTTTCGCACACCATATCAAGATGTCCCTGCAAGATCACAGTATTGTGATCTTCATATCCGTTTGATGCAGGTTTTTTGATAATAACGTTATGAAGGTCATCGGTATACCATTCAAGATTGAGTTTCTCGGCAAAATCGGTGCAGAACTTGCTTATTTTCTCCATATTTCCTGAACCGTGCGGGATCGAACAAATTTTCTCAAACAACTCGAACACACGTTCGTTATTTTTTAAAGTATTATTCATAATTACTCCGAATCATTGTTTTGCTTAGTTTTTCTTGCTTTGATATTCGACAGGGGATTTGACTCGACCGCATCTTTTATCTGTGCATTAGATAAATGAGTGTAGATCTGAGTCGTACCAAGATCAGCGTGGCCTAAAATGTCCTTAAGCACGCGAATATCAACGTTTCCGTGCTGATACATCAAGGTTGCGGCCGTGTGACGAAGCTTGTGCACCGAGTAACCTTGGCCGTCAAGACCGATCTTCTCAAGGCTCATATATACAATGTGTTGGACAGTTTTTCTGCTGATTCTTTTCTTCAGCCTGCTTAAAAACAACGCTTTCTTATGGTCGGCAGAAACTCCGTCAACCGGTCTGACCTTGAGGTAGTTGTTGATAGCGTCGACACACGCATCGTTAAGGTAAACAATTCGTTCTTTATTACCTTTACCTAATACTCTGATCGAATTATCACTGCGAACATCGGTCACGTTCAGTCCGCAAAGCTCCGACAATCGAAATCCACAGTTCAAAAACAAGGTTAATATACAGTAATCGCGCTCTTTATAATCACCGGAAACGCTGTTAAGCAGATCGATGCTTTGCTCAAGAGTAAGGTATTTCGGCAAGGTTTTCTTGCTTTTTGGCGAATCAAGCTGATCGATTGGGTTGACATCAAGGATGTTTCGCTTGACCGTCAGGTACTTAAAGAATGAACGCAACGATGAAGATTTTCTCGCACGGGTAAGGCTGTTGTTATTGCGTTCATTCTTGCAGAATACGAGAAATTCATAAACTTCAGATAACGTAACCGAGCGCAAAAATTCAACGTCAATGTCGTTGATGGCAATTTCATTGAACTCAGTGTCTCGTGAAACGATTCCGCGATACAACTTAATATAACGGAAGAAGGTCTTAAGGTCCGAAACATATTCGTCAACAGTGTGACCCGATCGGCCTTTAACAGTTTCGGTATATGTGACATAATCACGAACGATCTCAGGAAGGGCCAAAAACTCAGAATGATCCACAATTCTACCTCCTTATTAAAAATTCTCTCCCCTGAATTATACAAAATACTCATTTTGTATAATTCCGTGTATTTTTTTCAGCGGGTCATCCCCGCTTGAATTTGAACACTCATCATTGTCATAGACGCAAAACAGATACGCCTGTTTGTCTAGATAACCATTGATACCGCTCAATAATTATTTTAATTTATTTTATCACAACAAAATCAACAAGTCAATCGAATTATTGTTCAACAACAACTTATTTAACTCCTACACCATTGACTATTTATTGTATTATCGGTTTTTCATTCTTGTACAATCGAATAGCGTATTCCCGATTGAACAAATCATCAATTGAAAAAAACTGAGCAGATTTTAATTTTTATATATAATGATATAAACACAAACTCATTTTCATATTTATAATATTATACTCGTCACCTGTCAATGCTTTATGATCTCGCCTTACCTTGATCCACAGTGCAACACACAACTAAATAGTTACAATTTAATCTTAACTGAGATCCCCCTCTCTATCTGTTAAATATTTAACAAACCTCTCTATAATAAAAACCCTCAGGATATTTCCTGAGGGTTTTGGTCCGAGTGACTGGAGTCGAACCAGCGGCCTCTTGAACCCCATTCAAGCGCTCTACCAAACTGAGCCACACCCGGATATTGAGCAGCACTTTTGTGCTGCGTGTTAGTTATTTTGCAGTGTTTGCAGCAACGATAGAAATAACGTTGATCACAAGAACAAGCACAAACAGCGCAACGGTGATGTACTTAGTCCAACGGGACAGAAACGCCTCAGCCGAACGAGCCTTGTTCTTAGAAAGGAAGGTATCAGCTCCGCCGGAAATAGCACCGTTAATACCGGCACGACGGCCTTCCTGCATAAGAATAGCAAATATAATAGCAGCAGAAACGATCAAAACAAGCGAACCCAAAATATATTGCAGAACAACCATCATTTTACCTCCGTGTTCTTAATGTCGAAAAGACGCTTGGTCTATAATAACACACCAATATCGAAAAATCAAGTATTTTCTTAAATAAATTACAGATTATTTTTATTGGATTTACAGTGAGTACACATTGTAAAAGTTCTGATAATGTTTACCGATGTTTCTGACATATCTTTAATGAATCCAAGCATCAAAAACTCGGCCTTGGGAGCCTTTTCACCGAGATTGCAATATAGCACTCCCCTATTCACACCGTAATTCATAACTCCGCGTGAAATTAAATCACACAAAACATAATCCTTCTCAGGATAATCAACAGATAAAAGGGTCAATTCTCCGTTGAGAAGCTGAAAAACGGCCGAACCAACTTGGGTTCCCTTCTCTATGGCAATCATCGCCATAGCGCCTTGACACAATTCGATATTATGCTCTTTGAAAAGACCTACGATCTCTTCATCACTTTGTACGGGTCTTACGTTTACCACGGTTTGCATCTCCTTGATCCTGATTGAATTCCGTTTTTGTAGCGGAGATTATGAGTCGTTTGACCTCCTGTTCGGTCAGTTCTCGCCATTTTCCCTGCTGAAGCATACCAAGCTTCAAGGTATCAATCGCAACACGCTTTAGACGGACGACTTCAAGGTTAACCGCCTCGCACATACGCCTGATCTCGCGATTTCTGCCCTCGTGAATAACAAATCTTAAGACGACACGCGTATCATCCTTTTCGATGATCTCAACGGTGCAAGGAGCCGTTCTGCGTCCATCAAGAACAATTCCGCTCATCAACTCGCTGAGCATATCATCGGTAACAGGCGGACGAACGGTCACTCGGTAGGTTTTAGACACCTCTGAGCGCGGATGCATCATCCGGTTGGAAAAATCGCCGTCATTTGTCATCAAAAGCAGACCCTCGGAATCGCGGTCAAGTCTTCCGACGGGATAAACCTTTGCAGGTGCGTCCTTGACGAGATCGGCAACGCAACGCCTGCCCTGCTCATCTGACATTGTAGTAACAAATCCGCGCGGTTTGTGAAGCATCAGGTACACCTTTTCCTTCACCTGTTTGACAGGTTTTCCGTGAACGGTAACCCTATCCCTATGCGGATCGACCTTATCTCCAAGCTGAGCGACCCTGCCGTTGACCTTTACAACTCGGGAGATTATCAATTCCTCCGACTTTCTGCGGGATGCAACACCGCATTCGGATAAAAATTTCTGCAGACGCATTTCATTTGCCATAAAATTCCTCACTTTGCGCCAAGCAACTGGCGAATCCAATATACGTAATCTTTATTTACTGTGCTTTTTTCATTATCAACCGAATGAGCCGCAAATATCTCAGCCCGTGCAAGCACTATATCTGAGAGGCGGTATACCACCGATCCAACAGGCTCATTAGCCTTGATCGGAGCAAATACCGACGGTGTCAACTCTATTTCACACGAAATCCTTTCAAAATCCTCGGGTAACAGTGAAACGGATACCGCATTCGTTGTCAGGGATAAACGATCCTTTTTACCACCCATAACCGCAACTTCAGGCAAATCAGGAACCTTCAACTCGCGTGTTTCAAGCTGACGCAGGCCGTAATTAAGCAGCTGTTCGTGGTCGTGCCAATCGTTCGGGTCGTTTAGGGTCACAACGACCACTCCTGCTCCATCCTTGGTTGCGCTGCTGACAAGGCAACGGCCTGATTTTTTAGTAAATCCGGTCTTTACCCCGTCGCAATAAGGGTAATAAGCAAGGAGCTTGTTATGATTGGTCAGCGTGCGTTTATAAGGCGGATTTCCGTATTCAAGCCGCGCAGAACGGCTTGAGACCGCCTTGGCCAAATCCTCGTTTTTGAGAGCTTCACAGGCAAGCAATGCCATATCGTATGCGGTAGAATAATGCTCCTCGTCATCAAGTCCCGACGGAGTTACAAAGTGGGTATTTTTCATACCGATTCGCTCTGCGCGCTCGTTCATCATTATGGCAAAGGCTTCAATAGAGCCTGCGATCAGAATTGCAGTTGAATTTGCGGCATCGTTTCCCGAAGCAAGCATCATTCCGTATAGCAGGTCACGGTAGTGAACCGTGTCTCCGGGCATAAGGCCCATTGACGAGCCTTCAACGCTGATCATTTCCTTGGTAACGACAGCTGTATCATCCAAATCACAATTCTCGCACAGCAAAAGCGCCGTCATAATCTTGGTTGTACTTGCCATACTCGCGCGCTCGTGCTCACGATATCCGCCGATAATTCGACCCGACACCCGCTCTACAACTACCGCGTGGTGTGCAGACACGTTTGGCATCGGCTCAACTGCATTTGCATTAATAAATAATAAGTTTGTGACAACCAAAACCGCAACAAAAACAGAAAGCAACCTCTTCACAACAACACCGCCTTTATCATAAGGCGGTCAAAGGCCGCCTGCACAATAATATGCGCAACGGCCTAAGAACTTGCTTTATTCCGAGATTTCCTTATCCTTTTTGAATAATTCGCTGATGCGATCGATAAGTTCAGGAACCATCGATATAGCCTTATCAGCGGCATCGGGATGGGGATTTATCTGCAGAAGGCGAACATCGGTGCCTTTGACTACGATGAAGGCTGCAGGAGAAATGGTTACGCCTGCGCCTGAACCGCCGACGAAGCAGCCCGACTGAGATTTACTCGGCAGATCGGAACCGCCCGAAGCAAAACCGAAGGAAACCTTTGAAACAGGCAGGATAGTAATGTCGTTCGGCAGATTGATGGCATCGCCAACGATGGTGTCAGCATCAACCATAGCACGAATCTTTTCCATTGTAACATCCATAATTCCCTTGATTGCGTTCTCACTCATTTGATACACCCTCTTCTGTGTTTTCATTTTGTTCAGTTATAACCTCTGCCTCATCTTTTTTTGGAAGCTCAGGTAGGTCTTCAAGACTTTTTAACTCAAAACAGCGCAAAAACTGCTTTGTTGTGCCGTAGATAAGAGGCCGACCGGGCAATTCAAGCCGTCCTTTTTCCTCGATCAAGCCCTTTTCGACCAAGGAGGAAACAACGCCCGAGCAATCGACTCCCCTCACCTGCTCAATGAATGACTTGGTAACAGGCTGATTGTATGCGACCACCGCAAGCACCTCAAATGCAGCAGACGAAAGAGGCGTGTTACGCAAGATCTCAAGCATTCTGCGTATATCGGGCGCAAACTTATGCAGGGTGGTCATCTGCCAGCAGTCGTCAAGTGCAATAATCGAAAGAGCACTCTCGCGGCTTTTATAGATATCGTTCAGCTCATTGACCGCTTCTTCTGCTTCCTTTTCGGTGCAGGAAAGGATTTCGCAAATTTTGGAGCGCAAAAGCGGTTCGCCCGACGCAAATATCAGCGCCTCAACCGATTGGCGCAACGACGAATCACTCATGAACATCCTCCTTACTGTAGACCGAAACGGTCATATTTTCTTTCTCACCGCTGACGTGAACACGCTTGGCCTTAACAAGCTCCAACACAGCGAGAAAGGTCGCTACAAGCTCACTACGGCTCTCGGCGTGGTCAAACAGCGAGTGAAACTTTATCCTGCTCTTTGCACGTAATCCGCGCAAAATATGGACGACCCTGCTCGAAACGGAAACTATCTTCCTCGCAACAAGCGGAGTAAAGGACTCAGCAGGCGGCGGCAAGCGTCTCATTCCGCGTCCGACAGCCGAGAAATAGGCATCAACAAGCTCGCTTGCATCATGGGTGCGCTTGTAAAGCTTGTCTGCTTCGATCTTCATCGGACCTCGCACAAAGCGCTGAAATCCATCGGTCATCGTCGACAGCTTTGCGGCCATTTCCTTGCACACCTGATACTCAAGCAGTTCACCGGTAAGCTCCTTTTTGAGTTGCTCGCCCTCATCGTGCTTAGGCAGGAGCATCAAGGTCTTGATATAAACGAGCCGTGCAGCCATCTCGAGAAATTCGCTGGCGATCTCCATACGGTTTTCCTTCATCGTTTCGATCTGCTCCATATATTGCTCAAGTAGCTCAGAAACGTTTATATCGTAAATATTCAATTTATTCTTGGAGATCAGGGACAGCAACAGGTCAAGCGGCCCCTCAAACGCCTCCAGTTTATAGGATATTACTTCCATATCTTTTTACCTTCAAATAAAGAGATAAAATATTTTGTCAATAATAAACGTGCAGATGCTCATCAAAAAGTTAGCTATGATCTGTGTCGGGATGGTAAAGGCGCCAAAAGCAACCAACACCAGAACTGCGTAGTAAATATACCTCTCATACTGCTGAATGTTGTAATAGATCCTATTTGGCAGCACAGCAAACAATATCCTTGAGCCATCGAACGGCGGTACGGGAATCAAGTTGAAAGCCGCAAGAGTGATATTGATATATCCGGCGAAATAGAAGAACAAATGGACATAATAAAGGAATTCAAGTTCAAATCGAATTAACAAAAGAGCTGAAAGACTTGACAAAAGAAAACTAAAGAAGGCAACTATTATGTTTGCAAGCGGACCGGCAAGTCCAACGATAGCCATATCTCTCTTTGGACGGTCAAAATTGCGTTGATCAACGGGGACCGGCTTTGCAAATCCAAAGCCGAAAAGGATGATTAAAACAGCGCCAAACCAATCAATATGTGCAAAAGGATTCAAGGTCAGTCTGCCGTAATATTTAGCGGTGTTGTCACCGAGCTTATGCGCGGCATAGGCGTGGGCGAATTCGTGTATAGGCAACGTGCAAAAGACAACAAACAAGGAGGACAGAACACCAATAACCAACGAGGCGAAGGACACCGACTGTGTCGGATCCATCATATCTCTAATCAAATCAATAAGCATAATTATCTCCTAACGCATTACTCATTACATTATAATAGAATTCCGGCAAACTTTCAAGTGAATTTACATTATTACTGCAAATATGTTGGTATCAATTTGATTTTTGAGCAAAATCAGGGAAAATAATCAACAAAGCAACAAAAAACCACCCACAAGAGTGGATGGTTTTTTGTTTGGAGCGGATTACGAGGCTCGAACTCGCTACCTCCACCTTGGCAAGGTGGCGCTCTACCGGATGAGCTAAATCCGCAAATATGGTGCCTCCGATCGGAATCGAACCAATGACACGAGGATTTTCAGTCCTCTGCTCTACCGACTGAGCTACAGAGGCAAATTGGCGACCTGGATGGGGCTCGAACCCACGACCTCTAGCGTGACAGGCTAGCGTTCTAACCAGCTGAACTACCAGGCCACTAATGGTGGGAACAACAGGGCTCGAACCTGTGACCCCCTGCTTGTAAGGCAGGTGCTCTCCCAGCTGAGCTATGCTCCCGAAAAGCTGCCGTCTGAAGCATCATATCGACCGGCGACGAATGATATAATACAACATCGAGCAGGAATTGTCAACCCTTTTTTCGAAAATTTTTTAGAATATTATTTTTTTAATGTCGTTGGATGAAAAGCGATACTTTTTATTGCAAAAATGACAGCACACCTCTGTGTCATCCTGTTCCTCGGCAAGTTTCTCAAGTTCTTCTTTACCAATGGATTTCAGCACCTTCAACGTACGCTCACGCGAGCATCCGCATTTGTACTCAACATTATCCTCGTCAAGCACTTCGACATTAAATTCCTTAAGGGCATCCTTGACGATATCCTCAAGGCTCATTCCGTTGGCCATATTAACAGTGATCGGACGCATATCCTTGATACTGCTCTCGACCCTGCTGATGATACCCTCATCGGCACTCGGCAAAAGCTGAATAAGCAATCCACCCGCCTTTTGAATTGTCAGGTCTGGGTTTACAAGCACACCAAGGGCACAAACGGTCGGGATCTGCTCGCTTACAGCGAAGTATGCAGTAATGTCCTCGGCAATCTCACCCGAAACAAGCGGAATTACGCCATTATAGGGCTCCTTAAGGCCGAGGTCCTTTAGCACGTACAGCTTACCCTCACCGATAGCACCCGAAACATCGAGCTTACCCTTTGCATTAAGAGGGATCTCAACAACGGGATTAACGGGATAGCCCTTGACGTTACCCTTGGAATCGGCAACCGCAACGATTGCTTGAACAGGTCCGTCACCTGCAATCCTCAGCGTAAGAGAGTCATCCTCCCCTTTCAGCTGATGTCCCATCATAGCGGCGGCGGTCAAAAGCCTGCCCAACGCGGCAGAAACCACCGCAGATGTTGTGTGCAGTTCAGCGGCTGTGTTTACTATATCAGTAGTATCAACGGCCATCGCTACGACACAGCCGTCATCGGTAATGCATCGAATCAATCTTCCCATTTAATTCATCTTCCTTGTAACAAAAATCATTCTCTCGCAATCATTTTGCGGAGCATTCAGAGTCATATCCCCTAATATTTCAACGACCTCAAATCCCGCTTCACGCAAGGCGTCAGTTAATTCCTCAACCGAGTAAGCCCTCTCCTCAAACTCCTCGTTAAAACGCTCGTATAAGCCATCGTGTTCAGTAAAAACGTCCAAAACAACGGTCGCATACGGCATATCGGTCATATTTTGCCACACGCAGAAAACATCTTCATCTTCAATCACAAATGTGTTGTCGGCAAGGATATTTTCATGCTTATACTCAGTGTTTACGTCAAATATAAAGAGACCGTTGGACTCAAGAAACAGGCTTACCTTTGCAAAGGTAGCCTTTAACTCATCATAATCACAGATGTGATTGATGCTATCCAGCGTGCAAACGGCAGAATCGACGGTGCCGAAAAGGTCAAGCTCTTCCCCGCTCTGACAGAGGCAAAGCAGGTCAACGTTGTTTTCTACCGCCTTACTTTTAGCGATGTTAAGCATCTCGGCTGACGGATCAACGCCGATCACATCGACACCGCGCTTTATCATCTCGATGGCAAGCGAGCCGGTTCCGCAAGCAAGGTCAAGCATCAGCTTCGGTTCAGAGGCATTTCGACGAAAAAGCCCGAGCAGATAATCTGCGCGGGCGGAATAATCGCAATCCGACATCAAGCGGTCATAGACCGATGCGAAATCGTTGTACGCCATCTCTTACTTCTTCTTGCTGTCGATACGCTCGAAGACAAGCGAATATCCATCGTCGCCGTCGCTTAAAGAACGGTTTACACGGCTGATGGTTGCGGTGCTTGCACCGGTGGTGCTGACGATATCGTTATAAACACACTTCTCGGTCAAAAGACGCGCAACAGCAAAACGCTGAGCCATAGACTTTAACTCGCGAACGGTGCAAAGATCCTTGAAAAACTTATAACATTCATCAACTGTTTCAAGGGTCAGAATACCCTCGAGCAACTTATCAATGCTTTCATCCTTAATCTTAGCCATAAGAAAACCTCCCTACGTTTACCTATATTTTAACACACTAAATTCCTGAAGTCAATACATATTATGACGATGCCATATTCAAAATATAGACATAATCCCATTGGATGCGGTAAAGAATAATATCAATTAAAACAACGGAGTGTTGATTTATGGTGTACCCTTCATATTGGCAAGAGGTAAAATTGCCGTCATTTGAAGAACAGAAAGAAAATATAAACTGTGACGTGCTGATAGTAGGAGGCGGCCTATGCGGTCTGCTGTGCGCCTATGAACTTTTGGAGAGAGGCGTAAAGGATATTGTTATAATCGATGCCAACAAAGTGATGTCGGGCACCTCTGCACATTCGACTGCCAAGCTGACCTCACAGCACGGCTTAATATACAACCGGCTTATAAAACAACAGGGCATTGAAAAGGCATCTCAGTATGCTAACGCTAATCAGGACGCAATCAAGAGAGCCTTTTCTATAAGTAAGGCGTTGGATATTAAGGAAATAAAACACCACGATGCATTCGTTTACGCAACCGATAGCGAACAAATGAAGATGCTCGAAATGGAAGCAAAGGCAGCGCGTGCACTTGGGTTTGACGCTGATATAACGAAGTCGGAGGCCAAGCGGTCTTAGGAAGA
>JAZQID010000134.1:0-6725 GCA_045540915.1 Acutalibacteraceae bacterium
CTCGCCAATGGTTACCCAGTAATCACCGGTAGTGCCGGTAGATGTACCGATAACTTCGCCGCCCTTGAGCAGAATGATGTCAAACTTGGCGCGATCGGCTGTGCTGGAACGGCTGGGATTCATCTGTACACGGAGAGCATATTCACCGAGAGCGATGTCATAGTAACCTCCTACGGGGTTATCACCGCTGATGGCGCCGCCCCACTCAGCATACATATAGCCGGTGGTCAAAATCTCGAAGTCGTCGGTCAGGCTAACCTTCTCACCGTAGGTGAATTCGGCAGTGTTCTTCTGCCAGATTCTTCCGGCGTTGAGCAGGCCGGTCCAGCCCTCGACCTTGGTGGAGCACTTGGTCATATCGATGATGCCGGTATCAGCAGAGGCGATATAATCGCCGTTAGCGTTGGCCATTTTGGTCAGCTCCCAGTTCTCGAGAACGTCAGAGCCGAGGAGATTGAGAGCGGTGCCCTCTCTATCGTCGCCATCGTCCCCCTCGCCACCCTCGCCGCCGGTAGAAGCCTTAGCATAGGTACCCGAGAGTTTGTACATCATAGCGGGACGCCAACCGTCCTCCTTAGCGGCGAAGGTCATTGCGGCGTCAGAGAAATCAGCATCGGCAACAGTGCCGGTGATGGTCTTAATGGCGGTAGTAGAACCTTCCTTACCAATGGTAACGGTGATGGTATCGTTTTCATAGGCGCAGGTTACAACCTTGTGGTACAGACCTACATCGCTATCGTTCGGAGCGGTCTTGCCCATATCCTCATAGATGGCGGGAATAACACCTGCGCTGCTTTGTACATAGTGGCCCCAATTGCCTGCGTCGGTACCCAGAAGGGTGTCTCCGTAGTAGACCTCATAGGTCTCGTAAGGCAAATTGCCGCTGCTGTAGACGTAAACCTTCAGATCTCCCAGCTCAAAGGTAAGCTCGAACTGTTTTGCAGCAGAACCGTGGTAACCGGTAGCATAGTAGAACGAGAGAGAGAAGCTGTCGCCAATGTTGTAGTTCTCATCGAAAGAAACATCGGCAGTGGTCTGCAACGGGAATATACCGTCCCCGTAGGTGTCCGAGGTGAACTGGCCACTGTTGGTGTCATCACCATAAGTGACATTAGCATCACCAAAACCGGCAAAGGTGCCGTTCTCCTCTGCGCTGGCAGAAAAAGCGGCGACCGAGATCATCGTCACAAGAATTGCCAATGCACAGAAAAGACTTAGGATTTTCTTTGTCATTGTGTGTTCCTCCTTAAAAATATTTTTAGAGATGTGTCCAAGATGACGGACACACCCCGTCATTAGACATAGTAATTATAAAAGAAGATGATCAAAAAATCAACCTCCTAAAAAATATTCAGACATCTACACTAAAGCGAGCCTTGGTTTTTGTTAATTTTAACAAATTAAACGCATTTTGTCACGGTTTTTAATAAATTTCGGCGCGTTTTTCACAGTTAAACACGCAACAAAAAGAGCCTCTAAGGAAGCCCTTAGAAGCTCTTTCGTTTATTGCATTAAGTTTGAACTAATCAGTTATGATCAGGCACGCTTTCTGCGGATAAGGGTTGCGCCTGCAACTGCTACGGAAGCAAGAGCTACGCAGATCGGGAGAACAAGGTTGCGGTTGTCACCGGTCTGAGGAGCGTTGGAGCCGCCGTTGCCGGTGCCGGAACCGGATCCAGAACCTTCGCCGCCCTGAGCAGCAACCTTCTCATAAGCGCCGTGGAAGTCGGAGATGATGCTTACGAAGGCGCCGCGTGCATCGGTAGCCTCTGCTCTTGCGGTGACCTTAGAGTTGTTGAAGGCAGTCTTTACGTCGAAGCCTGCAACCTTGGTAAGATCGGCAGCAACAGAGTTGGTGACGGTGCCGGAAGTGTTCTTGATGGTCAGCATGCCTGCATCATAGGTAACCTCAACAGCGAGGAGGTTGTTCGGCCAAGCGTTGTTGTTGAACATCCAGGCCTTGCGGATCATATTGTCCTCAAGGAACTTGGAGAACTCAACGTTAGCGTTATTGATGACGAACTCATCGTTGTGCTCATACTGAACGGTGCAATCCGAGCTGAAGTTCTTATCGCCGATAAGCTCGACCTCCTGTCCCTTATAGGTTACCGACTGGAGATAGAGGTTTCTGCCTGCCTTATCATCGATATTGGCAGGAGAACGGGTGAAGGTGATAACAAGATCACCGATGCTGACGATCTGGAACTCGACGCCTGCGACACAGCCGTCTGCGACCTTCTTATTCTTGTACCAAAGATCGAAGTCTACCTTGAAGTAGCTGTCGATGTCGTAGGTTCCAAGCTCAGCGGTAAGACCAAAGGCAGCCTGATTTCCTACAACAAGGCCGTAGCCGTGACCGCTGGTCTTGAAGAGGCCGGAACCTGATGCGTTCCAAGGCATATCCTCCTCGGGAAGATTGCAGATAGCCTTATCAAAGCCGTCCATAGCAGTGGTGGTCAGGGTGCGGGTCCACTGAGCATAAACAGTGGTGTCCTCGGTGAACACGGTGTCGACGGTAACCTTGGTGCCGCCTGCTTCAGCGGTGTACCAGCCTTCAAAGACAAAGGTGCCTGCGCCGGTATAGGTGGGAGTGGGCAGAGTAGCAAGCTTGCCTTCCTCGTTGGTTGTAGCGGTAGCGGTAGTTACGGTGCCCTTGGTAGCGTTGAAGGTAACAACAGAAGGCTCGATAACTACGTCGCCTTCGCCGCCCTCGGAGCCTTCGCCGCCCTCGGAGCCGGAGCCACCCTCAGAGCCGGAGCCGCCCTCGGAGCCGGAGCCACCCTCGGAGCCGGAGCCACCCTGAGTGGCGTCGCCGTTATAAGTACCGGTGAAGCTGTGAAGAACAGAACCGTCATTCTTTCTCTCAGCAACAGCAAGCTCCAAAGTAGCATCGGAGAAGTCAGCGTCAGCGATTTCAGCCTCGACTACGGTGCGAAGCTCGGCATTGTTAACATCGCCGTAGGTAACGGTAACCTTGCCGTCCTTGAAGGTGATGATGACGATCTCTTCCATTCTGTTCTCTTCATCGGCAAAGCCGCCGTTTTCAAATCCTGCGAGCATATCGGCTACAACAGCCTTAGCTTCGTCGCTGCCCTTCTCGAGCAGGGTGTGATGCTCAAACACGCTTGTGCCTGTTGCGAGCTGAGTGCCGCCGTAAGAAATGGTGCAGGTAGTCTCGGGAGCGTTGGACGAGGTGAGCTGAACGGTCAGATCACCAAGCTTAAAGGTGTTCAGATGTCCGTAAACGCTGCCGCTCGTGGAGTTACCGCCTCTGTTGCGGTTGAGGATGTACTCAACAGTAAACTCTTCAACGTCGTAGGTTGCGGTGGAGGTAGCAACTACTTTATTCTGGTTAGCCAGAATGGCTGCTCCGCCAAACTTAGCAGAGGTGTAGAGGCCGGAGCCCTGATTGCCCCACCAAGCACTTGATGAATATGTGTTATCCTTGGTTACGGTCATATCGGCCAAACCGGCGAAATTGCCTTCACCGTCGTCGTCCTCATCACCAGCGGGAGGAGGAGTAGTGCCGCCACCCTGAGCAGCAACCTGCTTGTAGGTGCCCTCAAGTCCCCAAAGAGCGATACCGTCATTACCTCTCTCACCAACGCTTACTTCCATTTTAGCGTCAGCGAAGTCGGCGTTTGCGATGTCAGCCTCAACAGTGACCTGCTTAGCGGCATCACCAATAGCACCGTAAACTACGGTAAGCTTGCCGTCCTTGAGGGTAATGTTGACTTCATACTTCATTCTGTTTTCGCTTGCGCCGAATGCGCCTGCGTTGTTAGAGAACTGGGTGTTAAATTCAGTCTGGATTGCCGTATGCTCATCCGTTCCGGCATCAATGGCGGTGAAGGTAGACCAAGTGCCTTCACCGGTGGCAATCTCGGTGTCGTCGTATTTAACGGAGCAAGAGACAACAGGACTGTTGGGTGCAGTCAGAAGAATGTACAGTTTACCGAGCTTGAACTCGTTCATATGTCCGTACTTTGTACCGCTGTGAGAGTTGCCCCCTCTGGACTGGGTAACGAAATATTTGACCGAAAACTCATCGTCGATATCATAATTGTCTGCAGAAGCAGCAACTATTCTCGACTGGGTAGCAAGAAGGGTCTTGCCGCCAAAGTAGCTAGAATCATAGCTGCCGGTAGCAACGTCGGTGTACCAAGCTGAGTTGTAGTAGGCAGCATCCTTGGTCACGGTCATATCGGCCAGACCGTCGAAGTCTGCGTATCCTTCTTCAACAGCAACAGCGCTGAATGCGAGGACCGAAACCATCGCGGCAACCATTGCGATCGCGCAAAGGATACTTAAGATTTTCTTTGCCATATTGTGTTCCTCCTAATAAAATATTCTCAAGGATGTGTCCGCAACACATCGCATAAGTAGGCATACTCATCATAATAAAAATCGGCCCAAAAGTCAACAATTCGCCACCCCCTTGAAACACCCTCATTTTTGGAAATCAGCAGGCAAATCGCCGATATTTTGTTGGTTTTGCACAATTTTGCCGGATGCCGTTGGTGCTTTCGTACAACAGCATACATAAGTGGGTGTCAATCACCCCTTTATGAGTCAAAACTCGATGTAATAAGTAACAAAAGCGCGTTAAAAAATTTGTTAGCCGGTAATTTCTTGAATTGCTCTCGAACCGTTCGCTCACCCGCACTGCGCATATATTAAGAAAGATATATGGCAAAAGTTTTCGACACAAAAGCATTGACTATAACATTTATATTGGGTAAAATATAATTAAATAACGTTTGCCCTCTCGGGCACGAAAGGACGGTCAAAATTATGAACGACAAGGTTGCAAGCCTTAATGACAACGGCGAATACGATCCTTACATCATCAGCCTGTCCGACGAGGACGGTACCGATTACGAATTTGAGGTGCTCGACGACATCGACTACAACGATGCCCGCTATTTAGCACTTCTCCCCGTCTATGACGACCCCGACGAAATGCTCCGCGACAGCGGTGAGATGGTCATTCTCAAGGCGGTCCCCGGCGACGAGCCCGAAAGCGAAGAGTACGAGGAAATTCAGGACGACAACGAGTACGAGGATGTTGCGGCCGTCTTTGCCGACCGTTTGCAAGACCTGTTCGAGATAGAGGACGAGTAAAATTTTCCGCCTGCCCTGTGCGTGTACTTGGTTTGCCGTTTATGACCCGAACAACTTTAATATAGGGAGTCCGGCTCCGACAGCGGGATTGCAGACCTCCCGCTTTATGCGGAAGAAGGGAGCGCGAAACTGTTGGGAGGACACCCACCTGCTTGTAACGCAGGTTATAAAGGCGGATATACGGCAGGGCGGGTTCTATAAAAGTGATGTTTGCCCCAAGGGACAAGTGATGTTGCCTTACGGCAGTGAAGTTACTTCGTAGTGAAGTTGCTCTTCGAGCAGTTAAAACATCCGATTGCAGTTGCAGTCGGATGTTTTTTCATTTGGACACGCAAATTTCGGCTTGACCCCGTCATAGACATTGATAAAGGGGTTGATCGGTTTGTTAGAACAGCTATTCGGTTCATTATTTCAAAATCTGTTATTCTTCATTCTTCACGTCAATACGCCCGGTTGCTTTCCAAGAGCACTGACCTCTGCCGAAGAAAAGGAATGCCTTGAAAAAATGAGCAAGGGTGATATGCAGGCGCGCAACAAGCTCATCGAGCACAATCTGAGGCTGGTCGTCCACGTTGCGAAAAAGTATTTTTCCACCGAGGCCGACCCAGACGACCTTGTTTCAATAGGTACAGTCGGGCTTATCAAGGCGGTGTCCACCTTTGACGGCGGCAAGTCGGTTCGCTTCGCCACCTACGCCTCGCGGTGTATAGAAAACGAGATACTTATGTACTTCAGAAGCCGCAAGAAAAATGCCTTTGACGTGTCGATGAACGAGCCCATCGACACCGACAAGGACGGCAACGCGCTGACATTGATGGACGTCATCGCCTGCGAGGACACCATCCTCGACGAGATAGACACGGCGATGAAGTTAGGACGCCTGCAGGGCTTCTTGAGCGAACTCGGAGAGCGGGAGCGCACCATCATCAAGCTGCGCTACGGGGTCAACGGCTGTAAGCCGCTGACTCAGCGCGAGGTGGCGAAAAAGCTTGACATTTCGCGCTCCTACGTATCGCGAATTGAGAAAAAGGCCCTGCTTGAGCTTCGGGAAAAGTTTGGCGCTTAAAGCAGCAAAAAGCGCGTGACCGCTTTGGTCACGCTCTTTTTTTACATTATATCTCGGCTTAATACATTCCGCCCATACCGCCGCCCATTCCTGCGGCAGCACCTGCAGCTGCAGCCGCCTTGTCGTCCTTGTTCTCGGCGACGAGCGACTCGGTGGTCAGGATCATTGAAGCGACGCTGGCCGCATTCTGCAGAGCAGAACGGGTGACCTTAGCGGGATCAACGATACCTGCATCAAGCATATCGGTGTAAATTTCCTTGTATGCGTCAAAGCCGTAGTTGACCTTGCCGCTGTTGAGGATCTTGTCAACGATGACCGAGCCGTCGATGCCGGCGTTGACGGCGATCTGACGCATCGGCTCCTCAAGGGCCTTGAGCACGATCTTAACGCCGGTACGCTCGTCACCCTCAACGGTGTCAACAACCTTGGCAACCGCTTCTGCGGCGTTGATAAGGGCTACACCGCCTCCTGCGACGATGCCCTCCTCAACGGCGGCCTTGGTAGATGCGAGAGCGTCCTCGATGCGAAGCTTCTT
>JAZQID010000135.1:0-3258 GCA_045540915.1 Acutalibacteraceae bacterium
TCTGCATCAGAAGATATCATACTGTCAAACAAGAGCCTTTTTCCGAACACAGTAGATATATCTGTTTTTTCTCGGGAAACGGTATTGCTGTTGCTTGGGATAGGTAAAGTTTTGTCGTATTTTCAAGAGATTTTTACCATTTTGGTGAAATTATACCACGCTCGATGCGCACTTGTCAATATATGGCAATTTTGTTCACCTTTTCGGTTTTATCGTCTGCGGCGACGGCTCGGGCAGAGTCCAGAGATAAAAACCTATACAACAAAACCTCCGTGCAGAATGATCTGTACGGAGGTTTTCTATTTCTTGTGCCAACGGACGAAAGGTATAAGTGACAGCCAAAGGCGGCGCCTTCGCGCGATCCAATATTTGCGTTCCTCCCCTTCGTTTCGGTTTATCTCATCATTAATATTCCTCAGTTCAAAACGAAAATCGTGCAGCCATATAACCGTAAACAGAATAAATACGGCTGCGAGAATCAAACCGAGCAGCCCGATCGCCGCCCAAGAGGTGCTGTTTTCAGTAATCATTTTTTGCGGGACTCCTTATTCTTTCTCTCCGGCTTTGCAACTATCGGCACCAAAGCAAAAAACCGCCGTCTGCCTTTCATCAGCAGATGACGGTTGTAGCCTTATTTAGCATATGCCGAGGAATCTGCGTCAGAAGATATCATACTGTCAAACAAGAGCCTTTTTCCGAACACAGTAGATATATCTGTTTTTCCTCGGGAAACGGTATTGCTGTTGCTTGGGTGGAGAAAAATTGCGCGTGTTTGCGAAGTTTTGTGATTTTGGGAAATTATATCACAAAGCTTTTGATTTGTCAACTCTTGTCACACTTTCTTGAGTCATCTTTTTTTATATTGAGGTTTTTGAATCACTGTGATATAATATAATTGACAGAATTTTGAAAGAGGGCGAATTTATGAAAAGAATAAAGCAGTTGATTGCGGTTTTCGCTGCGGTTTTCATCCTTGCGTCGATGACATCCCTGCCCACCCTTGCGGCAAGCGGCGATGAGCTTCGTTACGGCAGGACAGCACTTTCCAAGATGAACAATGCCGCGGGTCTGCTTTACGTCTACGACAAGCTGGTCGAAGGTTGCGGTAAGGCAGAGACCGAAATTCAGGTCAAGAAGTCGGGCAAGACTATCGTCTGGGACGAGATGACGGCCGTTTTCAACGCCCTTCACAGCGACTATCCCGAATATTTCTGGCTTGAGGGCGGCTACTCAGGCACCTGCCAATCCAACGATCAGGTGGTCGTATCGGTTCGCCCCGAGTATTCGATGACGGGCAGTAAGCTTTCCTCAGCCAAAGCCGCTCTTAACAAAAAGGTTGACGAGCTGACCAAGGGGCTCAGCGGCAAATCCGATTACGAGAAATCCTTGATACTGCACGATCGCGTTGCCAAGGCGGTCGACTACGTTTTCACCGATAATGACCAGACAGCCTACGGTGCGCTTGTCGAGGGCAAGGCGGTCTGCGCCGGCTATTCCAAGGCCTACCAGCTCCTGCTCCACAAGGTCGGCATACCTGCCTGGTGCGTTATGGGTTACAGCAACAACCCCGCCACCAACAACCCCGAGAGTCACGAATGGAACCTCGTTCAGCTTGACGGAAAGTGGTACTATACCGACGTGACCTGGGACGATCAGGACGACACGGTATACTATGCCTACCTGAACGTTACCGCCAAGCAGATCAACGAGGACCACGTCGTCACCGAGTTCAAAGACTATCTGCCGAGCGCCACCGCAACGGCGGCAAACTATTTTGTAAAGAACGACCTTGTCCTGTCGGGATTCGACGCCGACGCCCTCGCAAAGAACCTCAAGGCGAACGACAATACTGCGCGCGTTTACGTTACCGGCAACCTCAACACCTTCCAAAACGACCTTTCCAACAAGATAATGACGGTGGTAAACAAAATGGGCGCGCCTGCCGGTTCGGGCTGCAGTTACTCCTACCAGACCCTCGGGCGCGAGTTTATCATCTCGGTCAACATTATTGAAGCAGGCCACAAGCATTCTACCACCCTTGTCGCCAAGAAATCTGCCTCCTGCACCGCTGAGGGCAACAAGGCGTACTACACCTGCAGCTGCGGCAAGTGGTTTGAGGACTCGGCCGCTACCAAGGAGATCACAAACAAAAGCTCGGTGGTAATATCCGCCGTCTCTCACACCCCTTCGGGTTGGAAGAGCAACGCCAACGACCATTGGAAGATCTGCACCAAATGCAACGCTGAGATCTCCAACTCGAGAGCCGTCCACTCCGATGCTGACAAAAACGGAAAGTGCGACCATTGCAACACCGCAGTAGTAGTTGCGGGAAGCGGCACCACCTCTCAGGCGGGCAAGCCCTCTTCGACACCGACGGCGAGCACCCCTTCCGAACAGCAGGGCAACACTTCAGGTGTAACCGAACCCGTCAATTCGAGTGAGATCGATGAACCGGTCAGTTCGGGTGATACACCCGACGACCCTGCAGAAAGCCAGTCCGCAGGCAGTGACAAGGACACCTCCGTCAAGCCTGACAAGGATAAAGATAGCGGCAACAAAAAGGTCTTGCCTTGGGCGATCGGCGGAGTCTGCGCCCTTGCCGTTATAGGTGGCGGAGTTGTGATATTCATTACAAAGAGATAAGCATCAACAAATTTATATAGTAAAAGAGCCGTAGGTTTGAAACCTACGGCTCTTTGTTTGTTTAAGTTAGAAGCCTTTGCTCTCGATATACTCACAGGCGGCAAGAGCGGCGATAGCGCCGTCTGCGGAAGCGGTTGCAACCTGACGAATCCTCTTTGAGCGGCAATCGCCTGCGACAAAGAAGCCGTCCGCCTTTGTAAGACAGTCCTCGCCCGAATCGGCATAGCCCCATTTGTTCAGCGCGATCAGCTCGGCAAAGGGCTCGTTCTGCGGAATGAGTCCGACCGCGACGAACATTCCGTCGATGGCGATATCGTGGGTATCGCCTGCAGAATTCCTTACGGTTATGGAACTGAGTTCGCGGTCGCCGTTCAGCTTTTCGACGACGGTACCGAAAATGCACTCGACGTTTTTCTTGGCATTAAGCTGGTCGACCAGCTTGCTCTCGCCCGTAAAGGTGTCGAGATTTTGGATAACGTAGACCTTTTCGGCAAGCTCCGAAAGCAGAAGTGCTTCCTGCAAGGCGGAGTTTCCGCCGCCGATGACGGCAACCGTCTTGCCCTCGTAAAAGGCACCGTCACAGACCGCACAGAAGGAGATGCCCTCGCCGATGAA
>JAZQID010000136.1:0-4490 GCA_045540915.1 Acutalibacteraceae bacterium
GTGGCGTTTTTTGAGCCGTATTATCGGTAACATTTTCGTCCAGATCGCCCTGATCATGCTTGCTTTGGGCTTTGTTGCACTCACTATCGTCGCCAACGTCAAGGCAAAGCGTGAGCGTGATAAGAAACTCAGACTTAAAAAGAGACTGTAACCTGTCGGGTGTGTTGCGTTTGCGGCACACCCTGATTTTTATATTATTTGAAAATGGCATCAAGTTTTAGTTGCAATGTTGCTTGATTTATAGTAAAATAAAGAAAACAAAACTATTACTTCGGAGGCAGTCCATATGGCAATCAAATTTTCTGAAAAATATGCGGTTGACTTTTTCCGCAACGACGAGCTTCGCGGCATCGAGCCGCAGGTCAAGGCGGCTCACGAGATGCTGCACAACGGCACCGGATTGGGAAACGATTTTATCGGTTGGGTCGACCTTCCGGTAAATTATGATAAAGAGGAGTTCGCCCGTATCAAGAAGTCGGCGGATAAGATTATTTCCGATACCGACGTCCTCGTTGTTATCGGTATCGGCGGCTCATATCTCGGTGCACGCGCTGCAATCGAGTTTTTGACCTCGCCCTACTATAATAACCTCAAGAAAAATACCCCCGACATCTACTTCATCGGCAATTCCATCAGCGGCGCCGCCCTTTCCGACGTTCTGGCGCTGTGTGAAGGAAAGCGTGTATCGGTCAACGTTATCTCCAAGTCGGGAACTACCACCGAGCCCGCTATTGCCTTCCGCGTCTTCCGTGAACTGCTCGAGAGCCGTTACGGCAAGGAGGAGGCAAGAAGCCGCATTTATTGCACCACCGATAAGGCGCGCGGTACCCTTAAGGAGCTTGCTGACGCCGAGGGCTACGAGACCTTCGTGGTGCCGGATGATGTCGGCGGACGTTTCTCGGTGCTGACCGCTGTCGGCCTGTTGCCGATTGCCGTTTGCGGTGCCGACCTCGATAAGCTTATGGCAGGTGCAGCCGCCGCACGTGAGAAGTACTCGGTCTGCGATATGAGCAACGACTGCTACAAGTATGCCGCCCTGCGCAACATCTTCTACCGCAAGGGCAAGTCGATGGAGCTTTTGGTCAGCTACGAGCCCCGATTTGCTATGATGGCCGAATGGTTCAAGCAGCTCTTCGGCGAGAGCGAGGGCAAGGACAATAAGGGCCTTTTCCCCGGCTCCGTAACCTTCTCTACCGACCTTCACTCCCTCGGTCAGTTCGTTCAGGAGGGCAGCCGTACCATGTTCGAGACGGTCGTCACCTTTGACGAGACCGATAAGGACGTTACCATTCAGCAGGCGGAGAACAACGGCGACGGCCTCAACTTCCTTGCAGGCAAGCCGATGTCCTTCGTCAACCGCAAGGCCTTCGAGGGAACCGTCCTCGCCCATACCGACGGTGGCGTTCCCAACTTCGTCATCTCGGTCGAGCGTCCCGACGAGTTTAACCTCGGCGAGCTTATCTACTTCTTCGAGAAGGCCTGCGCCATCTCGGGCTACATCCTCGGCGTCAATCCCTTTGACCAGCCGGGTGTTGAGAGCTACAAGAAGAATATGTTTGCGCTTCTGGGCAAGCCCGGTTACGAGGCGCAGAAGGCGGAGCTTGAGGCTCGCCTGAAGTAATTTGGTATCCACCGCTTTATGCGGATAAAATATAAAGGAGATGTTCGTATGATTTCTTTGATTATCGGAAAAAAAGGTTCGGGCAAGACCAAGCGCTTGGTAGAGTTCGTCAATGCTGCCGTTGATGCATCAAAGGGCAACGTTGTATGTATCGAGAAGGGTCTTAAGCTCATGTATGACCTTACCCATAGAGCACGCTTGGTCGACTCTGACGAGTTCGGCATTGACAACTACGAGTCGCTGTACGGCTTCATCACCGGTATGTGCGCAGGCAACTACGACCTGACCGACATTTTCATCGATGCCACTCTGCGCATCGGAGGCCGCGACTACGAGAAGTTTGCCGACTTCGTTGAGAAGCTTTCCAAGAACCCCGCCATCGCATCGGTAAAGATCACCTTCACCGTTTCCTGCGATGAAAGCGATCTGCTCGCGCGTACCTTTGATTTCGCGCAGAAGATCTGATCGGATCGATTGATACAAGGCGGGATCGGCGGCTTTCGGGCATCCGATCCCGTTTTTTGTGCGAAAATATGAAAAAATTGCTTGACAAACCATTTTAATAATAATATAATAAATCTTGTTCGAAATGGGGTGGAGTCTGTGACGATTGAGATTCGTCCGCTTTTTTCGGCGGAATCAGGCAGTATTCCGCTTGATGTCTGTTTCGATCTGAGCCAAGTTGAGATCGGCGGATATTGTCCGTTGACCCAGCCTGTCCGGTTTGTCGGCGGTGTGTATAACCGTTCGGGTGTCGTCACTCTTGAGGGCACTGCGACCAACGATTATACCGCTCCTTGCGATCGGTGCGGTGAACCCGCGACCGAGACCGTCACCTGCGAGATAGCCTATGTGCTGGTTGAATCGCTTTCGGGTGAGGAGCGCGACGATTACCTTGTCGTTGACAACGGCTTACTGGATCTGGAGGATGTTGTTTGCACCGACGTGTTGCTTGCACAACCGACTAAGCACCTGTGCAGTGAGGACTGTAAGGGCCTGTGTATGAATTGCGGTGCCAACCTTAACTTAGGCGACTGTCCGTGTCCCGCTCAGCAAAACAACCCATTTGCCGAAGCGTTGGCGGATTTCTTTGACTGATTAAATTATCATAATTACTATAAGGAGGTGCTGAAGATGGCGGTACCGAAGAGAAAAACATCCAAGGCAAGAAAGAATAAAAGACGTTCAAACGTGTGGAAGATGACGGCGCCCGAGCTCGTAAGATGCCCTCAGTGCAACGAGTATAAGCGTCTCCACAGAGTTTGCCCGAACTGCGGAACCTATCGCGGCAGACAGGTCATTGCTGTCGAAGAGGCTTAAGGCTCTCAATATTGATGAACTGGGTATCCCCGCGTATTCCGCGGGGATATTTGTTTATTAGGAGGTGGGGAAATGTCGGTCGTTATTGCAAAGGTTGAGCAGGGTTCTCTTGCCGAGCGCAAGGGGGTGCTTTCGGGTGACCTGTTGCTCTCTATCAACTCAAACGAGATCGACGACGTGCTCGATTACCGTTTTCATATCGTGAATAAAAGGCTGAAGCTTCGCCTGCTTCGCGACGGAAAGGAACGTGCTGTTACTATCCGTAAGCAAGATTGGGAGGATATCGGCCTTGATTTTGATACCTACCTGATGGATAAGCAGCAAAGTTGCCGCAACAAGTGCATCTTTTGCTTTATCGACCAATTGCCCAAAGGCCTGCGCGAAAGTCTTTACTTCAAGGATGATGATTCGCGAATGTCATTTCTGTTCGGCAACTATATCACCCTGACCAACATTTCGGAGCACGAGGTCGACCGCATTATTAAAATGCACATCAGCCCCATCAATGTGTCGGTGCATACCACCAACCCTGAACTGCGCGTGCAAATGATGAAGAACCGCCACGCAGGCGAGGCCCTCGATATACTTTACCGATTGGCCGAGGCTGGCACCAAGCTCAACTGTCAGCTTGTGCTTTGCCCCGATATAAATGACGGCGCCGAGCTGGAGAGAAGCCTTGCTGACCTGACCGCCCTTTACCCGTCGGTGCAGAGCGTGGCCGTCGTACCTGTCGGTATCACCAAATACCGCGAGGGACTTGAAGAACTCAAGACCTATACGCCCGAGACAGCCGCCAACGTCATCGACATTATGGAGAGGGTCGGGGACAGGTGCCTTGCCGAATTCGGCACCCGACTCGTCTATGCGAGCGATGAGTTTTACCTTAAAGCAGGCAGACCTCTGCCCGATGCCGACTTCTATGAGGAGTTTGCCCAGCTTGAAAACGGTGTCGGAATGTGCACCCTTATGAAGACCCAGTTTGCCGAGGCCTTGGCTGATATCGAGGCCGACGACCGCAGGCGCGAGCTGTCGATTGCAACGGGGTTAGGATTTTTGCCCCTGATGCGCGAAATGGTTGACACCGCGATGCAAAAATGGCATAATTTAGATGTTAAGGTATACGGTATCGTCAACGACTTCTTCGGCCACGATATAGATGTAAGCGGACTTGTAACGGGCCGTGATCTGATCGCTCAGCTGAAAGGACGACCCTTGGGCGAGAGATTGCTTTTGCCTGCGTGTATGTTCCGAAGCGAAGGTGACCTGATGCTTGACGACACTTCAAAAGAGGATATTGAGCAGGCGCTGAACGTAACTGTCAGGCTGACCGCCAATGACGGATACGAACTGCTTGAGGCCTTGCTCGAGGAAGAGAAAGAGGAAAACGATGGCTAAACCGATAGTGGCGATAGTTGGTCGCCCCAACGTGGGAAAATCCACCTTGTTTAATAAACTCATCGGCAGACGCCTGTCGATAGTCGACGACACCCCCGGTGTCACCCGCGACCGAATTTACGGTGATTGCGAGTGGAAAAACCGCAAGGTGATG
>JAZQID010000137.1:0-13858 GCA_045540915.1 Acutalibacteraceae bacterium
CCTGCTTCTCGGCCACTTCGGCAGAGTGGGCAAGATAAGCCTTATGCCTGCTGAATCGACCCTTAAGCTTTTCCGCGAGCTCGGACTTGTCCTGTTCCTCGTTGGCGCAGGTATCCCCGGCGGTGCTGACTTCGTTGCCAACTTCAACGGTATGTACTTTGTCTACGGCATTATTATGACCATAGTTCCGATGATACTCGGCTTCCTCTTTGCAAAGTATGTGCTCAAGCTCAGCCTGCTCAACAACCTCGGCTCTATTACCGGCGGTATGACCAGTACCCCCGCGCTCGGTACCCTTATCGGTACTGCAGGCACCGAGGATGTCGCCGCCGCCTATGCGGCAACCTATCCTATCGCCCTTATCGCTGTGGTTCTGGTGTCCCAGTTCCTCATCATAATGTTCTGATAGGTATCAGCGCAATAAAAAACCGCCCGTCTTTCCAAACGGAAGACAGGCGGTTTTCTTGTATTTGTATTATTTTTTCAAGGGGTCGACACGCTCGATTATGGCATCGAAAAGCTCCTGCGCGCGAGCCTGCTTGCCCGACACCGAGAGCCAGCCGAAGAGGGACTCAAGTCCCGTTGCGGCGTGGTACTGCGCATCGGAGGCGCCCTTTGGGGTGTGGGACACCTTTGCGTTGCGGCCGCGCTTGAAGGCGGCGGTCTCCTCCTCAGTGAGCAGGTCGGAGATAGCGGCGGCGCCTGCCGCCTGAGTCTGCGCGCAGACAAGGGCGACCGACATCTGATGCAGTTCGCCTGCAGGCCGGTTGGCCTGCTCAACGAGATAGCGTCGCGCCATCAATCCGTAGACCGCGTCACCCAAAAAGGCAAGGGCCAACGGGCTGTATTCCTTTGCTGATAAGGACATAGGCTTTCCTCCAAAAATCAGGGGATATAGTCGAACTCGAAGTCGTAGATGCTGACGGTATCACCCTTTTGGATGCCCGCATCAACAAGGGCGTCGATGATTCCGCTCGACTGCAACACCCTCTGGAAATACTGCAGGGAATCGTACTCGTCGGGGTCGATGGCTTCCATAATTTTAAGCAGCCAGCGCGCCTCGATGATGTAGACGTCCTCCTCGACGGTGAGGGTGAAGTCGCGCTTTTTCTTCTCGATGAAGTCCTCGACAGGCGCGGGCTCCGATTCGTACCGCTTGATAGGTTCAAGCTGTGCCAACTCGGCGGCAACGTGGTCGATAAGGGGCTTAGTGCCCTCGGCGATGGCCGCCATTATGGGATAAAAGGCGATGCCTTGGTCCTCGAAATATTTTCTGACCCGTGCGATCTCCTCATCTGAAGCGAGGTCGCATTTGTTTGCCGCGACCACCTGCTTGCGAGTGGCAAGCTCGGGGTTGAAGACGGTAAGTTCGCGGTTGATGGCATTGAAATCTTCGATAGGATCGCGGCCCTCGCTGCCCGAAACGTCGATGACGTGAACGAGCATACGGCAGCGGTCGACGTGGCGCAGGAACTCGTGGCCGAGTCCGACACCTTCGCCCGCACCCTCGATAAGACCGGGGATATCGGCCATTACGAAGGAACTGCCCTCGCCCATACTGACCACGCCTAAAACGGGGGTCAGGGTGGTGAAATGGTAGTTGGCGATCTTCGGCTTTGCCATAGAGACCACCGAAATAAGAGTAGATTTGCCAACGTTAGGGAAGCCGACAAGGCCTACATCCGCCAACAGCTTCAGCTCAAGGCGAATCTCAAGCTCCTCACCGGGCGCGCCGTTTTTGGCAAATCGGGGAGTCTGACGGGTGGAGGTGGCGAAGTGGCAGTTGCCCCAGCCGCCCTTGCCGCCTTTGGCAATGACGTAGGGCTCGTCCTCCGACATATCCACGAGGATCCGACCCGTCTCGGCATCGCGCACGACGGTGCCGCGCGGAACACGGATAACGAGGTCGGGCGCGCTCTTGCCGTAGCAACGGGCGCCGCCGCCGCACTGGCCGTTTTCCGCCGCGTACTTGCGTTTGTAGCGGAAGTCGGCGAGGGTGGACAGGTTGTCATCGACCAGCAGGACGATGTCGCCTCCCTTACCGCCGTCACCGCCGTCAGGGCCGCCCGAGGCAATATACTTTTCGCGGCGGAAGGAAACGGCACCGTGGCCGCCGTCGCCCGCTTTTATTCGGATGTTCGCGGTATCAACGAACATATAAATTCCTCCAATCAAATACAAGAAAAAATCTCGGGCAGAAGTTTGCCCGAGATTTTGCTTTTGGAACGATTACTGCTCGACTGCGTAGACGCTGACCTTTTTACGGTCGCGACCAAGACGCTCGAACTTAACCTTGCCATCGATCATAGCAAAGAGAGTATCGTCGGAACCCTTGCCGACGTTCTCACCCGGATGGATGTGGGTACCGCGCTGGCGAACGAGGATGTTACCTGCGAGAACGAACTGTCCGTCGCCCCTCTTAACACCAAGACGCTTGGACTCGGAGTCACGGCCGTTCTTGGTCGAACCCATACCCTTTTTATGAGCGAAAAGCTGAATATTAATCTTAAGCATCGTGTTGCACCTCCGTTTTAATAACGATATAATTGTGGTACTGTTCCGCCAACTGTGACAGATGGAGCCGCAGACCCTTCAAGAGATCCTGCGCGCGAGGATCGTCCCTCTTCAACATAAGGGAAAAGTCCCCGTCAGAAACCTGAATTTCCGCTTCTGCGCCGACCACGTCGGTCAGGGTGTTGGCCGTCAGATAAACGGCACTTGACACCGCCGAACAGACGATGCGAGCCTCAACAGAGCCGGAATCATCGGTGTGACCGCTGACCTTGAAGCCCGTCAGCCGACCGTCACGCCGGTAAAAAACAGCACCGGTCATTTTGATCAGAGCTCGATGGCGCTGATCTGCACCTTTGTGTAAGGCTGTCTGTGGCCGAGGCAGCGCTTAGAGCCCTTCTTGGGACGATAGGTGAAGACGCGGATCTTCTTACCCTTGCCCTGCTTGAGCACATCGGCAACGACCTTCGCACCGTCGACGTAGGGGGCGCCGGCCTTAAGACCGTCCTCGCCGCCGACCGCGATAACCTTGTCAAAGGTAACGGTGGTTTCCACTTCGGCGTCGAGCTTCTCGATGTAGATAACGTCACCGTTCTCTACCTTATACTGCTTTCCGCCGGTTTCGATAATAGCGTACATTTACATTGGCACCTGCCTTATTATAGACTCGCTACGCTCGGGCGGGGATCTTCCCACTTACAACAGCCCGGAATATGCGGCTTTAGCATTGTACCACACCGAATGCAATTTGTCAAGGCTTTTCTCTATGGTCAATTTATTGGAAAAGTCGCAACATTTTTGCCCCAAATTTAACAAATCGTTCACTAAATATGGTATGATATATCATAATGAGGGCTTACAATCGAAAATGAAGGAGTGGTGTCAATGGAGATCAAAGACAGGGTCAGGGTTCTTGTTGCAGACGACGAGCCGCGTTTGCGCGAGCTTGTGCGCGACCTTTTGGAGCGCGACGGATACGACGTGCTTGAGGCCGCTGACGGCGAAGAGGCGGTAAACGCCGTAAAAAATCATCCCGATATCGCCGTTGTCATTCTTGACGTAATGATGCCTGAGGTGGACGGCTGGACCGCCTGCCGCCGCATCCGCGAGTTTTCCGACCTGCCTGTGCTGATGCTTACAGCACGCGCCGAGGAGTTCGATCAGCTGATGGGCTTTGAAGCAGGGGCGGATGACTACGTCACCAAGCCCTTTTCCAATCAGGTACTGCTCAAGCGTGTAGCCGCCCTGCTAAAGCGAAGCGGCACCACCCGCTCCGTCAGCCGCAAGCAAGGCCTTTTCGTCGACGCTAACGCATACGTTGCCTACCTCGATGGCAAACCCCTCGAGCTGACTGTCAAGGAGTTCGAGCTGCTTCGGATACTCAGCGCGAGCACGGGCCGCGTCTTTACCCGCAGTCAGTTGCTTGACGCGGTATGGAACTACGACTACGAGGGGGATGTGCGAACCGTAGACTCCCACGTTGCCCGACTTCGCACCAAGCTGGGCGATTACGGCAACACCCATCTGAAGACGGTCTACGGTATCGGCTACAAACTTGTGCCATGAGAAAATGTATCAACAAAAAAAGCTGGCGCAGGCTCTTTCTCTACCTCGCGATGATAAGCCTGCTCTTCACCATAATCATCACCGCGGCCAACGGGAGCCTCTTCACCCGCTTTTTCACCATATATGAGAAGGGGCTTCTGCGCTCCTGCGCCGATACGGCTGGGAAGATGGATCTTGACGACCGTGACGGCGCTGTCAGGACACTCAACAAGCTTGAGGACGAGCACAGCGTACAGATAAATCTTTATCAGGACGGCAGGCTGATCTATTCCACCCTCAGCCAGTCCATTTATACACGGCCGGGACTCGACGGCTTCGACCTGCTTATCGGGTCGGACAATTCCATTGAGATCACCGACAAGGATGCCGATGGGTTCGGCGGAACCTTTTATGAGGCTCAGTCGGCGACAGGCACCGAATATACCGTATATTCGCGCGATTACTCGGGTCGCACCGTCGAGGTTATGATAAAAAACAGCATTATTGACACCAGCGCCGCCTTTGCGATGCGGTTCATTATGTCGGTGATGCTGGCGGTGCTCATTCTGATGCTTATCGCGAGCGTATGGCTGTCGATGCGGTTTACCAAGCCGATAACCCAGATGAACGAGGCGGCTCAGCGTATGACTCAGCTTGATTTCACCTCGAAGGTCGAGGTCGACTATGACGACGAGTTGGGCGAGCTTGCTCAGTCGCTGAACACCCTTTCGGACAGCCTGCACACCGCCCTGCAGCAGCTTCAGGAGAAAAACGAGCGGCTCGAAGACGAGATCGAGGCCGAGCGCCGCATCGACGAGATGCGAAAGGGCTTCGTCGTTAACGTGTCCCACGAGCTGAAGACACCTCTTGCTATCATTCAGGGGTATGCCGAGGGGCTGGTCGATGGGGTGGCCGACGACGAGGAAAAGCGCCGTCACTACTGCGAGGTCATCAAGGACGAGAGCGAGCGTATGCACAAATTAGTCATTCGTCTGCTTGAGCTGTCGCGGTACGAGGGCGGTTTCGACCTCAACAAAGAGGAGTTCGACCTGTCGGCCTCGGTGCTGAATATCATCGACGTCTACTCCGAGGCGCTTGAGAGCAGAGGCATCGACCTTGAGATAGATATGCCCGAGCGGCTGCTCAGCGTAGGGGATGCCTTTATGCTTGAGCAGGTGATGCAGAATTACGTCAGCAACGCTCTCAGCCACGTCGACGATGGTGGCAGGATAAAGATATACACCGAGCCGTATAACGACGGAATGCGGCTTTGCGTCTACAACTCGGGGTCGCAGGTCGATTATGACGATCTCGAAAAGGTGTGGCAGAGCTTTTACCGCGCCGACAAGTCGCACAATCGCGCGCAGGGTCGGTTTGGGTTGGGGCTTTCCATCGTCAAGGCGATAATGGTGGCCCACGGCAGCGACTTCGGTGTCTTCAACACCGATGACGGTGTCGTTTTCTGGCTCGAGATTTTAGTCGAAGGCTAAAAAGGATTGTTATAAAAGAAAACGGTTGGATGAGTTTTTCGTCCAACCGTTTTTCATATCCTACTGTTCAACTACCACCGATACGCCGTCGGGGATGGCGACGATGGACACCTCGTCCTTGCCGAGAATCGACTTGGCCATCGCTACCGCCTCGTCGACCGAGTGGGCGGGGATCATATGCATACTTCTGACCTCGTCGTCGGCCATCTCGGAGATATAGATGACGGTCGCCTTGAGCAGCATACGCATAAGAATCTGCGCCTGCCACTGATCTGATACCGTCTCGTTTCTGCCTCGTGCGAGGACGCCCTTCATCAGCTCGGCGACGTCGTCACCCTTAGCAAGCTCGCGGTAGAAATGGTCGCCACCCGTGCCGTCGGCCGAGGCGGAAAGCATAATGATGACGCCGCCCTGCTTAACGGTTGCCTCGGCGGCGGTCATACCCTTGACTGCCTGATAGACGTTCTGGTCGAGGGGATATCCGCCGTTGGTGGTGATGGCGATGTCGGCAGGCACCGCCTTTACCCTGCACTGCGAGGAGATGAAATCGGTGCCCTTCTTGTGCGCTTCTTCAAGTCCGCCTGCGGTGGCGAAGATGACCTTCTTATCGGCGTCGAGCACGACGTTGACGATGAAGGTAAGACCCGCCGTCTTTGCCGCCCAAAGCATATCCTTGTGGACGGGGTTGTTTTCAAGTATACCTGTGCGCGCCTTGTCGCTCGCGATAAACTCCGAGCAATGATTTGCAAGCACCGTCGTTCTGCCTGCAACACCGGGGAGTATGCTCTTTCTTCCGCCCGAGAAGCCTGCAAAAAGGTGGGGCTCAATGAAGCCTTCGGCGATGAGCAGGTCGGCGTTGTAGGCGATGGAGTTGACCTCGCACTGTCCGCCCGAGGGCAGAGTGCCGAGGTTGACCAGCTTTTCTCTTTCGTCGCAGTCGTGGATGTATATGTTCTCATTCTCCACTATCTCGGGGCCGAACTTGTCGATGAGCTCCTCCTTGGTGGTGCCGCGGTGGCAACCGGTCGCGATGAGGATGGTGATGTTGGCATCGGGATTGCCGAGGCGGATCTCCTTGAGTATAGAGGGCATAATTACGCGGCTCGGAACGGGACGGGTGTGGTCGCTGGAGATGATGACGATGTTTTGCTTGCCCTTTGCCAGCTCGCAAAGGCGCTCGGAGCCGACAGGCGCCTCAAGCGCTCTGCGTACCAGTTCTTCCTCGTCGGCCTCGGGCTTGTAGTTTTCGATCGATGAGGTGAGCACCGCTTTCAGCTCGCGCTCGTCAAACTCACCCTTCATTTTTTCTCTTCCGTAGGGAAACCATATCTCTTTCATTATAATAACTCCTTTCGAGCGGTTAGTTTTCCTTAAGCTTTGCCAGTTCTTCTTCCTCGAGCTGACGGTAGGCCACCTTGCCCACCAAGGTCTTGGGCAGGTCGTCGCGGAATTCAATGTCGTAGGGCAGGGCGTATTTCGCGATATTCTTTCGGCAATGGTCGAGCAGAGCCTCGCGCGTGTCGGCATTTGCATCCACCCCCTGCGCGAGCTTGACGAAGGCCTTGACCTTCTGCATACGGTAGGGGTCAGGCACACCGATGACACAGCTCATCTGCACCCATTGGTGTGCGTCGAGGACGTTCTCTATTTGCGCAGGGTAGACGTTGTACCCCGAGGACACGATCATTCGCTTTGCGCGGCCTTTGAAATAGAGGAAGCCCTCCTCGTCCATAACGCCGAGGTCACCCGTGCGTATCCAGACGAGCCCGTCGGGATGAGCCTGCATTACGGCGGCCGTCTCCTCGGGGTCGTCCATATACCCCTTCATCACCGTCGGCCCTGCGATGAGAATTTCGCCCTCCTCACCGTAGGGCAGCTCGCGGTCGGTGTCGGGGGCCACTACCTTTATATACATATCGGGGAACGGCAACCCGATGCTGCCTTCTTTGAACCTGTGTGACGGGGTAAGACAGCAGGCGGTCACCGTTTCGGTGGTGCCGTAGCCCTCGCGAACCTGCACCGTCGCCTTATGGTCGAGCAGGAACCTGTCCAGCTTCTTTTTCAGCTCGACCGAGAGTGAGTCGCCGCCCGAAAAGACCCCCTTGAGACTGCTCAGGTTCGCCTTTTCCATATTCGGCAGGCGCAAAAGCGCCTCGTAAAGTGTCGGCACCCCTGCGATAAAGTTGCACCGATAGCGCACCATCAGCTTGGCAAAGCTTGACGCCGTAAACCGCGGCACAAGGATGCACCGACCGCCCTGCGAGAGCATCGTGTGTATGCAGACCCCCAGACCGAAGCCGTGAAAAAGGGGCATCGCGGCGAGCATTCGGTCGCCGACGCAGAACATCGGGTTGGCGGCGATGACCTGCTGACTGAGTGCGTTGAAGTTGCGGTCGGAGAGCATAATGCCCTTGGTGGTGCCCGTCGTGCCGCCCGAATAGAGAATAACGGCGGTGCCGTCGGGGTCGCGGTCGGCAGGGATGACCTTGCCGAGTGACCTGCCTGCACGCAGAAAATCCTTCCACCGCAATATGTCGGCATCGGCGGGAATTTTTTTGACCTTTCGGCCCTCGGTCAGCGAGTAGCCGACCTTGACAAGCGGCGAAAGCCCGTCTTTGATGCTTGTTATAAGCAGGGTGCGTAAGGGTGTGCCCCGTCGAGCCGCGTTGAACTTATCGTAAAAGGCGTCAAGGGTGACGGCGGCAACACTTTTGGAACGGTTAAGGTAAAATTCGATCTCCTTCTCGGCCGAAAGGGGATGTATCATATTGGCAACCGCGCCGATGAGGTTGATTGCGTAAAAAAGATAGACCGCCTGCGGACAGTTGGGTAAGGCGACGGTAACGCGGTCGCCCTCGTTTATGCCCATCGCCTTTAAAGCGGCGGCACAACGCAGGATGTTTTTGATTAGGTCGCGGTAGGTCACCGACCTGCCCATAAAGTCAAGGGCGACCTGCTCGGGATACTTCTCTGCAACAAGAGAAACCGCCTCAAACATTGTTCCCTCGAAATAATCCAGAAGTAAGGGCAGGTCTCCCATATGGGAGGCCCAAGGTGTGCGTGCGGTGATGTCGGACATCAGGCAGAGCCTCCTTGCAGAATGGGTTTTCGTCATTGTTATTTTACCACAACCGCGGAAATATTCAACCAAAATCGCAGTGTTTGTTAAAGTTACTAAAGAATAACAGCGAAAAATAGATGATGTTCCAAAAAAATACAAGTCAAACCGATACTCATTGAAAACACGTCGGTTATATGATATGTTGGTATATATAATAATGTAAGAGGTTTTGTTATGAAAAGATGGTTAAGCATGGTTTTGGCGATGGCTTTGTTGGGTTGTCTCGTTTCCTGCACACCCAACGACACCGCCAACGGCTCAAGCAATACCACGTCGAGCAAGGATAAGGTGTCGAGCGGCTTGGTTGCAAGCGGCGATGGGTCGAGTGATGAGTCGGCGACAAGCTCGGGCCTGTTAAGCGAGTTGATCTCGAGTCAGCCTGTCTCAAGCAAACCCAGCTCGAGCAAGCCCAACACGAGCAGCAACTCAGGCACCTCATCAAGCACCACAGCCGACTATTTCGACGTCGATGCTGAGGTCGCACGACGCGGCCTTAACAAAAATCAGGATGTCAGCGTCTGCTTCAAAGAGGGAGTAAAGGGCTACATTGTCAACGGTGGGCCTTATAAGGTCGACGAGGCGACCCTTGTGCGCCTGACCAAGAGCGAGGTCAAGGGCAACGGCTCGGTCAAGTGGAAGAGTTACAGCGAGATGGGTGCAAGCACGGGCAACACAGACCTGTTTGACGGCATCGTGCCTGTGTCCAAGTTGCACGACCCCATCTTTATGTCGGCGGCTTTGCCCAGCGAGTTGCAGACCTATATGGACTGGCGCATCAACGCAACCAATATGGCTCTGCCCATAAGCGAATATAAGAAGGCTATTTCTATAGGCGCCGTATACAAAGCAAAGGGCGCTGTGATCCCCGACGACGCAGAGATAACCCTGTGCCTCGGCAAGATAATGCTGGTAGCATACACCGAGGAAAAGGGTTGGTTTATGGCTGACCAGATGACCTATCCCTCTAACCCGATGTTCTTCTATCTGCCTTGGGAGGTCGGCTCGGCAAAGATTCCTGAAAGCATAAGGTCCAATAAGACCGACCACGTCGAGATCAAATTAACGGGAGCCATGCTTAACGGAAACTATGGCAAGGATAAGTTTAGCCAAGAGGTACAGGACAAGATAGACGAATGTGTTGTTCACTATTGGGGCAACAACTGGATCGGTAATGTTATCGATATCAAGGGTGTTGTCGCAGGACACTACGCTTGGATAAAGGAAGAGGAATATGTAGGCAAGGTCGTGGCGACGGTCGGTGTAGACTTTAAGCGACCTGACTACTCGGGCACGCAGGCCTTCTCAGGTCGCAACTACAAGCTCACCACCGAGCCGCGCCTTATCTTCGGGCACAACGTAGGTCCCATAGCCTACGATGAAATAATGGACACCGAAAAGGTGCAACAGCTTTTAGGGCTGAAATAACTGGTAAAAGGCTTTCTCGACCGAGGAAGCCTTTTTTGCGTGAATAAGAGTTGGCGTATGCCCGAAATAATAATTGTAAAAACAGGAAATACTGTTGAAAAAGTGTGCCGTTTGCCGTATAATCAAATATGTACCGAAACTTTTGTTAAAACGGAGGAGAGAGCCTTGCTGCCTTTTATCCCTAACGGAACCAAAAATCTTGTCATTTCTACCGATTGGGGCGATTTTGCCCGTTATCCCGTTCGCACTCACGTCGTAATGAGCGGTGACGACCTTGAGGAAATGATGGACCGCTACCTTATTAAATATCTTGAGAAGGACGATATGATCTTCATCAGCGAGAAGATCGTTGCCATCAGTCAGGGACGAGCCTTTCCCATCGACGAGATAAAGCCGTCGAGACTGGCGAAGATTCTTTGCAAATTCGTCTACAAGACCCCCTACGGCATCGGCCTCGGCTCTCCGTGGACGATGGAGCTTGCCATTCGCGAGCTCGGTGCGCCGAAGATCCTCTTTGCCGCCGCCTGCAGTGCGGTCACCAAGCTGTTCGGCATCCGCGGTGTATTCTACCGCATCTGCGGACCGCGTGCGCGCGCCATCGACGGCCCCTGCGACTGCACCCTGCCGCCCTATAACCATTACGCCAAGCTCGCGCCCAAAAAGCCCGACGAGGTGGCCGCACGCCTGAAGGCCAAGACGGGCTGTGAGGTGGTCATCATCGATGCCAACGACCTCGGCGTTGAGGTGCTCGGCAGAAGCAACAAGAAGTTCGAGATCAATAAGGCTCGCGCTATTTTTAAGGACAACCCCCTCGACCAAGCCCGTCAGCAGACTCCTCTGTGCATCGTCCGTCCCGTTTCAAAGGAAGAGGGCGAGCGTCTGACCGAGGAACTGAAAAAGGCGATTGCCGACGGAACGGTTCCTCAGCCCGATGTGGTGCCCGAGGCGGCAGTTGACAACTACGAAGCTCCCGTCAAGACGGAGGAGGCCGAATGAAGAGGCTGAAGTATCTTATAAAGCGTATTCTCCGTATGGATTACGGCGCGATGCTTCGCGTGGTCGGACAGATACATCGCAAGACGGGCAAAAACCGCCTTTGGCTCTTTGTCGATATGGTGCGTTGCGGCACCAAATACGGCGCGGGCTACTCCGATTACCGCCTTTGCGAGTTCTATAACCTCACCCCCGAACAGCGCGCGACCTACGTCACACGCGGCGTCAACAACGCCATCGTCGCCAAGCTCAATAGCCGCGACAACTATCCGCAGGTGGAGGACAAGACCGAGTTCAACACCCTTTTTGCCGAGTTTTTGGGCAGGGGCTGGCTGAATATGTCCACCGCCGACGAGGAGAAGCTGGCTGAGTTTATGCAGGATCGCGAGGTCATTATCTCCAAGCCGACCGCGTCCACCTGCGGTAAGGGTGTCGAGAAGCTGTATAAATCGGATTTCGCCGATATCCACGCCCTCTACGAGCATCTGAGGGCTGAGGGGAGCGGTCTTATCGAGGATTGCCTCGATCAGCACGGCGAGGTCTCGGAGATATATCCCCATTCGATCAACACCCTGCGCATCGTCACCGTCATCGGCAGGGACGAAAAGCCCCACGTCGTCTACGCCTTTATCCGCATCGGCAACGGCGGCCGCTTCGTCGATAACATCAACGCAGGCGGTATGGCGGCCCCCATTCGCCTTGAGGACGGAGTAATCGAGTACGCCGCCTTTGACAAGGACTCAAATTACTACGACACCCACCCGATGACAAACTGTGCCATCGTCGGCCGCAAGCTGCCCTTCTGGAAGGAGTCGCTTGCGATGTGCGAGAAGGCGGCGACAATGGTCGACGGTCTCGGCTACGTCGGTTGGGACATCGCCGTCACGCCCGACGGCCCCGTACTCATCGAGGGCAACCATTTCCCCGGCCACGACATTTTGCAGATGCCGCCCCATGTGCCCGACAAGATCGGTATGCTCCCGCGGTTCAGAGAATTTATTGATATATAAATGTAAGCCCCTCGGCAGTTCAAAATCTCGCCGAGGGTTTTTTGTATGTATATATATTATATATATAATGTAAGGGAGGGGTTTTGTAGGGTAGGGATCTGTCTCCGCCATTAGCTGATGAATATTGAAAAATGAATAATTTGTGAGGCTTAAGCCACACAAAATAGTCTCGAAAGCCCCTAAACAACCCCGCAAAACGAAAAAAATTAAAAATTTTTAAGCGATTTTTCAGATTTATTTTTACAATATAGAAATAAAAATGCCATAATTTTACATATCCGCCTTTACGTTAACCTTAATTTTGGCTAAAAAACGCGGAGTTTTAGCGCCCTAAAGCGCCCTTCAGGTGCCAAAAACCCACTAACCACGCGGAATTTCGGACTTGTGACCCGCGGTCACAAAAATCGGTGAACTTGCACAAGAAATGTGTTTTGTAACCCTTTTGTAACCTTTTTTTGAGCTTGTCAGGGGGCTTTTTCAAAAGCCGTTTTGGTCGAACAAGTGTTTTTCTTTGTGCAGGATTGCCAAAGAGGTGGCAAGAAAAAAGGTTGACATTGGACAAAAATTTGAATATAATCCCTTTTACCGAAATAAAATAGGACTGTGCGGCACGTTTCACACAACCTATTTCAAGGAGATTATTATGATTCGCTTCAAACAATTGACGCGCGCTCTGGGTGCGATGCGCAAGCCTTATATGCTGCTCGCCGCCATGACCGCCGTCACTCTTCTGAGCGTAACCTTCCTCGACGTCGCCACCAAGGCTGTGTCCATCAGCGACGGCGACGAGGTCACAACGGTCTACACGCTCAGCGGCGATGCCGACACCATTCTCGACGAAGCAGGTGTCAAACTGGACAACGCCGACGAGTACCGTTTCAGCGGTTTTGAAAATGGTACGGGCAGCATCACTCTGATGCGTGCATTTTTCGTAACGGTCGATGCCAACGGCAAGACCTACAAGCTGGAGACCACAGGCGGAAGCGTTGAGGACGCTCTCAAAGAGGCGGGCATCAAGCTCGACGAGAACGACCTTATCAACTACGCGCTCGACGCCGACCTTTCCTCCGATATGGCCATCGTGGTCACCGACGTCGATTACAAGACCGAGATCAAAGAGGTAAATATCCCCTTTTCCACCAAGACGGTATATTCCTCCTCTCTGAACGAGGGAACGGTCAAGACCACCGCCGGTAAAACGGGAATCAAGGCGGTGACCTATCGCTATAAGCTGGTCAACGGCGAGATCGTCGGCACCGAGGTCATCGACGAGGTCATCACCAAGGAGGCAGTCGCGGCCGTCAAGACGGTCGGCACCAAAAAGGTGACCACCGTTACCCCCACCGTAAACAATTCTGCCGCCAACACCTATTCCTCCATCAAGAGCAAGTGCGTTTCGGGACTTGATCCCGCCGCCGATTTTGCACTTGATGCCAACGGAATCCCTGTCAACTATACTAAGAAGATCAGCGGCAAGGCCTCTGCATACACCTGGACGGGCAACCGCACCTGCACCGGCAAGGTTCCGCGCACGGGCTACATCGCGGTCAACACCAAGATCATTCCCCTGCATACCAAGATGTTCATCCGTTGCAGTGACGGCTCCTACATCTACGGATATGCCGTTGCCGAGGACACGGGCGGATTTGCCAAGACCACCAACCGCGTTGTCGACATGTATTTCAACACACGCTCGGAATGTATCCAGTTCGGAGTTCGCACCGTCGACATCTACATCTTACCCTAAGCGGTTAAAAACCACC
>JAZQID010000138.1:0-4492 GCA_045540915.1 Acutalibacteraceae bacterium
ATATATCACTTACTTTTACAACAAAAAATCCCCTCCGATTGCTCGGTGGGGATTTTGTTTGTGTTATCAGTCGATCAGACAACGATTATTTCGCGTCTTTGATCGCAGCCTGAGCGGCAGCGAGACGAGCGATCGGCACGCGGAAGGGCGAGCAGGAGACGTAGTTCAGGCCGATCTTATGGCAGAACTCAACGGACACGGGGTCGCCGCCGTGCTCACCGCAGATACCGCAGTGCATTTCGGGACGAACCTTCTTGCCGAGGGTGACAGCCATTTCCATCAGCTTGCCGACGCCGTTCTGGTCGAGCTTCGCAAACGGATCGTTCTCATAGATCTTGGTATCATAGTAAGCGGTCAGGAACTTGCCTGCGTCGTCACGGGAGAAACCGAAGGTCATCTGGGTCAGGTCGTTGGTACCGAAGCAGAAGAACTCAGCTTCCTTAGCGATGTCGTCAGCGGTCAAGCAAGCTCTCGGGATCTCCATCATAGTACCGACCTCGTACTTGAGCTCCACGCCTGCGGCGGCGATCTCAGCGTCAGCGGTAGCAACGACGACGTCCTTAACGAACTTCAATTCCTTGACCTCGCCGGTCAGCGGGATCATGATCTCGGGAACGATGTTCCAATCGGCATGAGCCTTCTTGACGTTGATGGCGGCGCGGATAACGGCAGCGGTCTGCATCTTGGCGATCTCAGGATAGGTAACGGCAAGACGGCAGCCACGGTGACCCATCATCGGGTTGAACTCGTGGAGAGAAGCGATGATATTCTTGATGTCCTCAACGCTCTTGTTCTGAGCCTTTGCCAAAGCGGCGATGTCAGCCTCTTCGGTGGGAACGAACTCGTGGAGCGGAGGATCGAGGAAACGGATGCAAACGGGGTTGCCCTCGAGAGCCTCATAGAGCTTCTCGAAGTCGCCCTGCTGATAGGGCAGGATCTTCTCAAGAGCGGCCTCGCGCTCGGCAACGGTATCGGCGCAGATCATCTCGCGGAAGGCGGCGATACGGTCAGCCTCGAAGAACATATGCTCGGTACGGCAGAGGCCGATACCCTCAGCACCCAGCTCGCGAGCCTTCTTAGCATCGGCGGGGGTGTCAGCGTTGGTGCGGACCTTGAGGGTTCTGAACTCGTCAGCCCAAGCCATAATTCTGCCGAACTCGCCTGCGATCTCGGCGTCAACGGTGGGGATGATGCCGTCGTAGATGTTACCGGTAGAACCGTCGATGGAGATGTAATCTCCCTCGTTGTAGGTCTTGCCAGCGAGGGTGAACTTCTTGTTAGCCTCGTCCATAATGATCTCGCCGCAGCCGGATACGCAGCAGGTACCCATTCCGCGAGCAACAACGGCAGCGTGAGAGGTCATACCGCCGCGAACGGTCAGGATGCCCTGAGAAGCCTTCATACCGGTGATGTCCTCGGGAGAGGTCTCGAGACGGACAAGAATTACCTTTTCACCGCGGTTATTCCACTCCTCAGCGTCCTCAGCGGTGAAGACGACCTTACCGCAAGCGGCACCGGGAGATGCGCCCAGACCCTTGCCTGCCGGAGCGGCAGCCTTCAGAGCCTTGACGTCGAACTGCGGATGGAGAAGGGTGTCGAGGTTACGGGGATCGATCATAGCAACAGCCTGCTTCTTGTCGATCATGCCCTCGTCAACGAGGTCGCAAGCGATCTTCAGAGCGGCCTTAGCGGTTCTCTTACCGTTACGGGTCTGGAGCATATAGAGCTTGCCGTCCTCAACGGTGAACTCCATATCCTGCATATCACGATAGTGGTCCTCGAGGATGGCGCAAACCTTGTTGAACTCCTCGAAAGCAGCGGGGAACTTCTCAGCCATCTCGGCGATGGGCATCGGAGTACGAACGCCGGCAACGACGTCCTCACCCTGAGCGTTGGTCAGGAACTCGCCCATAAGGCCGGGCTCACCGGTAGCGGGGTCACGGGTAAAGGCAACGCCGGTACCGCAGTTGTCACCCATATTACCGAAGGCCATCATCTGTACGTTAACAGCGGTACCCCAAGAATAAGGAATATCGTTGTCACGGCGATAAACGTTTGCACGGGGGTTGTCCCAGGAACGGAAAACGGCCTCAACGGCGCCCATCAGCTGCTCCTTAGGATCAGAGGGGAAGTCCTTGCCGATCTTGGACTTGTACTCAGCCTTGAACTGCTCGGCGAGAACCTTCAGATCCTCAGCGGTCAGGTCAACGTCCTGAGTAACGCCCTTTTCTTCCTTCATCTTATCGATGAGCTCCTCGAAGTACTTCTTACCGACCTCCATAACGACGTCGGAGTACATCTGGATAAATCTTCTGTAGCAGTCGTAAGCCCAGCGAGCATTGCCCGACTTAGCGGCCATAGTCTCAACGACCTCTTCGTTAAGACCGAGGTTAAGAATGGTATCCATCATACCGGGCATAGATGCGCGAGCGCCCGAACGGACCGATACGAGAAGCGGATTCTCCTTATCGCCGAACTTCTTGCCGGTGATACCCTCCATCTTATCAATGTGCTCCATAATCTGAGCCATGATCTCATCATTGATCTTTCTGCCATCCTCATAATACTGGGTGCAGGCCTCTGTTGATACGGTGAAGCCCTGCGGAACGGGAAGACCGATCTTGGTCATTTCCGCGAGGTTAGCACCCTTACCTCCGAGAAGTTCACGCATATTAGCGTTACCTTCACTGAAAAGGTATACATACTTGTGACTCATTGTGAATCAACCTCCTATAAATTATTGACACGTTTAGGGGGATCCGCGACCGACAGCCTGTCCGTCGGCGAGATCCGAGCGCGATTTTGGGTCGCACGCAATATATTATAGCAAAGTATGGCTATAATTTCCACCCTTTTTTCAAATAAATTCGAAAAATTTTATACAACGGCCGATGTTTTTTTCGTATATTTTACACATATATACGTCTTTGTTCTTGAAAAACGGGCGGACAGGTGGCATAATGGTTATAATTACAGTCGGCAATACCTATTATAAATGTAGGCGGTTTCAGCCGCTCAGGAGGTCCCTATGTTCTTCAACCGCAAGCCCTCGTCCAAGGGGGTCGAGTACCTCATCGTCGGGCTCGGCAACCCCGGTGCAAAATATGAAATGACACGCCACAACGCAGGCTTTATCGTCGTTGACGAGCTGGCAAAGCGGCTGGGCGTGAGCATCACCAAAAAGGCACATCAGGCCCTCTGCGTTCAGGCCGAGGTGGCAGGCAAGCGCTGCCTTATTATGAAGCCGCAGACCTTTATGAACGAGTCGGGCAAGGCGGTGGCCGATGCCGCACGGTTTTACAAGGTGCCGACCGAAAAGGTGCTGGTCATCTTCGACGACATCTCCCTTGACGTAGGCGGACTCAGAATTCGCCGCAAGGGCTCATCGGGCGGCCACAACGGCATAAAGAGCATCGGCACCTACATCGGCGACGATTTTCCGCGTGTAAAGGTGGGGGTCGGCGCCAAACCTCACCCCGATTACGACCTTGCCGCGTGGGTGCTGTCAAAGTTCAAGCCTGACGAGGTACAGTCTCTCAACACCGCCGCTCAAAAGGCCTGCGATGCCGTCGAGTTAATCGTCGCAGGTGAGACCGACAGGGCGATGAACCTCTTTAACTGATACCCTTTTCAAAGGAGAATATATGCTTTTTCTCTCCAACGCATTCAGGCAGCTTGAGGAGTATGCCGAGCTGAGCCGTTCGGTCGGCGCCAAGCGCACTCCTGCCGTTGCCACGGGACTTTCCCACATTCATAAAGCCGCTCTCATTCAAACGCTCTGTCGGGATCTTGACCGCAGGGCGCTTGTCGTCGTGGCCGACGAGGGCGAAGCGGTGCGTTTTCAGCAGGATATGACCGCTATGGGACTTAAGGTCGCCTTTTTGCCTGCGCGCGACCTGATCTTGCGCGACGTCGCAGGTGTCTCGCGCGAGTATGAGCAGGCGCGTATCGGCGCACTCGTGCAAATGCTCGAGGGGGGCTGCGACGCGGCCGTTTGCTCGATCGATGCGGCACGACTGCTGACCCTGCCGCCCAAAACCCTCGCCGACAACCGCTTTACCCTTCAAGTAGGCGACAGCATTTCTCCTGCCGAGCTTTGCAACAGGCTCGTTTCGGCAGGATATACCCGTTGCGAGCTGGTCGAGGGTGCGGGCCAGTTTGCCTCAAGGGGAGATATCCTCGACCTTTTCGCGCCCGAAAACGACCGTCCCACCCGAATCGAATTCTGGGGCGACGACATCGATTCAATCGGATTTTTTGACCCAATTTCCCAGCGCCGCACCGACCCCGTCGACTCCGTGACGGTGTCCCCTGCGACTGAGGTGCTTTTGGGAGATGCCGAGCGGTTTGCCGACCTCGTCGGTGGGCTCAGCCGCTCACTCTCCGCATCAAAATCGGATGCAAAGCGGCGGCTGACCGAGATCGAAGAAGCGGCGCGAGGGGGCGTTTTGCCCGTGTCGCCCGACCGCTTTTTAAGTCGGAGGCCAAGCGG
>JAZQID010000139.1:0-14027 GCA_045540915.1 Acutalibacteraceae bacterium
TCGGTGGTGCGGATGAAGCGGTCGTAGGTAACGTTCAGGCTGTCCCAGACCTTGCGTATCTCGCCCGCCATCTCATCGACATACTCCTTCGGAGAGATGCCGCGCTGATTAGCGTACTCCTCTATTTTCTGTCCGTGCTCATCCGAGCCGGTTAAAAAATGCACATCATATCCCTGCATTCGCTTGTAACGGGCAATCATATCGGCCAAAACGATGTCGTATGCGTTGCCGATGTGTGGCTTACGCGATGCGTAGGCAATAGCGGTGGTGATGTAAAATTTCTCGCTCATATGATCATAACTCCTTGTTTCTCCCGTCGCCCAATGATAGCGTTGGGAGTATCTATACAGATTTATTATACCAAATAAAAACAAAATTGCAAGCAGTCTGAACAATCTTGAGCCGAGTTATTTACAAACGGGGGATAATCTGTTATAATCACAGGATAAGGGAGAGCATCAGCATCTCCTCCACCCTTTCGTATATGTCGTCGAGCTGGGTCGCAGGCAGGGGGTTTTTGCCCTTGCCGAGTTCAACGGTGAAGCCCGGCCGGCCGTATTTATCGATAAACCAGTCCTTGAAGCCCCCGTGGGAAGAGAGTCCCATCGGCTCCTCAAGGGCATATCCGCTCGAGGTCGAGAGCAGCTTTGCCATTCGGTGCGCCCTTTCGGGTGTTCTGGTGCCATAGTTCCAGTAGATGACCTCCCCTTGCGTATGCAGGGCTACGACGTGGTCTATCGGGAACCTGCCGCACAGGCTGCTGAGTGCCACCGTTTCGGCCTCGCTCATAGGTTTGCTTCCGCCGTATCGGGTGGGCGCAGGGCCGAATATGCCCGCCTCCTGCTCGGCGGTATGTAGCTTTTCCCATCCTGCGTCGAAGTTGTGGTTGATGTCGACGCCGCGAGCGTTTGCGTTCCATTTTTCAAAATGGCCGCCGCACAGCCGCTTTATTCTGCCGCCCGCGTCGCAGGCCTTTTCGCCGTGAACGGCTATGTCCACGCCGTCGGGGTTTACCATCGGCACCGCAATAAGCCCTCGGTCAACGAAGGCCCTGCGTACCGATACCTCGGCTATCTCGCCGCCCGAAAATATCGCGGCGCACAACCGCTCAACAAACCTAAGACAAACGGCCGCAGAAATACGCTCGGTGCCGTGAAATGCCGCCGCATATAGCGCGTAGCTGTCCCGTCGGCCGATGCGCAGGGCGAGTATCTCCTTGCCCATCGCCGTTTTGCCTATTTTTTCAAGCTGCAAAAAAGGGTACTTCCCCAGCAGGCAATATATCTCGTCCCGCGTGGTAAAATAGTCGTGTTCGTGCGGCTTTACGATATCGCTCATTTTTATCACCTCATTATGATAAACATATGATGGGCGATGCCAAAAAATGACGAAAGCGAGAGGCTTAAATATGAAGCTCAGCGAACAGACTATAGATTCAGAGTACAAATTCAACGGCCGACTTATACGGCTTCGCACCGACACGGTGCTCCTGCCCAACGGCAATCGGGCATCACGCGAGATAGTTGAACATTCGGGCGGAGTCGGTGTGGTCGCGCTTACCGATGACGGCAGGATAATGACGGTGCGCCAGTACCGCCACGCTATGAAAGAGGTTGTCCTCGAGATACCTGCCGGCAAGCTTGAAAAGGGCGAAGAGCCCCTGCTTGCCGCCAAGCGCGAGCTTGCTGAGGAGGTCGGTGTCACCGCTGAAAACTGGCGCTACCTCGGCCCGCTTTACGCGACACCCGGCTACTGCGAGGAGGTCGACCACCTCTATTTAGCCACGGGGCTTACCTTGGGCGAGAGCCATCCCGATCCCGACGAGTTTCTTGAAAGAGGCAGTATGCCTCTGACCGACGCGGTCGATGCTGTCATGCGCGGAGATATCCCTGATGCCAAGACCCAGACGGCCATCCTGAAGGTTCAGCGCCTGATCGATCTGGGCGAGATATGATTTTCCTGCTTTGAAAGGAGCAAACGATATGGATTACCCATTTTCCGAACGAGTAAGCTCACTCGCTCCCAGTGCGATTCGTGAGATTATGAAATATTCCTCGGTGCCGGGCTTCATTTCCCTTGCGTTAGGAAGCCCTGCCCCCAACGCATTCCCTGCCCGTGAGATCAGCGAGATATCGGCGCGCATCTTCTCCGAGCGGCCCGTCGACGCTCTGCAGTATTCGGTTACCGAGGGTTACACTCCCTTGCGCGAGCATCTTGCAGGGTATATGAAGGAGAAGCATTCCATCGGCCGCGATTTTGACAATATCATCATCACCTCGGGGGCACAGCAGGTTATGGAGCTTGCCACCAAGACCCTCTGCAACGAGGGAGATGTGGTCATCTGCGAGTCGCCCACCTTCATCGGCTCTCTCAACGCATTCCGCTCCTACCGCACCAAGCAGGTCGGTGTTGAAATGGAGTCGGACGGTATTAACATCGAGAAGCTCGAGGCCGCCCTCAAGGCCAACCCCAACGCCAAGCTGATATACACCATCCCCAATTTCCAAAACCCCACAGGCATCACGATGTCCCTTGAAAAAAGGCGCGCCGTCTACGAGTTGGCGAAGAAGTACGGCGTGCTCATTCTTGAAGACAACCCCTACGGCGATATCCGCTTTTCAGGCGAGCCGCTACCCACCATCAAGTCGATGGACGAGGATGGCATCGTAATATACGCAGGCTCCTTTTCAAAGGTGCTCTCCCCCGGCCTTCGCGTCGGCTTTACGGTAGCCCCTGCCCCCATCGTTCAGAAGATGGTGGTCTGCAAGCAGGTCAGCGACGTTCATACTCAGATATGGTCGCAGATGGTGGCACACACCTTTATGACCGAGTACGACTACGAGGCTCACCTTGAGCGGATCCGCGGAGTCTACCGCGACAAATCCGCCCTGACCGACAACTTGCTCAAGGAGCACCTGAGCGGATTTATGGAATGGTCGTCCATCGAAGGCGGTCTTTTCTACTGGCTCAGACTGCCACAAAACGTCGACCTACAAACCTTCTGCACACGCGCCGCTGAAAACAAGGTGGCGGTGGTCCCCGGCACAGCCTTCTCGGTTCAGGACGAGCCGATGCCCTTTGTAAGAATCAACTATTCTGCGCCCACCGATGAGAAATTGGCTCAGGCAATCGAGCTTCTCGGCGGCGTGGCAAAGACTTTTTAAGAAAGGTCGGTCCAATATGGAAGATATCAGAAAGAAGCGCGTTTACAGCGCAATCCAGCCGAGCGGTATGCTCACCCTCGGCAACTACCTCGGCGCACTCAAAAACTGGGTCGCGATGCAGCAAAGCGGCGAGTTCGACACGATGTATATGGTCGCCGACCTGCACGCCATCACCGTCCGTCAGGAGCCTGCAAAGTTGCGCGAGCAGATCAAAAGCACCTTTGCCCTGCTCATCGCCATCGGCCTTGACCCCGAAAAGAGCATTATCGCTCTGCAGTCGCAGATACCCGAGCATTCTCAGCTTGCGTGGCTGCTCAACTGCTACACCCAGTTCGGCGAGCTGTCGCGAATGACTCAGTTCAAGGACAAGTCTGCAAAGCACGCCGATAACGTCAACGCAGGTCTCTTTACATATCCCACGCTGATGGCGGCCGACATTCTGCTTTACCAGACCGACCTCGTCCCCATCGGACAGGACCAGAAGCAGCACCTTGAGCTGACCCGCAACATCGCAGAGCGGTTTAATACCCTCTATTCCCCCACCTTCGTCGTGCCCGAGCCCTATATCGCAAAGGTCGGCGCCAAGGTTATGTCCCTGCAGGACCCCACCAAGAAGATGTCCAAGTCGGATGAGAATATCAACTCCTGGGTGGCCATTCTCGACAAGCCCGACGACATTATGCGTAAGTTCAAGCGTGCCGTCACCGACAGCGAGGCCTGCGTCCGCTATGCCGACGGCAAGGACGGCATCAACAACCTGATGACCATCTATTCCGCCTGCACCGGCAAGAGCTACGAGCAGATCGAAGCCGAGTTTGAGGGCAAGGGCTACGGCGAGTTCAAGCCTGCCGTTGCCGAGGCGGTCATTGAGACCCTGCGCCCCGTTCAGGAGAAGTACGCGCAGGTCATCGGCGAGAAGGACTACCTCAACGAGCTGTGCGCCAAGGGTGCCGACAGCGCACGCCGCGTCGCCCACCGCACCGTCGCAAAGGCGATGAAAAAGATCGGCTACCCCGTATAAAAGCACTGAAAAAAAGGAAGACAACCGAGAGAGACACTTCGTAAAGAAGTTGTCTCTCTCGGTTTTATCCCTACAAAACAAATGACACTTTGCACAAGAATTGTGAAAGTGTCATAGTGGGTTACATACTTTGAGAAAGGTAAATAATTGCCGAAAAGCAACAGATACTTTTTTGGCTTGTGAAGTGAAGTTTTTGCTAAAGCAAAAGTGAAGTTGTTCTCTTTGTTCGCAGTGAAGTTTGGTCCTTAAGACCAAGTGAAGTTCAGTTTACCCATTTCGCCGTAGGCGAAGCTTCACTGTCCGCAGGACAACTTCACTATCGTAGATAACTTCACTTGCCCGAAAGGGCAAACTTAGTTGAGGCGCACTTCCTTACGGAGTGCGCCTCGAGGTGTCTTCCTTTTTTATTTTATCTCATCTATAACGGCCGAAAGCTCTTTTAATGTTTTCTCCTCGTCGTAGGTGGCGTAATGCACCGTTATGATATCACCTGCGTCAAGAAGGTGGGACAGGCTATCGGGGTCTGCCTTTTCGACCGACAAGACCGTAAGGGTATCGGGCCAGAAAATATCCCTTATCTCCTTGCCGACGGCAAAGGAGTTCTTTTCTATAACAAACGACCTTTCAACTGTTTTCGGAGCAATACCCTTATTGCTTGAGTGAATTCTGTGGTCGAGGACATAGTCGCTTATCGACTCAACCGCAAATATCTCGGTGATCAGATAGGCCGCCGCCGAGCATATCAGCGCAAACAAAATATTCTCGCCGAAGCCGAGCACCTCTACGCCGAACAAAATGGCGGTCAGGGGCATCTTCATCATTCCCGCAATGCAACCGACGATGCCGAGTGCAATTATAAGGGAATAATATTCGCGGCTGACCCCCAAGGAGAACAAAAACTCACCGAATATGCCTGCCGAAACCGCACCAAGCGCTAACAACGGCAAGAAGATGCCACCCGTCACACCGCTGACGTTGGCAAAGAGAGTCAGGGTGGTCCTTATAACCAATATCAACACCAAAAAGATGAGGACGGGGCTTTGGTTAAACAGGTCGAGAATAAGTTCGTGTCCCGTCGAGATGAAATCGGGCGATATCGCGCCAAAAGCGAGGGTAAGAAGGAATACCAAAAACAGTCCGATATACGCGGGGGTCTTCTTGCGGCATTTGCTGTAAAGCGATGCAAGAAGGCCGTAGTACCGCAAAAACAAAACTGCAAAAATTCCGAGCGCCGCACCGATGCAAAGGGGCAGCCACAGGCTTCCGTTGTCAAGGGTAACGTAGTCTATCTTCGGGAAAAGGGAGACCGAAACCGAAAACAGCGGGCACAAAATCTCGGTAACTATCCGCGAAAACAGGACCGATATGACCGAGACCATAATTATCATCGGGGATATCCGTCCGTGCGCCTCCTCAATGGCGAACAGAATTCCCGAAAGGGGCGCTCCTGTTGCTGTGGAAAATCCCGCGCATGCACCACCGGTCATAACGTATCTGTCCCAGGCCGAATGCTTCTTCGCAAAAAGCTTGACGGTTCCCTTTCCTATTGCCGTACCCATCTGTACCGAGGGCCCTTCGTTTCCGAGGGGGACTCCAACGAGAAAAGAAACAAGCGAAATGAAGAAAACGCCGACGAGGTTGTTTTTCCAATTGAAATTAAACAGTCCGCGTAAAGCCCCGATGGATGTCGGTATACCGCCGCCCTTCAGGTTGGGGATTTTTGCATAGAGCTTTGAAAGCAAAAACGCAAAGCCGAAAAGAAAGGCAATAACGACGGGAACGAGCCATACATAGTTTCCGATATTATGATAAAACTCCTCCGAAAGCCCTATCACCTTTGATGCTATAAACTTGTAAACAACAACGACTGCCGCCGTTACGCCTCCGGTTACGGCGCCGAAAAGGAGGGCGGGAGAAATAATATTAAGGCAGTGGTTGAGTCGGTTTTTCGATTTTGTTTTCATTTGCACATTGCTCCGTTTGTTCAACTTATAAAGCACAACCGAGGCGCACGTCCTAACGGAGTGCGCCTCAAATACTTCATTTTATTATACCCTTTATCAGAAGTTGATGCGTTCTTCCTCGACGACGAGGGGACGGCGCATAACCTTGGAGTTGACGGTGGAGATATATTCGCCGATAAGACCCGTAAAGGTCAGCTGGATACCGCTGAAGATATCAAGAGCGATGACGATGGGCCACCAGCCAAGTCCGAGTCCTAAGCCATAGTGCAGGATGAGCGCCGCGATCACGCCAAGGCCGCCCAAGAAGCACATCAAAAGTCCCACGAAGGTAGCAAGGCGGATGGCGATCTTGGTATAGCTTGTGAAGCTGAGCATCGCCGCATCGTAAAGGCTGTAGAAATTGTTATGGGTCTTGCCCGCGCGACGCTTGGGCTGGACATACTCGATCTCTTTGCGCCTGAAGCCCAGCTCACCGACGATTCCGCGCAGGAAGGGGGTCGGGTCGTTGAGATCGCGAAGCACCTCGATGAAGCTGCGGTCGTAAAGTCCCGAGCCTGTGAAATGCTCGATCTGCTCAACGGTGGAGAACCTCTTTATCATCTTGTAGTAGATGGTTCTGCCGAGGCGAACTATCTTGTTCTCCTTGCTCTGCGACTTGATGCCGATGACGATCTTGTAGCCCTTCTCCCACTCCTCAAGATACTGAGGGATAAGCTCGATGGGATCCTGAAAATCGCAGACCATAGAAATGACGCAGTCACCCGTCGTCTGCAAAATTCCATGATAGGGCGAATTGAACTGACCGAAGTTCTTAGCGTTGAAGATGGCCTTGATATTCGGGTTCTTCGCGCAGATATCGCGCAGTATCTCACGGGTGCGATCGTGGGAATCGTTGTCGATGAAGATCAATTCCCAATCGTATTGGGTCAGGTCCTGCGTAAAAACGTTGTTGATGGCAACGCTCATCGGCTCAACGTTTTCCTCCTCGTTGAAGCAGGGAATGAGTATGCTGACTTTTTTTCTCAAGTTTTCCATAACCTTCACCTTTATCATCCGTTGTTTTTTATCCATTCAGCAGTGCGTCGCACACCCTCTTCAAAGCTGACCTGCGGCTCAAAGCCGGTATCCTCGGTCAATTTTGATATGTCTGCGCACAGATACATTACCTGATTGTCATTATAGGGCAGATCGCCGATTCCAAGCTCGGCATCGGGGTTGACCACGTCACGCATCGCAGTGATATAATCGGCCAGCTTGCGCGTCTTGCCACTTCCCAAGGGATAAACGGCACCGTCTGCGCCCCTCTCACCCATACAGTAAAAGGCGAGACCCGCGTCGTCACAGTGGAGGAAGTCCCAATCCTGCTCTCCCTTTGTAAAGGGGCAGTATTCGCCGTCAAGCATACGCTTTATCGAGGCGGGGATGATGGAGTTGGGGTTGCCCTTCTGTCCGTATACGCTCAGTATACGCGCCCAGATATGACGGATGCCAAGCCGCTCGCAGTACATTCGGCTCAGTTTTCCCGCGGTGTATTTAGCAATTCCGTAGCCCGTTACGGGTGCCGCGTGGGTGTCGGCGGTCAGCTTTTCGGTGACGGGGCCGTACTCCGCCTGCGAGCCGGCTCCGATGAAGCACTCACAGCCAAGGTCGTTAGCCAGCTTGACGGCGTCAAGGGTGTAGCGGATGTTATCGGTCTGCAGATAGGCGTCGTCACGCACGTTTCCAAAGGTGCCAAGCCACGCAAAATGGTAAAAGACGTCGCACTTCTCATCGATTTTCGCCGCAACACTTGCAAAATCGGAGATGTCGGCCTCAATGGCTCTCACAAGCTCGCTTTCAAAAAAGTCATCGGTGAGCGGCTCGTTCGGTTTACATAACGCATAAACGCGCACTCCCTTTTCGACGAGGACGCGTATGAGCGCCGAAGCTATCATTCCGGTCGCGCCGGAAACGACGGCAGTTTTCATTGGTGACACCTCTTATTCTGTAATCGGGTCGATGATCATATTAGAAAGGAACTCCTCGCGAGGCAGGAAGGGTGCCAGATCCTCAAGCGGAGGACTGAAGAGGGAGCCGTCGGGCAGCCTCTTGGTCGCGCTCTTGGGCTCGAAGAACTGCTCGGGGCTGACGAATACCTCGCAGATATATGCGCCTTCGGTTGCAAAGACTTTCTCGAGGCAACCGTCGAGTTCATCATTGGAGTCGCAACGGCAATAGGGGTAGCCGTATGCGTCGGCAAGCTTGCTCATATCAGGGAAGGACAGGTCATTACTCTCGGGGCCTATACCCACCTTACAATGCTCGCTGAAGAGATTGGTCTGGGTCTGACGGATGGAATGGTATCCGTTGTTGTTGATGACGAACAGCTTGATGGGCAAGCGGTTGGTCAGAATGGTCTGCAGCTCCTGCAGGTTCATCTGGATAGATCCGTCGCCCGTAATGCAGACCAGCTCCTTCTCTCCGATGGCATAGCAGGTGCCGATGGCGGCAGGCAGGTCATAGCCCATCGATGCGATGGCAGAGTTGATGATGAAGCGCTGTCCCCTTTTTATCTCGTAGCCGTGACTGCCGACAACGCAGGCGCTGCCGTTGCCGACAACGGTGGTGTAGCCCTCGGGCAGACGGGCAGAAAGCTTCTTTATAAACGCGTAGACGTTGGTCATACGCTTGTCCTCAAAGTGACGGGGCAAAACGACGGGATATTTCTCCTTCCATTCGCGGCATCTATCCTGCCAGCCGTTTTCGGCAAAGAAAACTCCGTCAAGCTTGGCGTCCATCTTCTCAAGGAAGTCCTTAGCATCGGCGTGTACCGGCAATTCAACGTGAATGGTCGGCTTCTTCAGCTCCTCGGAGTCGGCGTCGACCATAATGACGAAGGCCTCTCTGGCCCAGGTCTTCCAGTTGTAGCCGACCTGCCGGATGGACAGGCGGTTGCCGATAACGAGCAGCAGGTCGCTGTTTTGCACCGCGAAGTTGCCTGCGCGGTCGCCCATAATGCCGCCGCGTCCGACATACAAGGGGTCGGCATCGGCCATCATATCGATGTTATCCCAGCCGGTTGCGACGGGGATGTTAAGCTTGCGGACCACCCTCTCAAAGACATCAAAGCCGCCCGAAAGGCGCACGCCGTTGCCTGCGTACAGGACGGGGCGCTCGGCCTTCTTAATGCGGGCAAGGATGTCGTCGATCACGCTGTCCTCGACCGAGGGAGGCAGGGTGCCTGCATCCTCAGCGGGATCGTAAGGGATAAGGTCGTCGGTCTCGATAGTGCAACCCTGAAAATTCAGCGGAATGTCGATCCAGCAGGGACCGGGACGGCCGTGGGTAGCAAGATAGAGTGCCTTTTCAAGCGCGTAGCGGATGCGCAACGGATCCTCGATCATCTCGCAATACTTGGTCATCGACGCGACCGCTTTGGTGATGTCAAACTCCTGATCACCGCCTGCACGGAGGTTGAGTCCCATTCCGCGAGCGGTGGTGTCGTAGCGCACCTGACCCGAAATGACCAGCATCGGAATGGAGTCAAGCCATCCGCCGACAACGCCGGTGATAGCATTGGTGCCGCCGGGGCCTGTCGTCACGCACAAAGCCGCAATACGATTATCAATACGCGCATAAGCCTCCGCCGCAATGGCGCAGGCCTGCTCGTGATGGTTATAGACCACCTTGAGACCCTCTTTGTGTCCGAGAGAGTCGTTCAGGTGCATTGCACCGCCGCCGGTTACAGAAAAGGCGGTGTTTATTCCGTTGGCGACCAGAAAATCGGCAACGTAATCGGATAATTTTTGCTTCATTAAAACTTTTCCTCCGTTCAGGCAGGACAAAAGGTGCTCAAGATCTATTTCTTTGCGATATAGCGGTAGAAGAAGCTGTCCTCGATCTCGGCGACGAAATTCTGATCGTCCTCCGACTTCATCAGCTCAAAGGTTCCTGCCCAGGTGTGACCGATGGTGGTCTTGGACACCGAGCGTGTCACCTCGCAAAGAGGGGTCTTTGCCCCGATGAGCAGGCAGATGCACAAGGGCACGAGGATGCTGTAGTCTTTTTTATTATACGCCATAACGAGCGTTTCTTCAACCATAAGATACAAAACAAGCAACGCAGGTATTGAAACGCGCATACAAAAGTCGTATGCGATGCCCATTGTGATGAGGGGAACCACCGCCAAGGTGATGCCCGACACCCAGAAAAGCTTGTGGCATCGCTGATATTTTGCGATCAGGAAGAAGTAGATAAGTGCCTCGCAGAGAATAAAGAGCAGGTAGCTCATCAAAAATTCCTGATAATGATCGTAGGACTGCCACACAAAGCCGAAGGTGCCGTCCGAGACCTTTGAGCCGCTGTCGACCGAGCGGGAATTGCTCAGCACGTACATAAATGACATAATTCCGACCGTGCCGCCACAAAGAATATTCGGCAGGGTGAAGGTGTCCTTGAACCACGCCTTCCACCACGCCTTGCGGGTGTCGGCACCCTCGTACTTACGGGTGAAAACGACCAGCGCCGCGATGGGCAACATTCCCACGAAGGGAAGGGTGCAGTTGAGCATCGCAAGGGAAAGCAGGAAAACGATGGAGCGGTTGTTTTTCTGCAAAAGAATAAGCATCGTCAGTATCCAGGCAGGGATAGCCTGATTAAAGACCCAGAAAAGTTGGGTGGTGAAGGACGAGAACTGGAAGGTCTCAAATCCCCATTCGAGATGGGCGGTCGCACCGATGGCCGACATATTGGCATCCCTGAAGTAATGCACCGCAAGGTCAAGTCCGCTGAATGCGAAGAAAAGGAGCAGGGGCCAGATGGTAAACTTTTTCATCTTTGAGCAGACAAGGGACCAGAATATCACGATTCCGAGCACCGCCCAAAGCGCCATAAAAGTATAGCCTGCCGTTTCGCCCAGCACCTTGCCGACAAGGGCAGAGGGCAACCAGAAGCCGATATAATAGACAAGCGAGACCGTGTTGCCCGCCTCGTTGACCTCGTAGACCGGCCAACTGTACTCGCGCAGAGCGTCGTAGAGGGCGTTGCGCCACAGGTGATCGGGATTCTGATATGCAAAGCGGCCGATGCCCGACAGATAGACCATCAGGAAGATGACCGACAGCATCAGCATCCCTGTCCAGAGGGTCTTTTTGCTCTTTTCGGGTTGCCAAAGGGCCGGCGCGTCCTTTATCGCGAAGAAAAGTCCGAGCAACAAAAGCATAACGGCAGGTATGGCAAAATACCAACGCATCCAGCCGATTGCAAATATCGCAAAGGGAAGCGCAAGATAGATATAGGCAAGCTGAGCGGTCAGCTTACTTGTTCTTTCCATTGTTAATCCGCCTCCTTGAGAGCCTTTTTAGGTTTAATGAGAAGCATATAGATAATGTACCCCGTCTGGAGTAAAAGCTGGACGAGGAAGGGCAATCCAAATCCGAAAACGGTGCCCCACATTCCGTACACCTTTGCCAAAGGGTAGCTTATCACCGCACACACCGCCAAGGCGGCACCCGAAAACACCGTCAGCGCAACGGGTGTGCGAATGGAGATGAGCACCGAGTTTCCGCACATTGAGAGCGCATAGACGACGGTGGCAATAATTATCGGAACGAAAATATAGGTGTAGCCGAGTATCTCCTCGCCGTAGAGCAGGCTGAGGGCCCAGTCTCCGAGCAGCCACGCACACAGGCAGGCGGCCGCACCAAGCACCACCGTCAGCAACAGCGACAGCAAAAACATACGCATCAGCTTGCGGTTCTTGCCCTCGTTGTAGAGCTTGCCGTAGAGGGTCATAAAGGGGCAAAGAATGTTCGGCACAAGGGTGGTGATGATGACCGTCGGCGCACAGATGCTGGCATAGATACCGAGCAGGGCCTCGTCATAGTAAAATTCAAGTGCGAGTCTCGGCAGTGCCGTAACGATTATCGGGAAAAGGGTGGTCAGCAGCATTGGGAAGCCCTCGATGAGCAGACCCTTCACCGTGCCGACCGCCTCGCCCTCAGGCTCGTTGTGGAGCGCCTTGTACCTGTTGTAGTCGTAGAAGACCATCAGCGCGGCGGCAATCGCGACCATTCCGAGCATGGCGATATTCAGGTCGGTGAACTTGAGCAGGACGAAGAAAACGATGACGCTTAAAACGCCCTTGACCGACATCGAGATACCGCAGACCTCAAGCCGTCCGTCCTTCTGCAGTTCTCCGAAAAGCACGTCACTGCCTGCCTCAAGGCTTCGGTAGAGCAGGTATATCAACACCGCCGCAGAGGTATAAAGCCCGTAACCGCCGCCGAAAAGTCGGCTGACACCAAGATAGCCCAAGCAGAGCAAAAGGGATATCCCGACCGTCACGAACCGCGTTTTTATATATGTCTTGTCGCTGTATTTGTGGGTGACGTCGGAGGACTGGAAGGAGCGCATACCGTACATACCAATGAAGTAAAAAATATTACCCACCGACATAGCGATAGAGAGCACGCCTGCATCATCAAAGCCCGACACCCTAACGACAAGCACCGTCAGCAACCAGGTACAACCGAGGTAGACCACGTTTCCGACGGTATTGAAAAATGCTTGCTTTTTGTAATCCATATTCTCTCCGTTAAACAGGTATATAGATAAACTTGGATATCAGATGATAAACGCAAAGGGCAAACTTCATAATATGCAATTTCTCGCACACCACCGAACCCCAAAGTACAAGCCGCGCATAGAAGCGGTTGCCCGATTTGGCCGAAAGGGTGGTATAGGGATTGCGCAGATAGTTGGGCACCTTTTCATTCATCATAGCGCGGATCTTACCGTAGCTTTCCATCGTTTCCTTAAGAGGTGCTACGCGCAGGAACTGATAGATGTAGGAATAATAGAGCTTCATTATCTGACGCTGAGCGTATGCTTCATCGGGTGTGCCGATGCACTTTTCATAGGTGGCACCCAGCTCGTTAATAATGACCTCGAAGGTCTTGCGCGGAGTGGTCCACATATCAAGATGCAGCTGCTTGTTGCGCGAGGTGGAATCGGTGTGCACCAGATAGTTATAGCAAGGCTCCTCAACGAAGCCGATATTCTTGGCAAAATAGTTGAACTGGAAGGTCTTGATGGCATCGAGGAAGACCGAGTCGACCGTTCTCATTCCGTTTTCGAGGTAGAGACTGCGGCGGAAGAGGTTGCCCTGCTGCATACCGAAGTACCACTTGTTGCGGCACTCGCCGATGCTCTGCACCTGAGTCTGCTTGCCCGAATCGTCAACGTCGCGGAAAGCGCATATAACGCGGTCGGCGTCGGTACGCTCGGCCTCGGCAACCAACAGCTCAAGGCAGTTGTCGTCCATCCAGTCGTCAGCGTCGTGGAACATAATATACTTACCCTTGGCAAGCGAAACGGCGAGATTCTCACCGTATGCGTTGCTGTGGTCAACATTGTCGTTGCGCACTAAGGTAGCGTTGATATCGGGGTGAGCATCAAAGAAGTTGCGTGCCACCTCCATCGAATTGTCGGTACCGCCGTTATCGATGAAAATGACCTCGAAGTCGCGGAAGGTCTGTCTTCCGATGGCTTCAAGTGTGCGGGGCAAAAGATGTGCGTAGTTATAGCAAACGACGGTTATCGAAACATAAGGCTGGCTCATACTGTCCTCCAAAATTATCGGTCAAGCTCGCTTCTTACCGCGTCAAGCGCGCTGCGAATGACCTTGTCCATATCGTAGTAACGGAACTCTCCCAATCGGCCGCCGAAGAGCACATTTTCCTCCTGCGCGGCTTTTGAGCGGTATTTCTCATACAGTTCCTTCGTTTCCTCGTTGTTGACAGGATAATAGGCCTCCTCGCCCACCTGCCACTCGGCAGAATATTCACGGCTGATGACCGTTTTGGGCTGAGTGCCGAACTCAAAATGCTTGTGCTCGAT
>JAZQID010000140.1:0-3906 GCA_045540915.1 Acutalibacteraceae bacterium
CTCTCCAAAAAGGGCTCCCTCGTCAGAGGGAGCCCTTTTCTCAATTTATATTTACAATTCACATTCGTGCAGGATGACGCCGTCTTTTCTGAGTTGAGCCTGCAGGTCGTCAACCGACAGGGCGGAGAAATCATCGCACATCGCGGCGGCGGTACCTGCCGCCTGTCCTGTGACGGCACAGCAAGGGATAACACGCATGATATCCCACATCTCCTCGGTCACCGAGGTGCAGCGGCCTGCGGTGATGAGGTTAACGCACTCCTCTGAATAAAGCGACGAGAAGGGCACCTCGAAGACGGGACCGCGCCTGCGCCAATCGGAGACCATACCCACCGAGTCGGCGACATATTCAAAAGGATGCTCGTCGGTGAGCACCGTCTTGCCGAGCAGGCGGCGTGTCATACGCAGCTGCGGAATGGTAGCCAGCGTGGTGATGTTGATGTCCTTATTCTCCTTGCGCTTTATCTTAAGATCATTAAGGATAGACGCGTGGGACTCGATGACAAACTGCGAGGTCTCTTCGGCATCGACGCCCGAACAGGGCTTTTTGGTATGTAACGCAGTTTTGGTGTTGGGATCGGTTTCATCCTCCGGTACGTCGCAGACTCCCAGAAGCCGCAGGCTGTACCCATCCCTGTCGCAGAAGGCGTACCACGATGCAAGGGAGTTGCCCTTACCGTGCAAAGCGTTTGGAAGCTCGGCGAACTTTACGATATCGGCGTCCCCCGTCGCATCGACTACTGTCGAAACGGCGATGGCTTCACGGCCCGACTTGCTTTCGGTGATTACTGCGCTGATACGGCCATTTTGCTTTTCGACCCCGACGGCATAGGTGCCGTAGAGGATCTTGACCCCTGCCTTGAGCAGTGCCTGCTCCATAAGGATGGCGCAAACCTGAGGATTGTACTGGACTTCAAAACGCGGGTCCTTTTCGGTGCGCCTGGATGGGTCGTCGGATACCACCCAGTTGTAGTAGCCGCGCGGACCCTGCGGCCTTTCCTCGTATCCCATCGAGACCGAAAGGCGCAGCAGTTCCTCGGCGATACCGAAGGAGACCTGCCTGCCTTTGCCGTCGCAGAGGGGCAGATATATAGCGATAAGCCCTGCGGTACCGAGGCCGCCGAGCATAAATTCACGCTCGAGCAGGGCAACCTTTTTACCCAAGCGAGCCGCGGCAAGCGCCGCAGATATCCCTGCGAAGCCTCCGCCGCAGACCAGCACGTCATACTGCTTGGTAACGGGTGTAGTCTTAATTTCGTTGATGACCATCGGTTCAGCCCCTACTGATTGAGAAGTCCTGCGACCGCACTGCCGACCAGAGTGGAGTCCTCGGTCTTGACGAATTCGCAGTAGAGTCCGTGCTTATCGTTGAGGAATTCCTTTACGTATTTGTCCAGCTTGGGACGGAAGAGCACCGACTTGTAGAAGGTGGTGCCCTCAGCCGAAACGCAGACGGGACGGTCGGGGCTCTTGCCCTTGCCGCTGTGCAGGAGAATGGCACCGAGGTTGACGCAGACCGTCTTTGCGGCGCGCTCGAAGCTGGCATCGATGATGTCGTAGAGGGTGTCGCGGTCGGTGTCGTCGGTCAGAAGCTGAGCCAGAGCATTGTCACCCTTCTTGTCGGCGCAGAAGGCGTCGATCTGGGGCATAGTGATGTCCTCAAGGGCGAGCAGTTTTTCGGCGCCGTCGGGAGTGAAAAGGCCGTCGCGAGCCGCCTGCTGAGCGGTCATACAGATGACACTGCCCTGATAGGCGCCCGATATCATCTTCTCAAAGACGTGGTCGCCGCAGTTGGCGGTGGTGGCATCAAATCGGCGGTCGATCTCGCCTCGGGCAAAGCCGTCGAAGCCGCCCGTCTCCATATTGACCGCCATCGCGCCCTCGTTTATGTCGGGGAGCTTTGAAATGCGGTCGCACTGCTCGATGTAGCAGGTGTTGGTGCCGGTGCCGAGAATGAAGCCGATGTAGCTGTCGAAGTCGCGGTCGGGGTAGTCGGCGATGGCGCCGAGCATGGTCGCGACGGTGTCATTGAGGATGACGAAACGCTTTTCGCCGCATCCGCGGGCTTTAAGCGCCTCGTTGATGCCTTCGCCGATGATGCGGCCACTCATATCGCGCACACGCACCTCTTTGTTGAAGTTTATCAGCCTGCCGTCGCAGTTGGGTAGTATCTCGGTCGGGAAGGAGAAGCAAAAGCCCACCGTGTCGCTGACCTTGTCGAAGGGCTCGATGATGCCCGCAAGGGTGTCAAAGAATTCCTCGGCGCTCAGCTCACCCTGAGTTCCGGGCATAGCGCGCTTGGAGAAATTCTCGATTTTGGGCTTGCCGCTCTTGTCGAAGTTGACGGTGGCAACGCGGAAGTTGGTACCGCCTGCGTCCATAACGATGATGGGCTTGTCGGTGGGCACCTTTCCGTCGATGCGGATGTAGGTGGGTATCATCAGCAGGCTCTCGACCTCGCCCGAATTGCCGCACTCCATCTGGCGAGCAAACTCGGTCATCGACCTGTCAAGGTCGATAAGGTCGGGGTGCATACCCTGTTCCATAAGAAAACGGGATAGATTGTCTTTCATAACTGTTCCTCCTATCAAAAGGGCTATTCGTCGAGCTTAAGGACCGCCATAAAGGCTTCCTGCGGAACCTCAACGGTACCCAGTTTACGCATACGCTTCTTGCCTTCTTTCTGCTTTTCAAGAAGCTTCTTCTTTCGTGTGATATCGCCGCCGTAGCACTTGGCAAGAACGTCCTTGCGCATCGCCTTGACCGTCTCGCGTGCAATTATCTTGCCGCCGACGGCAACCTGCACCGGCACCTCGAAGAGCTGACGCGGAATGTGCTCCTTGAGCTTTTCGGCGATGCGTCGGGCGCGCGGATAGGCGTTGTCGGCGTGGACGATGAAGGATAGGGCGTCGACGATGTCGCCGTTGAGCATAACGTCGAGCTTGACGAGGTTGGACTTCTCATACCCCTTCAGCTCGTAGTCGTAGGACGCGTAGCCGCGTGTGCGCGACTTGAGTGCGTCAAAGAAGTCGTAGACGATCTCGTTGAGGGGCATAATGTAGTGAATGTCGACTCGCTCGGTGCCGACGTACTGCATATCCTTAAAGACGCCGCGCCGCTCCTGACACAGATCCATTATCTGACCGACGAATTCGCTGGGCGAATAGATGTGCACGTCGCAGACCGGCTCCTCAGCCGACATTATCTGCGACGGGTCGGGGTAGTTGGTGGGGTTGTCGATCTCGATGACCTCGCCCCCCGTCATTGTCAGGCGGTAGACGACGCTCGGTGCGGTGGTAATGAGGTCGAGGTTGTACTCGCGCTCAAGGCGCTCCTGAATTATCTCCATATGGAGCAGGCCGAGGAAGCCGCATCTGAAGCCGAAGCCGAGGGCCACCGAGGTCTCGGGCTCGAAGAGTAGCGACGCATCGTTGAGCTCGAGCTTTTCAAGTGCTTCGCGCAGGTCGGTGTACTGTGCTCCGTCGGCGGGATAGATACCGCAGAAAACGACGGGATTGACCCTGCGGTAGCCGGGCAGAGCATTTTCTGCAGGTCGCTCGACCGAGGTAACGGTGTCACCCACTCGCGCGTCGGAAACGTTCTTGATGGAGGCGGCAAAATAGCCGACCTCACCTGCGTAAAGGGCGTCGCAGGGCTGCATCGAGATGGCCTTCTTGCGACCCACCTCGACCAAGTCGAACTCAGCACCCGTAGCCATCATACGAATGCGCATACCGGGGCGAATGACGCCGCTTTTTACACGGAAGTATACGATTACACCTTTGTAGGGGTCGTAGTAGGAGTCGAAAATGAGTGCCTGAAGTGGACCGTCGCGGTCATCGGTGGGGGCAGGGATCTCGGTGATGATGCCCTCAAGCACCTGCTCGATGTTGAGTCCCGTTTTGG
>JAZQID010000141.1:0-2469 GCA_045540915.1 Acutalibacteraceae bacterium
ACGGCTATCTCGTCGGCATTCTTTACGGTGGACAGGCGGTGCGCCACCACCAAGGTGGTGCGGCCCTCGCAAAGCTCATCAAGGGCCTGCTGGATCATTATTTCGGTGGTATTGTCCAGCGCGCTTGTCGCCTCGTCAAGAATGAGGATAGGCGGGTTCTTCAAAAAGACGCGCGCGATGCAAAGTCTCTGCTTCTGTCCGCCCGAAAGGCGCACTCCGCGCTCACCGATGACGGTGTCGTATCCCTCGTCGAGCGACATTATATAGTCGTGGATATTGGCACGCTTTGCGGCAAGGTATACCTCCTCATCGGTGGCGTCGAGCCGTCCGTAGAGGATGTTATCGCGTATGCTTGCGTTGAATAGGTAGACGTCCTGCTGGACTATGCCGATGTTGCGGCGAAGTGACTCAAGGGTTATCGACCTGATATCCTGTCCGTCGAGCAGTATCTCGCCCTTTTCCACGTTGTAAAAATGGGGTATCAGGTGGCAAACGGTGGTTTTTCCTCCGCCGCTTGAGCCGACGAGGGCAAAGGTCTTGCCGCTGTCAACCTTCATACTGATATCCTTTAACACGTCGCGGTCCTTATCGTATCCGTAGGAAACGTTGCGAAACTCGATCTCTCCGCGCAAGCGGTCAACGGGACGGGCGTCGGCCCTATCAAGCTCAGGCTCCATATCCATTATCTCAACGAAACGCTCAAAGCCCGCGACGCCGCTTTGGAACTGCTCCATAAATCTTATCAGGGTGTTGATGGGGTTCAAAAAGAGGTTGACCGACACGATAAAGGCTGAATAGTCGCCGAAATCTATCTTGCCCGCGTACATAAACAGGCCGCCCGCTATAACGATAACGACGTTGAAGACGTCGGTTATAAAGGTGGTCGAAGAATGGAATATTCCCATCGCCTTGTAGGCATCGCGGCTGGCCTGCTTGAACTGCTCGTTGCCGACCTCGAACTTCTCGCGCTCCTTTTCGGCGTTGGTGAAGGCCTTGGTCACGCGGATACCCGAGATACTGCTTTCAAGGGAAGCGTTGATGGCGGCGATCGATTTGCGACTGCGCTGAAAGGCATCACGCATCTTTGCTCTGGTAAGCAAGGACACTATAATCAAAAAGGGCACGCAGGCAAAAACAATAAGAGACAGCCACAGGTTTATGGTGGACAGGTAGACGAAGGATATAATGACCGATATGCCGCAGATAATGACATTCTCGGGGCCGTGATGGGCAAGCTCGCTTATATCCATCAGGTCGTTGGTCAGCCTTGACATAATCTTGCCCGTCTCGTGCGTGTCATAAAAGGTAAAAGGCAGGCGCTGAAGATGGTTGAAGAGGTCGCTTCGCATCTGTGCCTGCATCCTGACACCCATAATGTGACCCTCGTACTGAATGAAGAAGTTGAGCAACATCCTCACGAAATAGAGCAAGAGCAAGGTCAGCCCTGCAAATACTATAAGACGGTACTTCTGATTGGGTATCAGGTCGTTGAGCATAGCGCGTATGACTATCGGGTAGACGACGCCTATCAACGCCACGAGCAGAGAGGCTCCCATATCGAGCGCAAAGATACATTTATGCGGTTTATAATAGCTTAAAAATCGTTTTAACATCAGCCTATCCCTCCGATACCTAATTATTATAACATCCTTTGTCGGTTTGTCAAAGAATTTGCGGTTAATCCCCTCTTTGCCGTACATACTATCTATAAAACTTAGATCACGGGGGAATAAAAAGTGACTTTCAGAACCGATTTGGCGGTTGAAAAGATGGAAGAGGTCGGACAACAGACCTCAGGCATTACCTCCGAGGAATCCTCCTTCGGTCACGTCAGGATATCGCGCATCCACGTTCACAGCAAGGAGGGCGCAGAGGCTATCGACAGGCCGATGGGCACCTACGTGACGGTGGAGGTGCCTCCCTTTTCGGATGAGATAGGCGGCGAGGACATCGTGACCGCCATCCGCAGAGAGCTGCGCGAGCTTCTCGACGAGGACGGAACGGTTTTGGTGGTTGGGTTGGGCAACACCGCCATAACGCCCGACGCGCTCGGCCCGCGCACCGCATCAAAGATACTCGCGACGCGGCACATTACCGGAGAGATAGCCAAAAGCGCGGGGCTCGACGACCTGCGCGGTGTAGCAGTGCTCGCCCCCGGTGTGCTCGGTCAGACCGGCATCGAGACGGGCGAGATCATCTGCGGAGTCGTCAGCCGCGTTAAGCCGAGCGCGCTGATAGTTATTGACGCGCTTGCAAGCCGCAGGCTGTCAAGGCTTGGTTGCACCGTGCAGATGTCGGACACGGGCATCGCTCCCGGCTCAGGTGTGGGCAACGCGCGTATGCGCATCACCAAGGATTCGATCGGGGTGCCCGTTATCTCCATCGGTGTACCGACGGTGGTTGACGCGGTCACCCTTGCCAACGACCTGACGGGGCACGACTGCCGCGACGACGTTGAACCGCGCGGCG
>JAZQID010000142.1:0-22632 GCA_045540915.1 Acutalibacteraceae bacterium
ATATTCTCCCGAACTTTTAAGTTTGGTTGATTTATTTGTCGTCAGCGGCGGCCACACCGGGCAGCTCCTTGCCCTCGAGGACCTCGAGAGAAGCACCGCCACCGGTGGAGATGTGGCTCATCTTGTCACCGAAGCCGAGGTTGTTGACAGCAGCAGCAGAGTCGCCGCCGCCGATGATGGTGATAGCATCGGTCTCGCTGAGGGCCTTTGCAACGGCAATGGTGCCCTCGGCAAGTTTCGGATTTTCGAATACGCCCATAGGTCCGTTCCAGACGACAGTCTTAGCGTTCTTGACCTCGTTGGCGAAAAGCTCGCGGGTAGCAGGTCCGATGTCAAGACCCATATAAGCGGGGTCGATAGCGTCGGCAGGGAAAACGGAGGTCTCTACGTCAGCGTCGATGGGATCGGGGAAGGACTTGGTTGCAACGTTGTCAACCGGCAGGAGAAGCTTAACGCCCTTTTCCTCGGCCTTCTTGAGCATATCCTTGCAGTAGTCGATCTTGGTCTCGTCAACCAGAGAGGTACCGACGTTGTAGCCCTTTGCGGCGAGGAAGGTGTAGGCCATACCGCCGCCGATGATGAGGGTGTCGGCCTTGTTGAGCAGGTTCTCGATAACGTTGAGCTTGTCAGCGACCTTTGCACCGCCGAGGATGCAGACGAAGGGGCGCTTGGGATCCTCGACAGCGTTGCCGAGGTACTGAAGCTCCTTGCCCATCAGGTAGCCTACAACGCAGGTGTCAACGTACTCGGTAACACCGACGGTAGAGCAATGAGCGCGGTGAGCGGCGCCGAAAGCGTCGTTTACGTATACTTCGCACAGGGAGGCAAGCTCCTTGCTGAGCGCTTCGCCGTTCTTGGTCTCTTCGGCGCGGTAACGGGTGTTCTGAAGCAGAACGACCTCGCCGTCATTCATATTTTCAACAGCGGCACGGGCGTTTGCACCAACGACCTCGTCGTCAGCGGCAAAGGTGACCTTTACGCCCAGCTTCTCGGCCAGACGCTCTGCAACCGGAGCCAGCGAAAGCTCAGGCTTGGGCTCGCCCTTCGGCTTACCGAGGTGGGAGCAAAGAATGACCTTACCGCCGTCAGCCAGCAGCTTCTTGATGGTCGGCAAAGCGGCATTGATACGGTTTTCATCGGTGATGACGCCGTTCTTGAGGGGGACGTTGAAGTCACAGCGAACAAGAACCTTCTTGCCCTTGACGTTGATGTCGTCAACGGTCTTTTTGTTGAGCATAGACATAGTCGTAACATCCTTTCGTGATGCCGCAGGTCGCCCTGCGGATAATAACAAAATTAACCACCTATAATTTTAGTATAATTCTGCCCGATTTTCAAGAGAAAATCGCCTCTTTTTACAAACTTTGTTAAAAGTTTATCGTTTAGCTATGGCTTTCCCAGTCGTATGCCGTCAATTTGCCCTGATTTTGCAGTTGGGGGTAGTCCCATTGGCGCAAGACCTCGTACACGCCGATGGCCACCGAGTTGGAGAGGTTGAGGCATCGCGCCCCCTCTATCATCGGGATGCGAACGCATCTTTCGGGGTTGTCGTGGAGCAATTTTTCGGGCAGGCCGTGGGTCTCGGCGCCGAAAAAGATATAGCATCCGTCGGGGTATTCGACCTGCGAGTGTGCCTGCGGCGCCTTTGAGGAAAAGTAGTAGAAATCCCCCTTGTTTTTGGCAAAAAAGTCGGCGAGGTCGTCGTAATAGGTGATGTCGAGCAGGTGCCAGTAGTCGAGTCCCGCCCGCTTTAGTTGTCGGTCGTCGATCTTGAAGCCCATCGGGCCGACAAGATGTAGCCGCGCACCCGTTACGGCGCAGGTTCGGGCGACGTTTCCCGTGTTCTGCGGAATCTGCGGCTCGACCATTACTATGTTAAGTGTTGCCATAAAAAGCCTCTTTTCTTGTTTGACCTGAGGTCTATTTTACCACAAAACAGAAAAGGTTTCAACATTTCTGCTTCCATCGGTTGAAAATCGGCAGAAAATAGTTTACAATATAAATAGAAAGTTTTTTCGGGGGTGATGCAGGTGCGTATTCGTGAAGCGACCTATTCGGATATCGAGGGTTTGGTTGCGCTTTATGACAGCGCGCGTGCATACTTTGCCGCCAACGGCATCGATCAGTGGCAGGTCGGCGGCCCCGATTTTGATACCGCCTTCGGAGACGTCGAGGACGGGATATGCTATGTCGTCGTAGATGACGAGGGACGGCTTGAGGCCACCTTTGTCTGCGACTTCTCGGGCGAGACCGCCTACGACAAGCTGACGGGGGGCGAGTGGCTCTGCGAGGGGGAATATGCAACCTTGCACCGCGTTGCCGTTGCCGAGGAGTTCAAGGGGCGCGGTATCGGCGGCGAAATGATCGCCTTCATCGAGCAGAGATGCCGCGAGTACGGGGTCGAGGCCGTCCGCGGCGACACCCACAGGGACAACCTCCCAATGCAGAGAATGCTCGAGAAAAACGGCTTTGCCCTGCGCGGAAAGGTGACCTACACCGTCGCAGGCGAGCGGCTTGCATACGAGAAGATTTTGTAAAATTTTAGAAAAACCTGATTAGCATATCGGCCGACGGTTCTGCTCATACTATTACCGCACAACGAAAGTGTGGTGAGAAATGATGGAGAACCGTAACAATCAGCAGAACAACCAGAATCGCAACGATCAGAACAGCCAGAACCGTAACAACCAGAACAACAGCCAGAACCGCAACAACCAGAACAGCCAGAACAACAAGTAAAATCAGTTGTGTATAAGAAGAACGGCGAACCTTGAAAAAGGTTCACCGTTCGCTGTTGATAAGATAAAACTTTCGGATGGGACATAATATTCTTAACGGAGGGATAGGTATGGCTAAATTTTTCTCACGCACCGCAAACAAGGTTCTCGATTACATAATAATGGCGTTTGGCGCCGCCCTGTACGCCGTGGCGCTAGAGGCATTTTTGCTTCCCAACCTCGTTTCGCCCGGCGGTGTGGCAGGTCTTGCGTCGATAGTCAACTACCTTCTTGACCTGCCGACAGGTTTCGTTACCCTCTTGCTCAATCTGCCCCTTTTCGTGTGGGCAGGGGTCAAGCTCGGCTGGCGTTTTCTCAGAAAGACTGCCTTTGCCACCATACTGATGTCGGTATTTATCGATGTTGCCGCCAAGATCGTGCCTGCCTATACGGGCGACCGACTGCTCGCCGCCCTTTACGGCGGTATCATCGGCGGAGCAAGCCTTGCCCTCGTCTTTATGAGGGGCGGCTCGACCGGCGGCTTTGATATAATCGCCAAGCTGGTCTCCCTGCGTTTCCCCCTCTTTTCGATAGGCCGCCTGCTTTTACTGCTTGACGGAGTGGTCGTGGCCGCCGCAATGCTTGCCTACAACGACGTCGAAACGGCCCTTTACACCATCGTCACCCTCTTCGTGTCCTCGAGGGTCATCGACGGCTTCATCTACGGCGCACAGAGGGGTCAGGTGGCTCTCATCGTGACCGACAAGCCGGACGAGATGAAGGCTCAGCTTTTCGAGATAGTCGGGCGCGGCGCAACCCTGCTTGATGCCAAGGGCGGCTGGCGCGGCACCGATTGCAGTGTGGTAATGTGCGCCGTTCGCGGCTCCGAGGTGGCTAAGCTGCACCGCGCCGTCCGAGCGGCCGACAAGCACGCCTTCGTGATGCTCGCCGATGCAAGCGAGATCGCAGGCGAGGGATTTAGACCCACCAACGAGTAGCCACCGCGCGTTGAGTTTCCATTTTCATCACCAAAACCAATACATCATAATTCAAACGAAAAAAAGCACCCAAGGTACCGCTACCTTGGGTGTTATACTTTCTCTGCTGTTATTCAGCGTCGGCGATCTCGGCGTCGAGCTTCTCGATCTCGCGCTTGAGCTTGAACATCTCCGTGCGGACGTCGGCGAGGTCGCGGTCAAGGGTCTTATAGATATCTTCATACTTCTCGTGCTGAGCGAAGATGACCACCGCAACCGCGATGGCGGCGATGAAGGGCACACCGGCGGTCAGCCACATCAGCATCGGGCTGGCATCGGGCTTAATAAGGCACAAAACGAGGGTCGCGGCGATCATAACGACGAGGGCGATGGCCGCCGCCCAGATGATAACGCCGGTCTTGAGGACCGATTTCGCCTTGATAAGCTCAACGTAATCAAAGTTGGACTGATTTTCCTCACGGATAGCCTCACGCTTGGCGACGAGGGCCTCTTTTTCCTTTTTCAAAGCTGCAATATCTGCCATATTTATGCTCCTATCTGCAGGCGGAAAGCCGGCGGTTATAATTCTTTACTCTATTTTAACATAAATCGACAGATTTTCAAGTAGTTTTTGCATAAGCATCGTTAAAAGAGGTCTCGATGCGTTTTGAACAGCTTTCGGGGGAATACCGCCAGCTGTCGAGGTGGTCGCCGTCGAAGAAATATTCGATCTGCGGCGGATCGTAGCTTGCGTCAAAGGAGTCGATGATGATGAGCTTTATCTTCATTTTTTCGGGAATGATAGACTTGATGTAGACGCTCGCCTGCTGACCCGGCATCACCCCCGATTTCAGCTCGGCAAGGCCTGCAAGGTTGGGGGTCAGCTCGACGAAAACGCCGTAGTCCTCGACGGTACGGATGATGCCCGACACCGTCTGACCCTGCATAAAGCGGTCGGCGTTTTGTTGCCAGCTTCCGAGCAGTTCGCGGTGGGAAAGGGATATTCGGCCGTTTTCGTCAATAGCGCGCACGACGGCATAGATGTCGTCCCCTGCCACGAACCTGTCGCGCGGATGGGAAATGCGTGAGACGCTGATGGCGTCGATGGGCATAAGGGCGATGACACCGCAACCGATGTCGCAAAAGGCACCGAAATTCTCAAGATGTGTCACCCGTGCAGGAATGATGTCCCCCACCTGCAGCTGCGCTATGTATTCGGCGGCGCATTTCTCCTGAGCGTCACGGCGCGAAAGCAGAGCGGTCGGCTTGCCGCACTCCTGAGTCACGCGCGAAACGGTGAAGCAGACCGGCTTGTTGACACGGGAGATGAGGGCGATGTCCCTGACGCTGCCCTCGCGGATGCCGACCGCCCCTTCCTCACGGGGAATGACGCCCCGTATCCCGTCAAGGTCTACTATAAGGTTGTGCTCGCTGTCGCACATAATTGCCTTTGCCTCTAAAATGCGGCGACGCTCCATCGCCTCCGAGAGTGTGGAGAGGGTAATGGGCGGACGTTCGGCGTTTCTGCCTTCGGGCATAAATGTTTGCATAATTTACCAATCCTTCCTCATCCGCGCAAGAAAAGTCGGACGATTTCGTTTTGCGGAATTCCGCTGTTAAAGTATATGAAATTCCTTTTGGTACTATGATACCAATTCCCGTCCGCCGATGTTGTCGAAAGAGGTTGTCAAATTATGGTAATTTTTATTTGATGTCGGTCGTACCGTTGTTGACGAGCACCGCGCGCACCTTTTGGGCGTCGGCCTTACTGCCGAGCTCGATGAAGCAACGCACCGAGCGGTTGTTTTCAAGGTAGCCGTTGTCGGTGGCGTAGCCGTAGTCGGCAGGCAGCATTATCCACGGGTCGAGGCCGCTTTGCGGCGCGTAAGGGAGCATAAAGGGAGTGTCGATGTCCTTTTTGGCGCGGCGGGTCTCGATGGTGACCTTGCCGAGAGTGCTCATCTGCTCGCGCAGGCGCAGCGCGGCGGTCTCCGCCTCTTCGACCGAGTTAAATTCAGCCGTCATTTTGGTCATATTATTTCACCTCAAGGTTATTGTTGGCGCCGAGGACAAAATAAATCCCTGCCAAAAAGTTGAGCAGGCGTTCGCCTGTTTGACCGCATAAATTATCTCTTAAAATTCTGTTCGGTGATTTCGTCTTTTTTTATGAGTTCGTCTGCGGACACGCCAAAAAGCAAGGTTAATTTATATAATGTTTCTATCGAGGGAGTGGTACGCCCAATTTCATAATACGAATATGTAGAGCGGTCAAAATCAAGCTTTTCCGCTACCTCTTGTTGTGTCAAACCGAGCCTGACCCTATGCTCTCGCAGACGTTCACCAAAATAATTGCTCATATTTAGTCTCCTTACCCGATACGACATTCTGTGAATGTCATATTGAGTACAATAATAGCATATAATCTTGTTGTTGACAAGCACAAAATGTCATTGACGAGGTTGATTTATGTTTATTAACAAATCAAAGGACGGAACAAACAATGTCTGCGGCAAAAATATCGCGCGGCTTCGCATCGATATCGGGATATCGCAACGCGAGCTTGCCGACCGTATGCAGTTGGTGGGCATCGACATTGACAAGAACGCTATTCAGCGCATCGAATGCGGCAAGCGTTTCGTTACCGATATAGAAGTAATTGCCTTTTCAAAGATCTTCAAGGTCAGCCTTGATGAACTTTTAGGTTAAGATCAAACAAAACAAAAACTCCCCTGACTTGTAGGTCAGGGGAGTTTTGCTGAATATATTTATTTTGCAACTTTGCGCTGGATGAGCTTTATCAACTCAACGATGGGGATGACCAGAACGCCCAGACCGATCGCAACGGCGTACTCAGCGAGGCTTACAGCCGTAAAGCCGAAGGCGTTGGCAAGGAAGGGCACCTCGCACACGAGGGTGGTGGCGATGAGGGTCACGATGGCGGCACCGAGAAGGAGCTTATTCTGACCCTTCAGGCTGAAAAGGCTTCCGCGCTGAGAGCGCATATTGAAGCTGTGGAATATCTCGGCCATCGACATAGTCAAAAATGCCATCGTCATACCGTGGGTGCTGTCGGTGATGGTCCAGACACCCGTCTCCATAAAGTGACCGATGAAGTAGGAGGCAAGCACCAGCGCCGACACGAGCAGGCCCTGATAGGCAACGTCGACGCCCATACCGCCTGCGAAAACTCCTGCCTTTGCGTCACGGGGCTTGCGGCGCATAACGTCGGGCTCGGCGCGTTCCATTCCGAGCGCGAGGGCCGGGAAGCAGTCGGTAACGAGGTTGATCCAGAGCAGGTGGACGGGCTTAAGCACCGTAAATCCGAGCAGGGTGGCAACGAAGATGCTGATGACCTCGCTCATATTTGAGCCGAGCAGGAACTGAATTGCCTTGCGGATATTGTCGTAAATTCTGCGGCCCTCTTCAACGGCACCGACGATGGTGGCAAAGTTGTCGTCGGTGAGCACCATATCGGCGACGTTCTTGGTAACGTCGGTACCCGTGATACCCATACCGACACCGATGTCGGCCGACTTGATAGAAGGAGCGTCGTTGACTCCGTCGCCCGTCATAGCGGTGACGAAGCCCGCCGAACGCCAGGCGTTGACGATGCGGGTCTTATGCTCGGGCTGAACTCGGGCATAGACCGAGATGTTCATAAATTCGGCGGCAAACTCCTCGTCGCTCATCTTGTCGAGCTGAGAGCCGCTAACGGCGCGTCTGCCCTCGGCGAGAATGCCCAGCTCCTTAGCGATGGCGGTGGCGGTGTCGATGTGGTCGCCGGTTATCATAATGGCGCGGATGCCTGCGCGAGAGCACTCGTCGATGGCGTCCTTGACCTCGGGACGAACGGGGTCGATCATACCCGTAAGACCCGTAAAGCAAAGCTGCTGCTCGAGGTCAGCGGGCTCGACCGATTCGGGCAGGGCGTCCCATACCCTCTCGGCACAGGCGAGCACGCGCAGGGCGCGGTCGGCCATAGCCTTGTTGGCGGCGAGTATTTCGGAGCGGTACTCCTCGGTCATAGCAACCGCCTTGCCGTCCTTAATATAGTGGGTGCAACGGTCGAGCACGACGTCGGGCGCACCCTTGGTATACTGAATGAAGCTTGAGCCGACCGCGTGAAGGGTGCTCATACACTTACGCATTGAATCAAAGGGAGCCTCGGCAACACGGGGCTGAGCCGCTTTGAGCTCGCCCTTGGGAAGCCCGACCTTGTTGGCCCATACGACAAGTGCCGCCTCGGTCGGCTCGCCGGTAACCTTTCCGTCCTCGGCAAGCTCGGCATCACTGCACAGAGCCATACCGGTGGCGATGCGCTTTTCGTCCTCGCCGAAGAAGTCGACGACGGTCATCTTGTTCTGGGTCAGGGTGCCGGTCTTATCCGAGCAGATTATCTGAGCGCAGCCAAGGGTCTCAACGGCGGTCAGACGGCGAATGATGGCGTTGCGCTTTGACATATTGGTAACGCCGATGGAAAGCACGACGGTAACCACCGCCGCAAGTCCCTCGGGAATGGCGGCAACCGCAAGGGATACCGCTACCATAAATGAATTGAGGACGGTCTCAAGTCCGAATTTGTCTGTGCGCAGGACCTGAACGCCGAAGATAACGACGCAGATGCCCAGTACCATCCAGGTCAGGATGCGGGAAAGCTGGCTGAGCTTGATCTGAAGGGGGGTCTGGCCCTCCTCGGCCTGAGCGAGCGCATCGGCGATCTTGCCCATTTCGGTATCCATACCGGTGGCGGTAATGACCGCTTCTCCGCGACCGTAGGCAACGGTGGAGCCCATATAGACCATATTTTTGCGGTCGCCGAGGGGCACGTCGTCGTTGCCGTCCTTCAGGTTGATTATATCGATGAACTTGGTGACCGGCACCGATTCACCCGTCAGCGCCGCCTCCTCGATCTTAAGGCTCGCGCTTTCGAGCAGTCGGCCGTCGGCAGGCACCGCGTCTCCCGCTTCAAGCAGGACGACGTCGCCTACAACCAAGTCCTCGCTGCGAACGGTGACTATCTTGCCGTCGCGCATGACCTTAGAGGTGGCCGCCGCCATCTCCTGCAGGGCCTCAATGGCCTTTTCGGCCTTGGACTCCTGATAAACTCCGAGCACGGCGTTGATGATAACGACCGCCAGTATGATGATGACGTCGGCAAAGCTCTCGTTCTCGATGACGGCGAGCACTCCGCTGATAGCGGCCGCCGCAAGCAGTACCAGTATCATCGGGTCGGCCATCTGGGCAAAGAATCGGCTGATGATGGACTGCTTCTTAGCCTCCTTGAGCTTGTTCTTGCCGTTGGCGTCAAGACGGGCTTCAGCCTCCTGCTGAGTCAGACCCTCGCGCGAACTGTTGACCTGCTTAAGTACCTGCTCGGCATCTTCACAATAATGTTTCATTTGGTAGTCCCCTTTCACACATTATTATTATGCGTTGTTTTACAATAAAAAAACAGACTCATTGGCAGGGTCTCCCCTACCGATGAGTCTGGTCATTTCATACAAGCCAAGCGCCCGATGGACACTATGAATGTTGGACTTGTCACAGGCAGAGCCTGCCGACTACTCCCTCAAAGGTATAGTTATGATAGCATATATATGCAAAATTGTCAACGGTTAAAACTTAACCAATTTTACGTTTCTGAAGTTTACGGTCGACTTACTTTCAGCCGACGCGACGGAAATTGCAGATTTCTCGCCCTTGAAGGTGGCAGTGCCCGTTGCAACCTCGACGCCGTTGCGCATAAGCGACACCTTGCCGTTGTCGTAAAGCAGGCCGTATTCAACCAGTTCCACGGTAAAGGTACCGTAGTTGTACTCGCAGACCTTTTGAGAGTCGCAAAGCACCGTTATCGTCCGACCGTTTTGGTTTTCGCGTATTTCGAGGTTGCCGTATCTTATCAGGGCGTAGCCATCGTCCTTGATCTTGGGCAGATTTTCATTATATTTGAACACGCGGGTGTTCATCGAGAAATAGAATTTCTTGCCCGCGTTAAAGGAGCTCTTGGTGGTCAGAGGCTCTGCCTTTGAAAGCTGGTCGCAGCGGTACATATCGCAGGAAATGTAGGTGGTCTGCTTGCCGTCCCACTTGCTATCGTTGGCAAAGTTGTCGGAGAAGAGGGTCTCGCCGCCGCCCGCGTTAACGGTGACCGAGCAGGAAGCTGTCTTGCCGCCGTCAAGGGTGTAGGCGGTGACGGTGCATTTGCCTGCGCCGACGGCACGGACTATGCCGTTTTCATCAACGGTAGCGACGTTGCGGTTGGAGGAGCCCCAGACCACGTTTTTGACCGCGGCATCGGTCGGGTTGACGGTCGCAGTCAGTTGTGCGCCCTGCGAGAAGCCGTTGTAGGCGGTCAGCGAAAGGCTCGACTTGTCGAGGGTGATGCTCGACGGAGAAACAGGCACCGTGTAGGAGGTGTCGGCGACGTTCAGCTTTTGCAAAACGGGTATGGCTACCTTCGTCAAGCAGTCGGCAACGACCTTGTTTCCCTCTTCGCTGAAGTGGACCCAGTCGGTGAAGCAGGTGACCTTGTCCCAGTTGGGAGAGTCGGTCGTCGCATAATATATCTCGCGACCCGATTTTTTCATATTGGAGCACATACTTTCGATGTACTTGTTGAAATTGGTAAACTTGTTGTCTTGGCTATAGTCGGGAGCGATACCCATACAGAAGACGACCGCACTGCTGTTGTAGGTGTATATCTTGTCGATAAGGGAGCGGTAAAGCGCCATCTTTTTGGTGCTGAGGTCGCCCTTGTCATTGTGTCCGATCATCAGGAAAACGACGTCGAAATCGCGCTTGAATATCTCGTCGGCTTTGTCGATGATGTTTTGAATATTGCGGCCGCTCCAGCCGGCATGCTTGTTATATCTGCTGCCGAGACGACGGTCCCAAGGGGATGAGTAGGGGCCGACGAACTCAAAGGTGATACCTGCGGAGTAAAGATTTTTGTAGGTTTGGTAACGCCAGCCGCTGAGGCAGCCGCTTCCGTAGGTCAGCGAGTCGCCGACCGGCAGGATCTTGAGGTTCTTGACCTGCTTGTTGGCAGAGGAAGCGCGGTATGATACCTTGTCGGCTACGACGGGGAGGGTGCTCTGCGACGAATTGCCCGACGAAGCGCCCGACGAAGCACTCGATGAAGTGCCCGACGAATTGCCCGACGAAGCGGGTGCGGACGAGTCTGTGTTGTTTGAAGAGGATGCCTCCGATGTGCCTTCCTCCGATGTGCCGTCCGACTGAACGCTTGAAGCGGTCGACGAGGTGAGTTTGCTTGAGGACTTAGAGGATGCGTCGCCCGACTTCTCGCCCGAGCAGGCGGTCAGCAGACCCATCATCATAGTTGCGCAGATCAAAAGTGCCATTAAACGAATAAAAATCTTCATTATTATTCCCTCCGAACATCAGCATTAGAGTGGGGTCAGCGCTGTATTTATTATAATGAAAAGATGAAGCGCTTGTCAATGAAAAGAGAGCATTTTTTATGTAAAAAGTTCAAAATTTGCAGATTTTTCCATAAATAGTTCGGGCGGCCTTTCACATAATAGAGATGTACTTCAGAAACGGAGGTATGAGTCAATGGAGAACAAGTGCAACAGATGTATTGAGTGCACCGTCGATGAGTGCCGTTATCACAGCTTGAGTGAGAACTACTGCACCCTCGACAAGATCCTCGTCGGTTCACACGAAGCCAATCCTACTATGGATCAGTGCACCGACTGCAAGTCCTTCGACCGCAAGTAAGCCGACAGGACAGGAAGGCGGCCCTCTGCTATGCAGCGGGTCGCCTTTTGTTATAATAACAGCCGCACCCTAAAGTGCGGCTGAAACATTATGTTTTTTATTTGGCTTGGGCAGTTGCGTTGCGTTTGTTCTTGATGAGTTTACACAACTTCACAATTAGCATTGTTATGACTGAACTGATTAAGGAGGCAGCGACAGTGTAACAGCAACATATACCGAGTTGCATTGGCAGTGTATTAAAATGGGGTATCCCTACAGTAATCAAGTAAACAATCAGCAACGAAACAAGCGAAAGGCCGGCAATTATTAAATTTGGGAAAACAACACTACGATATTTAATATAGGATACAATACCGCGAACTATCATAAAGAGAAGGTCAAAAATCATTATACCAACTGCAAGTTCCAAGGAACCATAAGGGCCTGGTGAGATTATCATAAAAGAAGTTGCAAGATGTATTATAATAAATATAGCATCAATTAAATAAAGTGTTCCGTATCTTCTTTTGATTTTTTTATAAAAATTTTTCTTGTTTTCTTTCATAACAATGCCTCCTTGAGTGTTGTTCTGTAATAGTGAACGACAGTATTAAAAACACGTGGTTGTTTCAATAGGTTTTATTCATCAAGATATTGATGTGTTTGTTTGATGACACATTCTCTATGTGGCATTTTATCGTGTAGACGACTGGTTAAACGGTTTCCGCCGTTTGTGTCCACGTCTATAAATATTTTTTCCATCTGAATGCGCTTCTCAGGTGACGCACTGTCTGTTTCTGTCCATCCGATTTGGCTCAAAAATCCGACCATATTGTCGCCGTCTTGCTTGGGTTAGCATAATAAAAAACAGATTTTTGATGTTTAATTTTGAAATTCCTTTATTGATTTTATTACAAAACAAACGGCCGCGGTTACCAAGGTTCCAATCAACGAAAACACTACTGGATATACTGACCATATGTAAGTGCCTGCCCAAGACAGAGTGCCTATATCAAATCTAAACCAATATGCAAAAGAGATTACAAATATAATCAACTGCGGAAGCCATACTTTTTTCAATTTGACAAATGATAAGCAACCATATGTTAATGAAAACAACGGAATTCCAAGTATAAGATACATCTCTTTCAAATCAAACCTTATCGTTCCTCTACCGCTTACATATAAATCTGCGTATCGTGTGGTTAAAGACACACCTATAACCATTAATACGCTTAACAAAAAACAAAACCAATATTTTTTCAAAAATCCAAAAACTCTATTTTTCATATATTTCTCCTTGTGGAAGTCGGTTTGCGCGGGTGTCCGCTTAATTTTTGCATATATAAGCGGCGAAGTCCAGCAAAATATGGTTACAACAACTCGTTGTTATTTATCAATTTTATCAGGAACAAGAAACAATTTGATCTTCGCGTTCGAATTGCGGGAAAAGTCCCAATGCAGATTCTATATCCATAAACTGCAGATCCCAAGAATCAAAAGCAATAAATGAAACCGTCTTGGTGCTTGAACAAGCGTGATATGCAACCGCACAATACCCATTCTTGTTGAATATAAACCCATCATAGAGCACTCCGTTATAGTAGAAACGTCTGCTCATACTCTCATTTGCGTGCAATAAGGAACTTTCAACTAGATCATTTGCTGCTTTTGCGAAGTTTTCTTCGGAGTACTCTACGGTGAGGTTGATCATCTTTTTTTCAGAGGATTCGTCGGTACCACCGTTATTATAATACAAATAATATACAACCTTCGAGTTTTTCAATTCTTCTTTGGACGGCAATATGGTTGCAACGTTTTTTTCAAAGTCGGTATCGCCGCTCAAATATGTGCTTAAATCATAGCTTACCTGTTCCTTGCTTGAACATCCGCAAAGGCTGAGGATAAACAAAAGGGTCAGGGTAAGGGATATAAGTTTTTTCATAATTCGTCAGCACTCCTTGATTCGATGTTGCAGATTCTGCCTTAATTTTCGCATATAAATGCGGCAATGTCCAGCAAAATATGGTTACAATTTTGTAATCTAAGGTTACAAAATTGTAATCGGAATTCGGTTGATTTTTAAGTTTTTTCTGTTATATAATGAAAGCACAGAGGTGATGTGTATGAAGAGAATTGTAATAATTGTAGCCGTTATATGTGCGCTTTTGTTTTGCGGATGCACTACAGAAGGCTCTTTGACTGCGCAGAGCACGGAAAGCGGTAACACCTCATCTGTGGCAGAACACAAAAACAAAACGGTTGCGCTGGAATACAACATCAAGACCGATATTCCTTATCCCATTGATCTGGCCTATATACGAATGATAAACGGCTACGCATTGTTTTATCAGCCCTTAGAGTATACGGACGGGTGGAACGCTATTGATATGCAAGGGAAACTTGTTTTTGATGAATCCTATCTTCAGCTAACAGCCTTTGATTCAAACGGATGGGCGGCGGCGCAAAAACACACAGGCGAATACGTCGCTGTTAACGCCAAGGGGGAAGAAACACCGATTGCCGAGGCAGAGTTTGAGGAAATAAGAGATTGGTTAAGCGATAAATATTACGAAGAATATCCCGAACAAAAGGATACAGATGAAATAAAAGATGTTGAGGATACCACGGCCGTTGGCTTTTACTACAATGGGCTTGCACCTTATGCACAAAAAAGCGAAAACGGTGACTATCTTCTGGGGGTAGTTGACAGCGAAGGAAGGGTTGTTGTCGATGCTTTTATACCGATAGATTTTATTTGGTACACATATAGGTTGTCTATGTATGAGGACACTATTATCATCAACGATAATGGCTACATCGGAATCGTAAATGTCGTCCGTTCCTGATTGTTAAGGCTTTTTTTGTTGTAATAACAGCCGCACCAGAAGGCACGGCTGAAACGGTGTTTTTATTCGGTGGGGATAATATGAATGGTTACAAAACTGTAATCATTGGTTTGTTGAATTTTCTCCACAACCAATATATAATAAAATAAAGAAAGCACAGAGGTGATGTGTATGAAAAAATTGTTCACAACGTTAATCTCATTATTTTTTACCGTGGTTGTGTTGACAGGCTGTCAGAATACTTCGGGCAACAGCGGTGACACATCGGAATCGGATAAAAAGGAAAAGCCGCAGGCGACTGCAGTTGCCGAGTTTGAGTATAGAATCGTCGAAGACGAGGTTTTCATATCGCGATTCATCGGCGACACAAAGAATGTGGTTGTCCCGTCCGAGATAGAAGGCCTTCCCGTAACAAAGATTATAGACTTTGCTTTCTCGCAGAACGGCAACATACTTTCGGTGACCTTGCCCGAAACAGCGGTCGCCGTTGAGAACTTGGCCTTTGCAAATTGCGCTTGCTTGACAGAGGTAAAACTGCCCGACGGCTTGACCCGCATAGGACAGTCGGCATTTGAAAACTGCGAAAAACTCACAACCGTTGTGTTGCCCGAATCGTTAGAGTCGATCGGAGCAAAGGCATTTTCTAATTGTAAAAGCCTTAAGAAGATCAACATACCCAAAAACCTCAACACTTGGAGAGGAGAAGCGTTCAGCTATTCCGGTCTTGAGCAGGTTGAATTCGCAGAGGGGCTTGAGAAGATAGGCGACAGTGCCTTTGCAGGCACCAAGTTGAAAAAGGTCGTAATGCCAAAGAGCATGAAGGAAATAGGGCTGCAGACCTTTGCAAACTGTTCTGAATTGGAATCGATCAAGCTCAACGACGGGCTGGTTACTATAGGCGACAGTGCTTTTGGCGGTAAGTCAAAGCTCAAGGATATCGTGATACCTGCGTCGGTTAAGAACATAAACGAACTTGCGTTTGGATATTGTTCCAATTTGAAGGCGGTCAAGTTCGAGGGAGATGCACCCGAGAAATATAAGTATGAAGCACAATGGGAGATTATCGGAGGCTCGGGTAACGGCCAAACCGACACCTCGTATGTGGGCGACGTAAACTACACCGTCTATTACCACAAGGATGCCGAAGGCTTCACCTCAGGCGAATGGTGCGGATACCCGACAGAGATCTGGTGATAAGACAACGATATATAAAAGATAAAGCAAGAATATGGTAGCAATGGTAAAATACATTGCTACCATATTCTATTTGTAAAATGAAAACCGCTCGATAGCCGCGTGGAGAAGGCTCCCTCAGGGAGGGAGCTGTCACCGAAGGGGACTGAGGGAGAGTGCAGAAAAAAGAAAATCAAATCGCAACACATTATTGAAAGCAAAACTCCGCTGGCTCCTTCCGTCTCGCCTCCACTGTGTAAGGGGAGGTGGCACGGCAAAGCCGTGACGGAGGGGTTGTGTTTTTATCGAATCCCCTCAGTCTCGCCTGAAACGGCTCGACAGCTCCCCTTGCGTCCTCAAGGGGAGCCTTTTGTTTTATCACACAAAAAACCGCCGATGCAAAAACATCGGCGGTTTAATTACAGGGGGTTTTCTATCAGTTGACGATGGTCTTCTCGGTCTCAGCGTCGAACAGATGGATGAATTCGGTCTGGAAGGCGATGGAGATGTCGTCGCCGCCACGGGTCAGAGTCTTGGGCTCGACGCGGGCATTGATCATAGTGCCTTCGCAGGTCATATAGAGGTAGGTCTCGGCACCCATCATCTCGGTAACGTCAACGTGTGCGTTAACGGTAGCTTCGGGATGAGCGGCAACGAATGCGTCGTTGTCGGAGATGTGCTCGGGACGGATACCCATAATGACGGTCTTCGGATTGTCGATCTCGTCGTAGATATAGGGATCAAGCTTGCCTCTGGAGTTCTTGTCATCGGGCAGCAGGATCTTATACTTAACGCCCTTGCGGGTCTTGGTGTCCTCGGAACCGAACTCGAAGAAGAACTTATCGCCCTCTTTGATGAGGATACCCTCGATGAAGTTCATCTGGGGAGAACCGATGAAGCCGGCAACGAACTTGTTGCAGGGACGGTCATAAAGCCTTGTCGGGCTGTCGACCTGCTGGATGAAGCCGTCCTTCATAACGACGATGCGGTCACCCATGGTCATAGCCTCGGTCTGGTCGTGGGTAACGTAGATGAAGGTGGTACCGATTCTCTTATGAAGCTTGGAAAGCTCGGTACGCATCTGTGCACGCAGCTTAGCGTCAAGGTTGGAGAGCGGCTCGTCGAGAAGGAAGACCTTCGGCTCACGGACGATAGCACGACCGAGAGCAACACGCTGACGCTGACCGCCGGAGAGAGCCTTCGGCTTACGGTCGAGCAGGTGCTCGATGTCGAGGATGCGGGCAGCCTCTTCAACGCGGCGCTTGATCTCATCCTTCGGGGTCTTGCGGAGCTTAAGACCGAATGCCATATTCTCGAAAACGGTCATATGGGGATAAAGAGCGTAGTTCTGGAAAACCATTGCGATGTCGCGATCCTTAGGAGCGACGTCGTTGACCAGCTTGTCACCGATGTAGAGTTCGCCGTCGGAAATCTCCTCAAGGCCGGCGATCATACGCAGGGTGGTGGACTTACCGCATCCGGAAGGACCGACGAGGATGATAAATTCCTTGTCCTGAATCTCCAGACAGAAATCCGAAACGGCAACAACGTTGCCCTGGTACTTCTTGTAGATGTTTTTAAGAGTTAAACTTGCCATGGATAAACCTCCTGTTTTACTAAAAGGGGAAGCAATTCTGCCCCACCCTGATATTTGCCTTCATATTATACCAAAGATGCCCCGCCATTACTATGCTTTTTGTGTCCAAACTTTTGCGTGTCGCTTTATGAATTTTAACGAACGCAATTTTCAAATTTTGTCACCTTACACAAATTTCCATTCAAACCCTTGTGTATCAATGTTAATTTTTTACCACGGCTCTTCACAGGCTGTAAAAAACGCCCAAAAATGCGCTTTTTATTTCAATATCGGCTCGCTCAACTGGCCGTCGGCCTTGGCGGTGAACCTGTCTGCGCCGACGAGGGCATCTCCGCAAAGCAAAATTCGGCCGTATACCGTCGGGTCGGCGACCGAGCGGTAGCAGTAAACGGTCAGCTCCTTGCCTGCGTAGTCAAGGGGGCGAAAGCCCTGCTTTTCGAGCACCGAAACGTAGGAGGAAAGGGCCTCGTCGGGTCGGTCGGTCAGGGTAAAGTTTTTGACCCAAACGGGCTCGGGGTCGACCTCAAGCCCAATGTCCTTAAGGTATGCCGCGCGGTCGAAATCGGCCGCTAAAACGATGGGCGGCTCGGCTTTGGAGGTGCGCCACGCATCCTGTACCAAGATGGCGCAGACCACGGCACACACAAAGGCCAACAGTCGCGCAGGGGACAGCTTCAGGGACAAATACATTCTTTTTTCCTCCTGTGACACTTTATACAAAAAGGATATTCGCAGGCCGATATGGGTATGACAAAGATTTGGCTCTTGAAAAATCGCAAAAAAGGTATAGAATGTAATCAGAAGAAAAACCATTCCTATTATAAGGAGAAGATATAATGGACAATATCACATCGGCCGCCCGAGAGGGCCTGCTTGCATTGCTTGACGCGGCAAAGCTTGAAAAGGGGGATATATTTGTAGTCGGCTGCTCGTCGAGCGAGGTGGTCGGCGGCACCATCGGGAAAAACTCCGACCTCGATGCCGCAAAGGCGGGCTTTGGGGGCATATACCCCGTTCTCAAAGAGAGGGGCATCTACCTTGCGGCCCAGTGCTGTGAGCATCTCAACCGAGCAATTATAATTGAGAAGGAGGCGGCGCGCGCCTACGGGCTGCAGCAGGTCAACGTGGTACCGCAGAAGAAGGCGGGCGGCTCCTTTGCAACGCAGGTTTGGGGAGCCCTTGAGCAGCCCTGCGCCGTCGAGCACGTCAGCGCCGCGGCAGGTATGGATATCGGCGGTACCCTTATCGGTATGCATCTGCGCGAGGTGGCCGTCCCCGTCAGAACGGGGGTCGACCGTATCGGACAGGCCCACGTCGTATACGCGCGTACCCGACTCAAATTCGTTGGCGGCGAACGCGCCGTCTACGACCCCGATTTGATGTAGGTTGATAGAGTAAAATGAAGCAACCCCTGACCGAACGGTCAGGGGTTGCGTTTGTTTGGCGATATGTGAAGTTTTTGCTGATGCAAAAGTGAAGTTGTGTTATACACAGTGAAGGTGCTCGCCCTGGCTTGCAGTGAAGTTAAGTTTGCCCATCACTTTGCCGTTAGGCAAAACTTCACTCACGAAGTGAACTTCACTATCACAGATAACTTCACTTGCCCAAAGGGCAAACTTAGTTAACAGCCCTTGGCTGTTAATAGCTGTAGTTGCCGTACATAGAAGCGACGTACTGCTGATAGAGGGTGTAGTCGATCTTCTGAGGCTTGATGTGGTTGCGCTCGTAGTTGTTGAACTCGATCTCAACCTTCTTGGCATCCTTTGCCAGATCGGAGTCGAACTCGTCACCCTTAAGGATGATGAGGGCCTCGTTGGTGTAATTCTCGGTGTAGTAGGGGTCGGCGGTGATGTCCTTACGGATGACGAGGACGTATACGCCCTCCTTCTCGATAACGGTCGGAACGCCGATCTCGCACTTGGCGACATCCTCGAAGATCTCGCTTGCGGTAGAGGATTCCTCGCTTCCGAGCAGGGTTGCCAGCTCGTCGAGGGGCTTAAGCTCCTCCTTGCCCTCGGATGAGGTGGTGGAAGAGGTGTTGGCGGAGCTTGTTTCGGAAGAGGTGCTCTCTGACGAGGTAGCCTCGGAAGAAGCGGTGGTGGAAGAGGTGTTTTCGGCCTCCTCCTTAGCCTTCTGCTCAGCGGCATACTCGTCGTAGATGGTCTTGAAGGTCTCGCCGAGCTTCAGGCGGTCGACGTAACCGTTCAGCTTATCCTGAGCCTCCTTCTTGGCGGCCTCCTTAGCCTCGTCGGTGTCCTCCTTAACAAGACGGGAGGAGTCGATCTCAAGCAGGTTGGCCAGAACGAAGTTGTCGGTCAGCGACTTGGTGAGGTCATCCTTGGAAACGGTCTTGGGGCCCTTTTCGCCGTAGATATGTTTGAGCAGGGCGTTACGCTGATAGCTGAACACCTCCTGGAAGGACGCGAAGGACTCGTAGCTGACGCCGTTGGGCTCGCAGATATACATATAGCCCGACATCTGCCACTGATAGCTCAGATAGGAATCCTTGCCTTCCTTATCGGAGTCGCTGAGCTCCAGCTTATACTTATCAAAAGCGGAAGCGATGGCGAAATACTCGCGGCAAAGCTCTTCTGCGCGGTCGGTGACCCAATCGGCAAACTTTTTCTTTTCGATGGTCTTTTTGTAGAAGTCGATCTCTTCGCCCGACTTCTTCTCCTCATCGGTGAGCTTCTCGGTAACGAGGTTGCGTCCCTCGCTCTCGGCAAGTATCATCGCGTAGGCGTACTGGCCGCTGGTCAGCTTGTAGGTCTTGCCGTTAGCCGAATAGGTGGCAACGACGGCATCCTTCTGATGACAGCCTGCGAAGGCAGAAAGCATCAGCAGAGCGGCGAGAACTGCCGCAATAACTCTTGAAATTCTCTTCATTAAAATATCCTCCAACCCTTCAGGGAGTAGTTTTAGAAAATTATACAATATCGCGCCCGAAATGTCCAGCACATTTTCAAACAATCTTTACTGCATCGCCTTTTCCATTTCGTCAAGCACGCCCGACAGCATATCCATCGGCGCAAGGGTGCCGACCGAGCGTATCTCGTAGTAGGGCCGTGCCCCTGCGTTGAGACTGAAAAGCCTGCCGAGCTGAGATGAAAGGGCGACGACACACCGCTGGTCGATCTCGTTGGGGAAGATGTGCAGGCGGTCGCCCTTTTGCTCGACCGAGAGGATGCCGCAGCCGACACAGCGGTTGCGAAGCAGGGCGATGCGGATAAGTCCGAGTACCGACTCAGGCGGCTCGCCGAATCGGTCGATAAGCTCGTCGATGACGTCCTGCGAGTCGGCCTCGCTGCGAATGTCGGCGATGCGGCGGTAGATGCCCAGCCGCGCCGACAGGGATGAGATATAGTTTTCGGGAATATGGGCGCCGATGTGCATATCGATGGTGCATTCCACTTCGGGAGCGGGCTTTTCGCCCTTTTCCTCCTGAATAGCATCGGTCAGCAGGCGGATATACATATCGTAGCCGACCGAATCCATATGCCCGTGTTGTTCTCCGCCGAGAATATTGCCTGCGCCCCTTATCTCAAGGTCGCGCATAGCGATCCTGAAGCCCGAACCGAATTCGGTGAACTCGCGGATGGCTTCAAGCCGCTTTTGTGCAACGTCGGTCAGCGCCTTGCCGACGCGGAAGGTCAGGTAGGCGTAGGCGCGGCGGTTGCTTCGTCCGACCCGACCGCGCAGCTGATGGAGCTGAGCCAGCCCCATTCGGTCGGCGTCCTCGATGATGAGGGTGTTTACGTTGGCGACGTCCACTCCCGTCTCGATGATGGTGGTGCAGACGAGAATGTCGATCTCCCCGTCGATGAGTCTGCGCCACACGTCAGAGAGTGCCTCTTCGCCCATTTTTCCGTGGGCAACGGCAACGGTGGCCTCGGGCAGTTCGGCGGCAAGCCGCGCGGCGCAGGTCTCGATGTTTTCCACGCGGTTGTGCAGGTAGTAGACCTGACCCGACCGCCTCAGCTCGCGCCTGATGGCATCGAGTATCATTCCGTGGTCGTGCTCAAGCACGTAGGTCTGCACTGGGTAACGGTCGCTCGGCGCCTCGTCGATGCCCGACATATCGCGCAGCCCCGACATCGCCATATTCAGCGTGCGCGGAATGGGGGTTGCCGAGAGGGTCAGGGTGTCGACGTTGGGACAGAGTTGGCGCAGTTTTTCCTTTTGGGCGACACCGAAGCGTTGCTCCTCGTCGACTATCAGCAGTCCGAGGTCGCGGAACTTGACCGATTCGGCGATGAGCTTGTGGGTGCCGATTATCATATCTATCTCACCCGAGCGGAGCCTGCGAAGGATGTCGGCCTGCTGCTTGGGGGTGCGAAAACGGGAGAGCATCTCGACGGTGACCGGCATACCCTCCATACGTCTTAGCGCCGTCTGGTAATGCTGCCACGCAAGTATCGTTGTGGGAACCAGCAGAGCGCACTGCTTTCCGTCGCAGATGCACTTGAAGGCGGCGCGCAGGGCAACCTCGGTCTTGCCGAAGCCGACGTCGCCGCAAAGCAACCTGTCCATCGGAGCAGGCTTCTCCATATCCTGCTTTATCTCGCTGATGCAACGAAGCTGATCCTCGGTCTCCTCATATTCAAATCGGCGCTCGAAGTCGGATTGAAAATCGGTGTCCTTGCTGAAGGCAAAGCCGTCGCGTGCCATTCGCTCGGCGTAAAGGGCGATAAGCTCCTTCGCCATATCCCGAACGGCCCCCTTGACGCGAGCGCGGGTCTTCTGCCATTCGGTACCGCCCAATCGGTTGAGCTTAAGGGAATCGCGCTCGGTGTTGCCGATGTATTTTGACACAAGGTCGAGCTGAGTAACGGGGACGTAAAGAACGTCCTCCTTTGCATAGTGGATGCGGATATAATCCTTGGTCACGCCGTCGACCGTCATCGACCGCACACCCTCAAAGACACCTATTCCGTGGGCGGCGTGAACGACGTAGTCGCCGTTATGAAGTTCGTCGAGGGAGTGAATGGAGTTCTTGTTTTTCTTGTATCGGGCCTTGCGGCGAACAGCCACCTGCCCGTGTGTAAAGAGGGCGAATTTGGCCGATGGAAGCTCCATTCCTGCGCTCAGGGTGCCGCAGGCAACGGTGAGAGAGCCTGCACGAAGTCCCTCGCCGCCGTCAGCAATAAATTCCGCCCTTATTCCGTCGCCGCGCAGGTCGTCGGCGAGGTTTCTGGCCGCCTTTTCGGTGCCTGCAAGCACCGTTACGCTGAAACCGCGCTCAATAAGAGGCAGGGCGTCCTCTTTCAACTGCTCAAGGGTGCCGTTCCACACCGAAAGCTGTCGCAGGGTGAAGTTGACGGCGCATTTTACCTTTACCCCGTAGTTGCCTCGGGCAAAGGTGTCGAGGAAGACGGCTCCCTCTCTCTCAAGGCAGGCCTCAAGCTCGCTTTCTGCGAGGGTGAAGCGGTCCAGCCCCTTGCAGAGATGTCCGCCTTCAAACAGGCCCTTTATCTCCTCTGAAAGTTGCTTATCAAAGGTGCGGCACCTCTCCTTTACCCCTGCCGATTCGCTGACGAGGGTCAGCCATCCGCGAGCGTAGTCAAAGACGGTCGCAGGCTGGTAAACGAGGGGTAAAAAGC
>JAZQID010000143.1:0-1667 GCA_045540915.1 Acutalibacteraceae bacterium
ATCAGGCAAAGCATCGGTAACGAAGCCCTTTACGCCGTAGCTTCCGTCTACCGTGGTTACGGTAACTTCTGTACCGAGGTCCTTAAACTCCTGCTCATAGAACACCTCGTCCTTGGTGTTAAAGCCAAGCACAACGTGTACCTTCTTATTGCCCTTAATAAGCTTCCTTGCAAGCAGATACAAGGGCGGAACACCGACTCCGCCGCCAAGCAGAAGCGGCTCGTCACCCGAAAGCGACAGGTCGTATCCGTTGCCCAGTCCCGTCAGGACATCAAGCTCCTCGCCTACTGCCATTTTGCTCATCTGCTCGGTGCCGTGACCAACCACCTTGTACAAAATAGTAACAGAGTCACTGTCGACATCGCAGACCGATATAGGACGGCGAAGATAATGTCCCTCAAGCTGAATGTTAACAAACTGACCCGACGCAGTAATGTCGCTGGTATCACCCTGCAAGCGCATTCTAAACACAGATGAATTCAGTTGAGTATTCTCAATTATCTTAAAAATTCCTTGCTTCATAGCCTACCTCTCCTATGCGTCGATGGTAGAAATGGTAAGGGTGGTCTCCTCAAGAACATCGAGCAGAACGTTTACAGTATCGAGCGAGGTGAACATAGTGACGTTGTTGTCGGTAGCCAAGCGGCGAATCTCCATACCGTCGCTTGCCTGACCGGTCGAGCCGATGTCACGGGTGTTAATAACGTAGGCAAGATGTCCCTGACGGATCGCATTGGGGATCTCATCAGGATCCTCGCTGATCTTTTTAAGTACGTGGGTGCGAATTCCGTTGCTCTTAAGGAAGGCGGCAGTACCCGAAGTAGCCTCGATGTTAAATCCAAGATTGTAGAAACGGCGGATAAGCGGCAGAGTCTCCTCCTTATCCTTGTCAGCAACGGTCACAAATACCGTGCCATAGTTCTGCAGATGGGTTCCTGCGGCCTGAAGCGCCTTATAAAGTGCTCGGTTAAGCTTATCATCGTAGCCGATAGCCTCTCCCGTCGACTTCATTTCGGGTGAGAGATATGCATCAAGACCCTTGATCTTATTGAAGGAGAAAACGGGAACCTTTACATAGAAACGCTTCTTCTCAGCGGGATAAATATCGAATATTCCCTGCTCCTTGAGACTCTTACCGAGGATGACCTCGGTAGCGATATCAGCAAGGCTGTAGCCCGTCGACTTGGAGAGGAAGGGCACAGTTCTCGAAGAACGGGGATTGACCTCGATAATAAAGACGTTTTCATCCTTATCAACGATGAACTGAATGTTGTAAAGACCGATAATGCCGATGCCAAGGCCGAGCTTTTTGGCATACTGGAGAATGGTGCCCTTGACCTTATCGGAAATGCTGAAGGTAGGATAGACGCTGATAGAGTCGCCCGAGTGGATACCGGTGCGCTCAACAAGCTCCATTATACCGGGGACAAAGACATCTCTGCCGTCGCAGATAGCGTCGACCTCGACCTCTTTACCCTGAATATACTTATCAACGAGAACCGGCTTATCCGCGTCAATCTCAACCGCAGTCTTCAAATAATGGCGAAGCTGCTCTTCGTTGGCAACGATCTGCATTGCGCGACCGCCCAAAACGAAGGAAGGACGCACCAATACGGGATATCCGATCTCGTTGGCGGCATTGACACCGTCCTCGATGCGAGTGACCG
>JAZQID010000144.1:0-4637 GCA_045540915.1 Acutalibacteraceae bacterium
CGTCAAGCAACGACCGCTTTTCAGCGGCAAAGGCCTTGCTCAATTTCGGTTTTGCAAATTACTGCAGGGTGTCGGTGCCCATTGAACTTGATGACAAGGTAATGATGCCTGTCAAAAACGGAACTGAGTTAGAGGTTAAGCTCAAAGCAAAGCCGACGGTCGAACTCCTGACCGAAAAGACCAACAAGGAAAAGTTTTCGGTGAAAATTCAGTTGCCCGAGTCGGTCACCGCTCCCGTAATGGAGGGTGAGGTCATCGGAAGGGCGGATATAATGCTCGGGGATGAAAAGGTATCGAGCGTCGACATAACCGCGTCGAATGACGTTGCACTAATGAACTTAGCCAAGGCATTGTCGAGGATGATGAAGGGACTCTTCAGCGTATAAGAAAACCTGCCGTTCGGTAACTGTCCGAATGGCAGGTTTTTGTTAAATTAGTTTAATCGTTCTGCTGTGCAGATGATGAGGATGAGGTCTGAGAAGATGCCTTGGACGAGGTCGAGGAGGAACTCGACTGGTTAGAGGAAGGCTTTCTCGACGATGACGAGGATGAAGTGTTGGAGGAGGTTCTGGATGATGAGTTGCTCGAGGAGGTCGGCTCGGATTCTTCCTCTTCTCCGCCGTTACCGATGCTTACATAAACGGTAATGTTTGAGAACATCGAAACCTTCTCGCCGAGAGCGGGATCGGTCTCAACAACCAAACCCGGCTCAACGGTATCGCTTACCATTTCCTCAATAGTGATAAACTCGTTACGGAAGCCCGCCTTAAGCAAGGCATCAACGGCATATTCAACACTCTTACCTGCAAGGTTCTTGGGAACGGTAATCTTACCGTTACCGACGCTGACCTTGACCTCAATGGTTGTGCCTGCGACCTTCATATCGCCCGCCTTGACAGACTGCTCATAGATCTGGCCGTAGGCGTAGTTGCTCATTGCACACTCGACCACCTCGATATTGAAGACGGCTCCGCACTTGGTAAGGGCCTCGGAATAGGTCATACCAACCAGATCATAGACCTCGTAGGTCCTGTCAGGGTTGTCAGGGTCGGGCACGATCTCAGGAACAGAAGAAATAGGCGCCGACACATCAGAACTGTTATCAACAGGCTTCTGCATCATCGGTCCGATCCAAAAATGGTAGACCAAGAAAACGACAACGGCAAGCACCGCTACGGTAATAGCAGTAGCAATAAGGACGTACTTTTTACTGCTGACCTTTCCGCCTGCGGCCTTATCGCCCGAAGAGGACGGAATAAGTCCGTTTTTAAGCTGTGCAACGGTGGCGGTACGGTCGTCGGCCAGAATGGCAAGTCCGTCAGCCATAGCGGTAAGCACGTTACGCGGAATTTCGCGTGCGATCTCGGCGGGAATGACCATTCTGTCATTGGTTACACGCTCGGTAGCATCAGCAGGCGGAGAACCGACAAGGATGCGGTAGAGGGTGGCGCACAGGCCGTAAACGTCGGTCCAGGTGCCCTGAGTGCTGTCAAAGCCGTACTGCTCAATAGCGGCAAAGCCGGGGAAAAGCTGAGCGTTCATATCACTTCTTGCGGTGCGGACATCGGCAACGCAGAAGCCGGTCAGACGGATCTTTCCGTCGACGCCGACAAGCAGGGTCTCGGGCGAGATGCCGCGATGGATAAGCCCTTCATCGTGCAAGGCAGATACGGTGGTCAGCACCGGCATCAGCAAGGGGCGGATCTGATTCCAACTCAGAGTGCCGCCGTTGCGAATGAGAAACTCGCGCATAGTGATAGCCTTGACGTGTTCGGTAACGTAGTAGGCGGTGTTGTTGGCCTCGAAGATATCGCGCACGGCCAGCAAGGAAGGCAGGTCGATCGCCCTTGAAAGCTTACGCGCGATATTAAGGAACTGGTCTATGTAGCGGTTGAACTGCAATTCCTTACCCGCGAAGATGTTGACGGTAGCGCCGTCCTCAGCCCTGTCGCAGAAGTTTTCAGGGAAATACTCGTGCACCCTGACGGCAACATTTTCCTCGGTATCCCAAGAGAGATATACAACGCCCTCGCTATTGGACTCAACGGCCTTTCCTATCAGGTATCTGCCGTCAAGCAGATAGCGAAGGGGTAAATTTGATAATGGCTGGATATCGTTCTCACCAAAGCCGCATTTAGAGCAGATCTCATTTGCTCCCTTGTCGGTCATGCAGCCCATACAGAGATTCTTATAATCAGACATTTCTTCACACTCCCATAAATTACTGTGAGTTATTGTAACACATTAACATAATAATTGCAATAGCAAAAAGGTCTGCAGCCTTGGTTGAGTAATTTTGTGTTGAAAAAGTTGTTATAATATTGTATAATATATCGGTGAGTCAATATGCAGTCAGGGAGGCGACGGTGAAATGATGCGTAAAATCACGGCGTTTGTTTGCGGTCTTGTCATGCTGTTTTCTCTGTCAGCCTGCAAGCCCAACGGGCAGGATTCAACCGATACTCCGAGCACCCAGTCGGGTCAGCATACGGAGTCAAAGGTGTCGGTCACCCTTCCCTACACTGCCAAAGATCTACTTAATCCCTATCTTGCCAAGACCAAACAAAATCAGGAGTTATCCAACCTGCTCTACGACCCTTTAATAAAGGTAGACGACTCCTTTGAGCCGATATATTTCCTTGCTGAGAAGGTCGAACAGACCGACAAAAAAATTGTTGTGCGGCTTCGTTCTGCCTCCTTCACCGACGGAGCACCCGTTACCTCCGACGACGTTATTTATTCAATAAAGCAGGCCAAGGCCGACGGCTCCAACTACCGCTCAAGGCTGAGCAATATTGTTAACTGCTATGCCGTTGACAGCCTGTCTCTCGTCATTGAGATAGGACACGCAGACCCCTATTATATCAACAACCTCGACTTCCCTGTCATCAAGTCGGGCACCGCTTCACTTAAGAACGAAAACAACATTTCCGTCGCGCCCATCGGATGCGGCCGCTACACCCTGCAATCAGGCAAGGGATATTCTCTCGCCGCCAACAAAAACTATTATCGCGGCGATATCAAGCTTGATACCATCGAGCTTGTCGACTGTCCCGACGAGGATTCGCTTGCTCATTATCTATCCATAGGCAAGATCAGCTTGGTTTATTCCGATCTTTCCGATTCAGTCATACCTAAATTGACCGGTGCCACCACCAAGACCCCATCCACCTGTTTGGTATACCTCGGGGTCAACAGTCAAAACGGCCTGCTCTCCGACCCGAAAATGCGAATGGCCATCAGCTTCGGCGTTGACCGAAAGGCAGTTTGCAATAACGCCTATTTCGGTTATGCACAGCCTGCAACCAGTCTTTTTCACCCCAAATGGAGCAGTATCGGCGGACTGGAATCTATTGACAGTTTACAAAACATTAACTTAGCGGTTGCTTATTTGGAAGATTTAGGTTATAATACTCTTGATACGGAGGGCTACCGCCTCAACGAAAAGGGTGACAGACTTACCCTGCGTTTGCTCTACAATTCGGAAAACAGCGCACGTGCCGCTGCCGCCAACAAGATAACCGCTCAGCTTAAAAAGTGCGGTCTGGCAGTCGAACAGGTCAGCGCGGATTTCAACGAGTACCGCCGACTGCTTGAGACGGGAAGCTTCGATATCTACATCGGCGAGGTGCGTTTGTCCAACAGTATGGACCTCTACCCCGTGCTGATCGAGCGTGCCGCCGTATACGGAATGCCCGAGCAGTCTCAGGCTTCAGCCGCGTTCCTCAGCTATTACTCGGGTGAGTCCGACCTGCTCAGCGCGGTCTCCGCCTTCGTGTCCGAGATGCCCTTTATCCCCCTTTGCTACCGCGACGGTGTCATCCTCTCGGACAAAAAGATAGCGCAGGTCATTTCATACAGTCCAAGTGATCTGTATAATAATATAGAGTCCCTTAAATAATTGTTATATACCTATCAGCAGGAAAGCCGACAACACCTGCAAATCAAACAACGGTCGGAGAACGGAGAATAAATTATGATCGCCTACGAAACAAAATACGGTAAGGTCTACGTATCCAACGCCTTCTTCGCTAAGCTCATCGGCAACGCAGTCACCTCTTGCTACGGCGTTGCAGGTATGGTAGCCAAGGGTGGACAGAAGATCCGCAATTTGCTATCGGGCGGAAAAATGATCGATAAGGGTATCGTCGTTTCGGGTACCATTGACAGCCTTTCGGTCGATCTCCATATTATAGTTACCTTTGGCATCAACATCAACGCTGTTGCCAACAGCATAGATCACAACGTTCGTTACACCGTTAAAGAAGCTACGGGTATCGACGTTAAAAAAGTTTCCGTACACGTTGACGGAATGAAAGCTGACTGATTGGGGTCTTAATTAAGGAGTTGTTTTCAATGATAAACGGAAATACCTTGCGCGACGCCTACCTTTCGGGCGCAAATCATATTACAAATAACAAACAGCTTATCGATGAGCTGAACGTTTTCCCTGTTCCCGACGGCGATACAGGCACCAATATGTCTATGACCATCAACAACGCCGTTAAGGAGCTTTCGCGTCTGAACGGTGCCACCGTTGCCGAAGTTTCCGACACCGCCGCATCGGCATTTTTGCGCGGCGCACGCGGCAACTCGGGCGTTATCCTGTCCCTGCTCTTCAGAGGATTCTCCAAGGG
>JAZQID010000145.1:0-26029 GCA_045540915.1 Acutalibacteraceae bacterium
GACGAGCTACCAACTGCTCTACCCCGCGATATTTAATTTCCTGAGCAAGATGTAGTATACCACATAGGTTTATAAAAATCAAGAGTAAATTTATACATTTCAAAAAATATTACTATTTCAGTCCAATTGTGCAAATCATATACTATAAATATATTAAAAAGAGGTATTTATTATGACAGATGATAACAGAAAAGTTGCCTTGATCGGCACCGGAATGGTAGGCATGAGTTTTGCTTTCGCGCTGACAAACAACAACCTATGCAACGAGCTTGTTCTGATCGACATTGACCAAGACAAAGCTGAGGGCGAAGCAATGGATCTTAATCACGGAATGGCGTTTGCTCACACCAAGATGAAGATATACGCAGGGGTATACGGTGATTGCGCCGACGCAGACATCGTTGTGATCACAGCAGGTGCAAATCAGAGGCCTGAGGAAACGCGACTTGATCTGCTGCATAGAAATGCTGATATAATCACCTCCATAGTAGAACAGGTGGTCGACAGCGGGTTTGAAGGTATATTTCTTGTCGCATCAAATCCCGTTGATATAATGACAAGGCTTGTTCAGCGGGTGTCGGGATTCGACCACAAGCGAGTAATCGGAAGCGGCACCACTCTTGATACAGCTCGATTAAGATATCTCATCGGCGACTATTTTAACATCGATTCAAGAAACGTACACGCCTACGTTATGGGTGAACACGGTGACAGCGAATTTGTTCCTTGGTCACAGGCGCTAATTTCTACCGTTCCCATCAAGGATATGTGCGAGAGAAGCAGTTGCAGTTGTACGTCAAGCGATCTAATTCAAATTGAGGACGATGTAAGAAACGCCGCCTATGTCGTGATAAAGGCTAAGAACGCGACCTACTACGGCATCGGAATGTCGCTTGTTAGAATTGTTAGGGCAATTTTTAACGATGAGAGAAGCGTCCTGACCGTTTCAACCCATATTGACGGTCAATACGATGAGAAGGACATCTATATCGGAATCCCGAGCGTAGTCGGCAGAACAGGTGTTGTCGATACAATGCCCATTGATTTAACAGAGGAAGAGCTTAAAAAGTTCCACAATTCCTGCGATGTCCTGCGAAAACATTATAACGAAATCGACACAGCCAAAACAGCAAAATAAACCTATCTTTCAGCCGCGGATATGATAAAAAACGCTTGACTAACTTAATGCAGGTTGCTATAATATCAAAGTAGCATTTTGCTTGCTGGTATGGCTCAGTTGGTAGAGCAGCGCATTCGTAATGCGCAGGTCGTCGGTTCGAGTCCGACTACCAGCTCCATATCCGTATGGCTGCATTAGTGGCTGTATGAATCAAGGAGAGGGTTGATCAATTCAACTCTCTTTTTTTGTTGTTTGGATTCGGTGTCAAACATCTTTTTGATACAAGCATATAATGTGTTGAAGGGAGGTTTGACATTTATGGGCGATCAGTTTTACACAGTAAAAAGCGGCGATACTCTTTTTGAAATAGCAAAGATGTATCAGGTTCCCGTGGATGTGATAACAAGGGCAAACAGGCTCAGCGATCCGAACACTATCTTTGTAGGACAGGTTTTGCGAATTCCTCAGAGTTCGAGGCCGCTTTGGTATATGGTGCGTTACGGCGATACTCTGTACACCATCGCAAAGAGATTCTTCACGACTGTTGACAATATTGTTGCCTTAAATTCTCTTGCTAATCCCGATGTAATTTATCCGGGCGACAGAATCAGAATAAGATAAGGAAAACGGGTACTCAGTGAGTACCCGTTAGTTTATTTAAGCATACTGTCAACGGCCAAAAGGACACCCATATGGGCACTGTGGAAGTTCAGTCCGCCCTGCATCCAAGCGGCATAGGGCTCACGAAGAGGCGCGTCCGCAGAAAGCTCGATCGAGGCACCAAGTGTAAAAGCACCAGCCGCCATAATAATGTCGCAGTCATATCCAGGCATTGCCCAAGGCTCAGGCCTTACGAATGAATCGACAGGCGCACCGGACTGCATTCCGCAACAGAACTCGATAAGCTTATCCCTATCGCCAAGGATAACCGCCTGAATGATGTCTCCCCTCTTCTCGTCGAATGTAGGCGTAACCTCAAAACCAAGCTTGGAAAGCAGACAAGAGGCGTACACAGCTGTCTTCAGGGCTTCACCGGTAACGTGAGGTGAATTGAATATGCCCATATACAGCTCTCGGTTATGGCCGAGAGTGGCGCCCAACTCACTGCCCGCGTTAGGAACAGTAAGACGGTAGGAACACATCTCCACAAGATCAGCCCTGCCCGCAATATAACCGCCCGTTGGTGCAATTCCGCCGCCTGCATTCTTGATAAGGGAGCCTGCCATCAGGTCGACTCCGTACTGGGTCGGCTCGGTAGCCTGAACAAATTCGCCGTAACAGTTGTCGACCATCACGATAGAATCGGGAGATAATTCCTTAGAAAGCTTGGTAATCTTCTCAATATCCTCAACGAGCAACGACGGGCGGAGACTGTAACCGCGCGAACGCTGAATATAGACCATTTTATAGTTGCCGCCCGACAACTTGTTCCTAATGCCATCATAATCAACCGTACCGTCATCAAGAAGGGCGACCTCGTCGTAGTTTATGCCAAACTCAGCGAGTGATCCGCTTGATTCGCCGTTGATACCGAGAACACCGAGAAGGGTGTCGTAAGGCCTGCCTGTAACGCAAAGCATCGTGTCACCCGGACGAAGCACACCGAAGAGAGCAACCGTCAGCGCGTGTGTACCCGACACAAAATTGTGACGGACAAGCGCGGCCTCGGCGCCTATCGCATCGGCAAAAACAAGGTCAAGCACTTCCCTGCCCCTGTCGCCGTAGCCGTAGCCTGTAGAAATGCCGAGATGCGATTCGCTGACCTTGTTTTTGATGAAGGCATTGAGCATTTTAATTTGGTTGTACTCCGTAACCTTATCAATTTGAGCAAATCTCTCCTGCAGCTGCTCCATAACCTCTTTATCAAGCTTGACGAGCTTGTCCGATATTTTGAAAAAATTTTGCTCCATTTCATTCACCTAATATGTACTGAAAAATTTTACCCGTTCTTGTAAAACCGCAGGATAAATAAAAACGATTATTCTCCTCGCAGTCGCTTAGCGCATAGATCTTCTCGCAGCCTGAAAGTGATGTCAACCTGTCAACGGCACGATTACCGAAGCCTGAACGACGATACTGCGACTCAACACAGACGCCCGTAATCAATGCCTCCGCACCGCCGATAGCGGCACAGCCTGCTGAATATTCATCAGCAAAAATTACAGCGCTCGAGTGGCGCACCCGATGGCATATATCAACGTACCAAGCCTCAAAAGGCGGCATAGAAAATGCAGCAGACAACCTCTCGTAGACATTCTTGTAATCAAAGCCTTGCTGAGTTGATTTTGCTCGATTATTACTCTTTTCAAAAACCGAGATCAAGGTGCCGTTCAGATCTTTAATTTGAACATTGCACATCAGACTTTCAGCACCCAGCGCAGATATGAACGCCAACAGTTCTTCATCTACACCTTTTTTACAAATGACGGTCAGACATTCGTCCATCAAAAACAGAAGCGAAGTCTGTTTTTCTCCATCATACTGCACCCAAAATCTTGCGAAGTCATACTGCGTGCCGTAAGAGTCAAGAAACGACCTGACCCTTACGTATAACACACCGTCAAAATCTAAATTTTCACTTGAATCAAGACTTCGAATCATATATTGCCTTCACACATCTTGATAGCAACCTCACGAACGATGTCGGATACGCTATCAATATCATTTGCCGATACAACACATGAGGGAGAATGCAGATATCTGCACGGAATCGACACGGAAAGTGTCTTTACACCCGAACGCGACTGATGAATAGCACCTGCGTTATTACCGCCCGCAACCGCCTTCTTGGTCTGCACCTTTATACCCTTTTCATCGGCGATTTTAAGCGCTGAACGGTAAAGTTCTGCGTCGTAGAGGGTCGCATTATCCATAAACGAAAGTACAGCGCCATTGCCGACATAGCAGCACCTCTTGTTTTCGGGTACTCCTACAAGATCGGCGGCGGTAGTTGCTTCAACCGCGATGGCACAGTCGGGATCAATGGAATAGGTTGCAGTTTTTGCGCCCCTGAGCCCAAGCTCTTCCTGAGCCGAAAAAGAAAACCACATATCATAGGGCAGATCCTGTTCGATGATGTTCATCAGCACGGCGCAACCAAACCTATCGTCCAATGCTTTTGCTTTAATAAAACCGTCACCGAATTCAACAAACTCGCTGTAATAGGTTCCTGAATCGCCGATATTGACCATCTTCAATGCATCATCACGATCCTTAGCACCGATGTCGATGGTAAGATTGTTCTTATCGGGCATATTATCGGCATCATCACCCTTGAGAAGATGGACAGGTTTGACCTGTATAACGCCGATATGACCGTTTATCTGCACCCTCTTTGATACAAGGGCCTCGGTATTGATACCGCCAAGGGTAGTGAAATGCAAAAATCCATCCGAAGTGACCGAGGTCACGATAAAACCGACCTCATCGGTATGCGCATCAAGCATAACCTTCTTTGCAGGGCGGTTGGCACCCTTTTTGAAGGCAATAAGGTTACCCATAGCATCAACACTGCATTCACAGTAGGGCGAAATGACATCTTTGATATACTCTGAAACAACGTTCTCTTTACCCGAAGGGCCGCACAGTTCGCATAACTCTTTAAGATACTTAATCATCAGCGGCAACCTCCGTTCATAACGTATTCAGCGATAAGACGCGCACAATTATCAATGTCTTTTAGGGAGACGACCTCGCATGAGGTATGCATATTGCGCAGGGGTATTGAGACGAGCGACGTCCTGATACCCGACTTGGTTATAGAAATAACATCAGCGTTGGTACCTGTCGATCTTCCCGTTACCTCAAGTTGATAAGGAATATCCTTTTCTTTAGCAAGCGAGATCAGCTTGTTCGTCGCAACAGAATTAAGCACAGGAGAGACACCGATCATAGCACCCTCTCCTACCTTACCGCATTCACGTTCGGATACATCAGGGCCATTACCGAAGCTGACGTCGACAACTATCGCTTCGTCTACCTCCTGAGCGAAAGCGACCGTACGAGCGCCTCTGCAACCAAGCTCCTCTTGAGCAGAAAGGGACAAGATCAGCGTGTAGTCGGCCGCCTTTGTGTCAACAAGGCTCGCCGCCATTAAAACAGCGGCAACTCCGGCGCGGTTATCAAGCGACTTTGAGGTAACGCAGTCGTTGGCCATCTTTACGAGAGGCGATCTGAATCCAACGCGGTCACCGGGGCTTACCAGTTCAACCAATTTATCGTGCGGCAATCCGCAATCGATCAGCAGATCGTCGACGGCAGGTGCCTTTTTTTCGTCCTTTTTAAGATGAGGGGGCAAACCTGCAAAAACACCGAAAAGGGCCTCCTTGCCGTATACAACGACCTCCTGCTCGATAACGGTGCGCCTATCAATACCGCCACAGGCGGCAACGCGGATAAAATCGCCGTCAATGCAGGTCACAAGAAAGCCGATCTCATCAATATGGGCATCAAGCATGACCCTGTGAGAACCGTTGCCGACTGTGCAAACGAGACTTCCATTGACATCGCGAGTAGTTTCACCCATCTCTTTGAGATAGGATTCTGCAACGTCAAGAATTTCCTGCTGACTGGGCAAACCCGCACTGTTGCAAAGCGATGAAAGCGTGTTAAACAAATCCATTTTCTCTATCCTCCCTGTAAAACAAGCCGATATAAAATCGGCTTGTGATAATTATAGTTTGTTGACAAGTTCCTTGAAATGCTTGCCCCTAAGTTCAAAGTTAGCATAGGCATCAAAACTGGCACAAGCAGGGCTCAACGTAACGATATCGCCCGAAACGGCCTTTTCGTGTGCTAATGCAACCGCCTGCTCCATATTCTCGACTCGTACAATTTCCATACCGCAGGAATCAAAGCCTTCACCTTCGCGGATGGCCTTTTCGATCTTGTCGGCGGTCGGGCCTGAAAGAATGAGCAGCTTTATCTTCTCGATTGCGTGGGGCGCAAGCGCCTCAAATGGAATATGCTTGTCATATCCACCACCGATGAGTATGACCTTTTGATTAAATGCCGCAAGGCCTGCGATGGTCCTCGTCGGGCTGGTTGCGATCGAATCATTGTAATATTTGACCCCGTCAAGCTCGCGCACAAATTCAATTCTATGCTCTACGCCCTTGAATTCGCGCGCAGTTTTGACAATGTTTTCAGGGGTTACATACTCCCACACCGCAGAAATTGCCGCAAGGAAATTTTCAACGTTGTGCTCACCGATAACCTTTATATCTTCGCGATGCATAACCTCAGTGAGCCCATTCTTATCCGATATATAAAGCACGCCGTCAGAGCCGTAATATGCTCCGTTTGCGACCGGATGACGGTAACTGAACATCAGCGACTGTCCGCGAACATCATTTTCAAATCCTCTTGTGATATCGTTGTCGGCGTTCAAAACTGTACGGGAAAAGGCATTTTGATGGAGCATAATATTTCGCTTAGCGTCGATATACTCATCCATCGTCTTATGAACATCAAGATGATTGGGCGCAATATTTGTGATAACGCTGACGTTGGGGCTCTTTCTCATAGAGATTAGCTGGAATGAGGACAACTCAACAACCGCGCAGTCGGTGGCATCGATCTCATCAATAATAGGCAGTAACGCACGGCCGATGTTTCCGCCGAGGTGGACGGTGTAACCTTGTGTCTCGAGCATTTTTGCAATCAGGGTTGTAGTGGTAGTCTTGCCGTCGGAGCCTGTAACCGCAAAAAGCTTACAGGGGCACAGGTCAAAGAAGACCTCCATTTCCGAGGTAACGACAATGCCGCGCTTTCTTGCCTCAATAAGCTCGGGCAGGAAGAAGTTCATACCGGGTGTGCGGAAAATTATATCGACGTCAAGATTCTTCAGATAATCGGGTCCGAGGATCAGTTTTACTCCGGCCGCCTCAAGTTCGTCAGCGGTAGAGCCAAGCTGTTCACGGGTACGGCGGTCACAGGCATAGACCTCGCCGCCCAGATTCTTAAACTTATAGATGAGAGGCAGATTGCTGACACCAATACCACAAAGGGCAATCTTAGATGTTCTCACCTTTTCAAAAAAATTTTCGATCTTATGGTACATATATGTACACTACCTCTCTTAACAAATTAATGGGTCATATTATATAGTTTACTGTACGCGATAAATTATTACCAATTTCATATTATGATAACACATTTCTTTCTGTTTTGCAACGGGGTTAAAGGTCAAGTCGTCTTAAATTTATTCAAATATCCACATAACCCTTGAATGAAAAATAAAAATATGATATAATACTTCAAAACAATTTGGAAGGTGAAATTTATGAAGATCAGAGAAGGATTTATTCTGCGCAAGATCGGCGACGATATTATTGTCGTTCCCGTCGGTAAGGCAAGCGCTGATTTTCACGGTATGATAAAGCTTAACAACACCGCGGCTACTATATGGGAATGTATTGCCGAGGGTAAGAATGAAGATGAGATAGTTGCAACCCTTTTGGATAAGTATGATGTGTCGGATGATGATGCAAGGAAGGCTGTAAAGACCACCGTTGACACCCTGAGCAAAGCCGGTGTGCTCGTATGACCGAAAGTCCGCAGACAGTAGAGCAGATTCTAAAATCTGAGGGAAAATACGTCAGCACTACGGTAGGGACAAGTATGCTTCCCCTTTTCAGAAACAGAAGAGACACGGTTGTCATCCGTCCCGTAACCAAGCCTTTGAAAAAGTATGACGTACCTCTTTACCGACGTGGCGACAAGTTGATACTTCACAGAATCGTCAAAGTTACAGACAACGGTTATATTATCTGCGGTGATAACTGCGAGAATAAGGAATTTGATATTACCGATGATAATATTATCGGCATAATGTCTGAGTTCTATCGAAATGATAAGCATTACACCGTCACACATAAAGGTTACATATTCTATTCAAAAATCCACGTTTTCCTTTATCCCTTGCGAAAAGCATTTATGGCACTACGAAGATTTGCCGCGAAGGTCTGCCGCAGAGTTTTTCCAAAAAAATAACACCTGTGAAAATTCACAGGTGTTATTTTTTTATCTTAGTCGATCACGCGGACTTTGAGAACTCCGTCAATGTTGTTGATGTTTTCAACCACTTCATCCGAAATCTTGGTAGAAACGTCAAGCAAGGTGTAAGCGTACTCCTTCTTGGACTGATTGTTCATCTTCTCAATGTTGATGCCACTCGCAGAAACGGCGGCAGAAACCTGAGCAAGAATGTTCGGTACATTTCGGTGGATAACGCAGATACGGGCCGCAGTTGTGCGCGGCATATTAACGGTAGGCATATTGACAGAGTTGATGATGTTACCGTTTTCGAGGTACTCAACAAGCTCGCGAGCCGCCATAACAGCACAGTTATCCTCAGATTCCTGAGTGGACGCGCCAAGGTGCGGAATGGCTACAACCCCCTCAACACCGATAACCTCATCGCTCGGGAAGTCGGTGACATAGGATGCGACCTTGCCGTTAGCAAGAGCTTCAATGATATCCTCGGAATTAACCAGCTCGCCGCGAGCAAAGTTAAGGATGCGGACGCCCGACTTCATCTGTGCGATGGACTGGTCGTTGATCATCCCCTTAGTGTCGGGGGTAAGCGGAACGTGAATAGAGATGTAGTCACAAGCGGCATAGATATCGTTGACATCGGAGATGTGCTTTACGCCGTTATCAAGCTTCCAAGCGGCATCAACCGAGAGGAAGGGGTCGTATCCGTATACATCCATACCGAGCGCAATAGCGGCGTTGGCTACGAGAATACCAATGGCACCGAGTCCGATAACGCCAAGCTTCTTGCCCATAATTTCAGGGCCTGCAAAGGCGCCCTTACCCTTTTCGACCATCTTGCCGACCTCAGCGCCGTTGCCCTTAAGGGTCTTTGCCCACTCGATAGCGGGAACGACCTTACGGGAGGAAAGCAGAAGTCCTGCGATGACCATTTCCTTAACGGCATTAGCATTTGCACCGGGGGTGTTGAAAACAACGATGCCCTTTTCGGCACAATCGGCAACAGGAATATTATTGGTGCCTGCGCCTGCACGGGCAATAGCCTTCAGGGATGCGGGCATCTCCATATCGTGCATTGAAGCAGAGCGAACAAGCACTGCATCGGGATTTTCAACGTCGTTGCTGCAGCTATATTTCTGGGGATCAAGATTGCGCAATCCGATGGGCGAAATCTTGTTAAGAGTCTGAATCTTAAACATAAAGCATATCCTCCTGATTACTTATTTTCAGCTTCGAACTTCTTCATAAAGTCGACCAGCTTCTCAACACCCTCGATGGGCATCGCATTATAGATAGAAGCACGCATACCGCCGACAGAACGGTGACCCTTAAGGTTTACAAAGCCTGCGGCAGTTGCCTCCTTAACGAACTTAGCGTCAAGCTCCTCGTTACCGGTTACGAATGGAACGTTCATCAAGGAACGGTCTTCCTTAGCAACGGTACCGCTGAACATCTCGCTGGAGTCGAGGTAATCGTAGAGGATATTAGCCTTCTTCTCGTTGATGGCCTTCATATTCTCAAGTCCTCCGATATCGTTCTTCAGCCACTCGAGAACCAGCTTCATAACATAGATCGGGTAGCAAGGCGGAGTGTTGAACATAGAGCCGTTTTCGGCGTGGGTAACGTAGTTGAACATAGTGGGAGTGATATCCTGAGCATTACCGATGAGATCCTCGCGGATAATAACGATGGTAAGACCGGCAGGAGCCATATTCTTCTGCGCACCTGCGTAAAGAATGCCGAACTTGCTTACGTCAAGCGGCTCGGAAAGGATGCAGCTAGAGACGTCGGCTACCAGCGGCACGTCACCGGTGTCGGGAAGCTCGTTGAACTTGGTACCGTAGATGGTATTGTTCAAGCAGATGTGGAAATAGTCAGCGTCCTTAGTAAAGGTGGACTTATCAAGTTTGGGTATGTAAGAGAAGGTCTTATCCTTCGAAGAAGCAACGACGTTTGCCTCGCCGTAGCGAGCAGCCTCTTTATATGCCTTGGTCGCCCACTGGCCTGTGATAACAAAGTCAGCCTTCTTGGACTTGTTAAGAAGATTGAGCGGGATCATAGCAAACTGTGAAGAAGCACCGCCCTGAAGCATAAGAACCTTGTAGTTGTCAGGAATCTGCATGATCTCACGAAGCAGAGCCTCAGCCTCATCGAAGATTGCCTGATAGGTCTTGGAACGGTGGGACATTTCCATAACCGACTGACCCGAACCCTTGTAATCAAGCATCTCTGCGGCCGCGATTTCAAGCACCTTCTCAGGCAAAGTAGAGGGACCTGCGCTAAAGTTAAATACTCTCGACATAATAATGCCTCCAATTAAGTAAATTTTCACCCATTATATACCCTTCTTCTAAAAATGTCAATAACTTCGTTAAATACTTAACGAAGTTATTTTAGAAAAACTTTAATTTGTCAAAATTCTTTGTTAATTGTTTGTCAATCGATGCGTTTGACTGCTATTATTTTTATATTTTTCATCCTATTATGATATTCTTTTTCGTTCCATTCGTTACGGGCAATTTTGGGGTATACGTCGCAAACATCATAGTTGGTTCTGTTGTACAGTTCTTCAATCAAAGGTGCAATATCCTCGTTTGCTTTGTTTGATTTTGGTTTTAGGTTGATCTCAAGAATGCGATTCTCATCGATGATGTTATAATCGTATGAATAGTGTTTATCAAAATCGTTTATACTTTTAAGTTGCTGATTTGATAACACTACCCTGCTCTTATTTCCGTAAGCGACAGCGCCCTCGATCAGCATCTCTCCATCGGCAATAACAGCCCTTGGTATTAAGGACGCCCTCCCCTTTTCATTATTTACATAGACCTTAAAGGCGGTGTTATCAGAGACCTCGAACTTTTCAAGTATGCTCTTGTACTCGTTCAGGAACTCGCCGATACTGCTGTATGCTGAAAACTCAGCCTTCTCAATCTCAACTAAAGGCGTATCGATCACCGCTATTTGAACCGTATTATGAATATATGAGTCCTGAATGTCGTTGACCACCTCAGACAAGGTGTCGAATTGGTCGTATTTGGCTACTACCATTCCCAATTGACTGAGGTCAAGTTGCTTTGCGTTCTGTCTGTTTACAGCATTCTGCGCGTCGACTATCGACTTACCAATGACTGAATAGGTTGCATCCTCTGTCCTGAAGTAAAATCTCTTATCCCCGCCAGACTTCTCAACTCCTACTATCAAAGGATATGCAAAGGTATCAACCTCACTGTATTCGATGCAGGAAGAAAGGTTAACGGCCATCAATATACAGCAGATGACGGGGAGCATAATTTTTTTTGATGATTTTAAGAATTTAAGAACAACCGCAAGTATGATACTTATACCTGCAACACACGCCGCAACAATTGTTACAACCCTGTCCGTAACAGCTAAAAGTGAAATCGAAGCTATAAATACGAAGATAGACCCTAAAACAATTCTTAATTTTACCCTTGAAATAACCTTTTTCTTAACGAGCAATTTTATCACCGAAATTATATAGATAAGAATAAGAATTGAGAGAATTAGAAAAATCATTACGCTGACAAATTCCATTCGCTGAAAAAATCTTCCCAAGGATATATTTTTGCTTATCTCAAGAATCAGGTTTTTCTCTTCAGTAAGAATCGAATAGGGATATATCAGTAAATATATTGTAGACACTACAATAACTGAGGCGCAAGAAACAAGCGGAAATCTGAATTTAGCGTCGGTTTTTCCGCTGATAAGAGGCAACAAAATCGGGGTAAAGGCAAAGAATGAACGCAGGATAGAAATAACTGCACTTTTAATTTCTACATTCGCTATCGGCCATAGATCGCTGAAATCGGCGGATTTCAGCGACAATACTATTATAAAAACAAACAGTAAACCGCAGACAATTCCAAGTATCTTTGATGCGTAGCGGACGGCAACTTCTTTTGCTATAAACCCAAAGGCTGATGCTATAAGCAAAAACGTGACAATGGTATAGGCATAGCTGCTATGGTACAAGTATCTGCTGACAGTAAGACCTGTTGCAGTAATAAGGCATATCAACAAGCTTACACAATAAGCAACAGACAAATATGAATTTGCGCCTTTACGACCAATTATCAAAGCAAGCAACAAGATCGGCAAGGCTCCGATAGTCAAATACAAAGGTGAATACAAACCGCCTGCCATAATGATACCGTTAAGCAAGGGTGAAGAAAGTATATACAGCGTGATCACCGAATATATCGGCCAAGTAAGCATTATTACCTATCCTTTCTGTCCCAGTCGCGAGAGATCGAAGGCTGTTGTCTTTGCTGTTTGGTTTTGAGATAGTTTGTACGCATTTCCTGCATCCACAAGGGTGTCTGGAATACGACACTTGTTGAGGTTGAACGAAGACGCGAGCCCTGCGCCATATCCATTCCAAAGGAACGTTGAGAGCACAATTCGAGGGTCAAAATGACCAGTCCGAACGAGAGGCCAAACAGCCCAAAAATTCCGCCAAGCAGGATGAGCGCAAATTTGCTGATTCTGATACCTACCGAAAGATCATAATCAGGGATAGCCGCGTTTGAGATGCCGGTGATCGCAACGATTATGAGGGTCACAGGGCTCACTATATTAGCTTCAACAGCGGCCTGTCCAAGTATAAGACCGGAAACAACGCTTACCGCACTGCCTACCGCGCTCGGTATTCTTAATCCTGCCTCTCTGACTAACTCGAAAAATATTTCCATTATCAAAAGCTCTGCAAGGGCCGTAAAAGGAATGTCCGTCCTTGATTCTGCGATTGCTGAAAGCAACTGTGACGGTAGCATATCTCTGTGAAAATTTAGCAGTGCTATATAAAGTCCCGATAGCACGGTTGCACAAAGAAAGGCAAATATTCTTATCCATTTTGTAAGAGTACCGTTCTGCCATCTTTGTTGATTGCCCTCAGGAGAATCAAAGAGTTCAGACACAGTTATCGGCATCACCATTGCAAACGGGGTGTTGTCGCATATTACAAGCACCCTGCCTGCCGCAAGATACTGCGCGGCGCGTTCGGGCCTTTCGGTAGTAAGGATCGAGGGGAACAATGAAAATTTTGAATCTTCGATCATTTGCTCGATCATACCGCTACCTGAGTAGTAGTCGCCTTTTATCCCATTAAGCCTGCGCTTGATCTCTGCTACTGTGTCATCGTTTGTAATTTCATCGAGGTACAAAACGGCGCATTTTTCACCGCTTATGTTACCAACTGTAGCCATTTCTGTAATAAGTTCGCCTGTTTTCACAATTCGTCTGACGAGGGTAATGTTAGTCCTGATGCTTTCTGTGAAGGCCTCGTGGGATCCTTTTACTACGCTTTCGGTTTCAGGGGTCCCGACCGAACGCTTGTCAAAGCCTTTAGTCTCACAAACACCAAAGTGGTCGCAGTTTTCAAGATAAACCGCCGTATCACCTTGAAGGACCCTCTCGCAAACTTGCAAAAGATCATAGACCTTCTTACAATCGCCAAATTCAACGACATTGTCGACTCCCGTAATATCAGCACAATCCTTTGCCATAATCGGACGCAGGATAAAATCGTTGACCTGCGCCCTGCTTGCCATTCCGTCAATGTAAATAAGAAGTCCGCGGACATTATCATTTGAGCGGAATTCCCTCAGCACTCCGTCGATATTTTTACCTATCCTGAAGTACTGCCTTATATATTCGATATTGCTTTCGTAGTCTTTTACAGGCTTTTTAATGTCCGTCATAACGACCCTCTTCTCAAATAATTTAATTTTTTTAAGAAAAGACTTGATTTATGATTTCTTTTCTGTTATTATGATATGCGGTATTTTTATGAAACTAAAGGAGGTGCAGAGTATGGCAAAATGTGACATCTGCAACAAGGAAGTAACTTTCGGTATCAAGGTTTCCCACTCTCACAGAAGATCTAACAGAACCTGGAAGCCTAATGTAAAGCGTGTAAAGGCTATCGTTAACGGAACGCCTTGCAGAATTAACGCCTGCACCCGTTGCCTGCGTTCAGGAAAAGTTACCCGCGCCATCTAATCAGGATAATTCTTGATTGATCCCCGCTTAAACGCGGGGATTTTCTTTTTTTATATATTAAAGACAACAGGGCGATATCTACCGCCCTGTTATTTACAGCCCAAAACTGACCGAAAGCGCTTGATTTATCATCGACATTGACTCTTCGTCCAATCGGCCCATCTTATCCTTTAATCGTTTTTTATCAATCGTTCTTACCTGTTCGAGCAATACTATTGAATCCTTTGACAGACCGCTTTCCTCTGCATTTACTTGAATATGGGTCGGCAGTTTGGTCTTATCCTTCTGGCTTGTGATAGCAGCTGCAATTACAGTCGGGCTATATTTATTGCCGACATCATTCTGAACGATCAACACCGGTCGTACTCCTCCCTGTTCCGAACCGATCACAGGGCTCAGATCCGCATAATATATATCTCCTCGTCTGACCGTCATTTATCATTCACACTCCGATATTTAGGTTTAATGTACATCTATATTCTAACCCGTTGTCCGACCGTTTAATCAACGGATGAAATAAATGTCATCCCTACATTCTATTTTTTGAAGAGCATATTGGACAATGCAAAGACCCGCAAAGACCAGACGGCCTTTACGGGTCATAATTGAAATAATAACAATACTCTGGTTCTGTGATGCGAATAATGCTCAGATTTCCATCCGAAAGAGTAAATATGCGGTAGGAAAAATTATCTGTACTTCCTAAAAAACTGCCGCTGTCTTTATCATAGGATAAGGGAGTTGTACTGCATAATATCAAATGAAGTCGGTCGACGACTCCGTTGGGAGAGTTAGCGAGAGAGATTGAAAGTCCGTTGAAGGAGATAGTACACTCATCGCCGACGTAAGCATATTCAAGCCCCTTTACTTCATCCGGATAGGAGAATGAATATCTTGCAACCCCGTCGGTATCCTTATCTACAGAAATGTGATATTCTTCGCTTGCGCTCATAACAACGGTTACTTTAGCCTTTACCCTATCGGTGATTGGATCGGGCGGGGTCTCCCCTTTTGAGCAACCGCATAGCAGAAATATTAATGTAAGCAACAGAACGCATACTCGCTTCACAAAATCTATCCTTTATTCAAATTCAAGATAGACTTCCTTTAACTGTTCTAAAATATCCGATGTAATCATCGCCCGACGAGAAAACTTCTCAGCAGCCATATTACCGCATTTATTATGAATCAGCACGCCTAGGATGGCGGCATCGATCATATTATCACACTGTGCGGCAAAGGCGGCGATCAATCCCGCCAGCATATCACCGCTTCCGGCTGTCGCCATGCCGTCATTGCCATCAGTGGCAACAAAAACACGTCCGTCGGGCGCAAATACCATCGTTGTCGCACCCTTAAGCACAACTACCGCAGAGTAGTTCTCGGCAATAAGCTTGCCGTATTTGACACGATCCTTCATCAATTCCGAAACGCTTACTCGGCACAGCCTTGCCATCTCGGCATAATGAGGGGTAAGTATCAACCTGTCACTTGCAGGCTCTAATACATTTATATGTCCTGCGGCACAGTTTATTCCGTCTGCATCAAGTACGATTGGTCCGTGATAGTCCTCAACTATACCTGTGACCAGCATCTGAGAATTAAGGTTCTTTCCAAGTCCGCATCCGATGAGTACCGAGTCGCAAACCTTGAGATCGGCGGCGATTTTTTCGGAGTGAACCGCGGATATATTCCTATTCTCATCATCGCCGTAGATCATAAACACAGGCTCGTTGAGTTTTCCAGCAAGAATTGGATAAACCGATTCCGAAACCGCCATTACCGCCATGCCTATACCGCTTCTGATCGCGGCAGTTGCTGAAATTGCGGCAGCCCCAACCATTCCGTAGGAGCCGCAGACAAATCCCACTTTACCGAAGGTGCCCTTGTGTCCCTCAGGGTCACGCAGAGGTAGCCTTAGATTGCAGAAGGAATCGGACAGCATACTGATCTCGGAAGGCAGATATGCCTCATCAGGAGCACCGACGTCGGCAAGTATAACCTCTCCGCAAAATCTCTTTGCAGGATATGCAACGTGGCAAAGCTTACGTTCGAAGAAGGTAACGGTATAATCCGCATCAATACAGCCCTCAGCGGCAGTTGCGCTGTCACATCTTACGCCAGAAGGTACATCGACCGAAAACACCTTCGCGCCAGCGTCATTGACCGATTTAAAGACTGCGTGTATACCTTCAGTAAGTTCTCCGTGAAAGCCAATGCCGTAGACAGCGTCAACTATAAGATCGGATGCCTGAGTAACCGAAGCAAACATATCCATTTGCGTGTTGCAGTCGATTACGCGAATGTTCAGGCCCTTTGCATATTCAAACATAGAGATAGCGCAATCGGTGTTCGGCATTCCTTCCGCAAGGGCGATAGCAACCTTTGCGCCCCCGCGAAGCAACCGTCTGGCAATAACAAAGCCGTCGCCACCGTTATTTCCTCTTCCGCAAACGACGAGAATTTTCAGATTTTCAAGTTCGTATCTTTCTCGTATCGCCTTGACCACAACGGTACCGGCATTTTCCATCAAGCGTTCCTGAGATAACCCAAGGCGCTCGCATTCTTTTTCAATTTCAAGGATTCGTTCACGATTATACAAAACCATAAGACAATCCTCCCGTTACAATTTATTCAGGCAGATTAAGGGTCAAATGTCTGGGTGTGCATCTCTTAATGGCCTGATACATTCTGTCATCAGGCTCAATAACGATATTCATCTTACCGCCTTTTTTGGTCATAACCTCTATCAATATAAGTCTATCAGAACTGAGATTGGCGGCGATGGTAATTTCCTTTCCGCCATAATCGGCGCTGTTATCAAAGACACTGATGCTCTCGATATTCTTGCATTCAAACGAAGCGATGCGCTCACGCTTGCTCTTGTTATGGATGATATCGACGTCGAAATCACCGTTAGTTAACGCGTACTCGAACTCCATGTTGAACTTTCCGTTAATGACGAATGCAAGATAGCATATTCCAACTGTCAACGGAAACAACAAAGGAGAATAAATTCCCAACATCAAGGTAAAAGCTCCTAAAAGTGAGAAGCCTGCACAAAGCCCGAGTACAATTATAAAAATTGTTCTCATAGTCTTTTCTTTTGATGTGTTTTCCCTTACAAATAGCTGTTCAACAAATAAATCCATGTTACAATCACCTCTTACGGTAATTATAACATGGATTTCGTCTTAAAACAATAGTTTTCTATATTCCGAGATAGGAACAGGGATTTACCCTGCCGCCGTTTACAAATACTTCAAAGTGAAGATGCGGACCGGTCGACCTGCCTGTATTTCCGACAAGACCGACGACCTCTCCCTGAGAGACCTTATCCCCTACGTTTACATACAGCTTGGAGCAGTGTGCATAGAGGGTCTTTAGTCCGTTGCCGTGATTGATAACAAAATGCTGGCCATATCCGCTGCCGGATGAATTGATACTCTCGACATATCCATCCTTAACGCTAAGGATCGGAACGCCAACTTTGGATGCGATATCAACAGCTTCGTGACCTCTGCCATCGCCCCAATAGGAGCTGACGTACTGATGATAGGATTTATCCATCGGCCAGACAAAGCCCTTCTTACCAACCTTGACAACCGATTTTGCTACCGGCTTGTCCGAGTACATCTCTTCCTCTCGGGTCTTAACGACCTCGCTCGAATATTCAACACCGTTAACACGGTATGAAAGAACCGTCTCGACGATACGGGTTGCCTTTGAAGTCCCGTTTGAAGCAAGCGCAACACGGCTTCTCTCATACTCTTTTTCTTCACTGAGAGTAAGCGCAGGAATGGAAACAACTACGTTGACGACCGAACCTTCCGAATAATCCGCGCTTAAATTAAGTCCTTCAATGAGAGCAACAGACACACCGAAGTCATTGGCTATTGACTCGGCAGTATCGCCGTTATGAACGGTATAAGGAACATACGTAGGATAAACAAGATAAGAAAGCGCGGTAATATAAGGCAACGAATGATGCTCGGTCTTATCGAGGACACACTCCTCGACGACGATATCATTGTAGAATATGCTGTCACCTCTGGCATCACGAAGGAAACTGTTCGCCTCTTCAACCGAATCGGCACGGGCGGCAAGCACACCGTTTACATATATAACACAGTCAGATACATAATCGTCCTCACCGTTGATTATCTCGTCGCGCAATTCACCGGAAGAAATAAGGGACGAAGTCGAGGTAATTGCATATCTGTAACTTGTGTCGGGCTCAACGGTAACAGCGCTATTCTTTGCAACGTCGTCGGTGATCATAGTCAGAGCAGAATCTGCAACCTCTTCACTCTTTACATATCCGTAGTTAGTACCATTAACAGTTACCTCAAGTGCATAGGTAAGACCGGCGGTTGAGAAAAATGTGCAAAGCAGGCAGACGGTCAAAATGACCGAAGCGGCCGTCACGGTCATACGCTTTAATTTAGGGAAACGTTTGCAAGCAAACTTCCACAGCGAAGCGACAACATAGCAGAGATCTAATATTAAATTGTATCCAGCGGAAACTATCTTTCGAAGTTTCAAAAACACCGTATTCAAAAAATCTCTCCTTAAATAGTTACAATTTTGTAACTTTTATAGCCCTATTTTAGCAAAAAGGTTACAAAATTGCAACCTTTTTTCAGAAAAAGTTTCAAAATTGTAATAAATACCTGCGAGAATTGCTTCCCACAGGTATTTTTAAGGTTAGATATTATCAAGTTCTATGACAGTATCGGCTATCGAGCGATTGGCATGATCGTGACTGATCATCACGATGCACCTATCTTTCTTATACTCGTCTATCAGTTCGCAAACCCTGTCAATATTTGCGGCATCCAAACCAACAAAGGGTTCATCAAGCAATATCGTATCACCGTCATAGAAAAATGCGCGAGCAAGGTTGACCCGTTGGCTCATACCGCCCGACAGTTCGTCGGGCTTAAGATTTATCTCATCTTTAGTAAGGCCAAATCTCAGCAACAGTTTCTCTGCTTCTTCAACATTCTTGTCGGGACGGACGAGGGCTACGTTTTCAAGAGCAGAATACCAAGGAAGTAATCTCGTTTCCTGAAAAGCATATGACAGTCTTCCGACTTCCAAAAAAGTTCCGCTTTCAATACGGCAAAGCCCTGCTATCGCACGGAATAGCGTTGTTTTTCCAAACCCAGATGGCGCCGAGATAAGAGTAAGTCCCTTATCCTTAATTTCAAGATTAAGACGGTCGAGCACAACATGATCGCCGAATCTTACGGTAAGATCCTTTATAATCATAATACTCTGCCTCCCAACCCTAACCGAGCGGTTAGCTTATTTGAAGCAAATTTCAGCAATTTATCAAATACTACCGACAGCAGTACTACGACCGCTGTTAACGCGAACATTTCCGCAATTTCAAGGTAGAACTTCGATTCAAAAATCTTGTTTCCTATTGAATGTTTCGAACGGCATATGACCTCAGCGGCAATTCCTGCCTTCCAGCTCAGACCCAGTCCTGTCTCTGCAGCAGACGTAAAGTACGGAAGGATCGACGGGATATAGATATATCTGAGTTTCTTTACAAAACCAAATCCGAACACATCCGACATTTCCAAAAGTTTGCTATCAACAGCGTTAAGCCCGGCAAGAACGTTTGCCCAGACAATCGGCATCGCCATAAGCAAGCAGATAAAGGTCGGCACTGTCTCGGTGCCCATCCAACACAACGCAAGAATGATGAAGGATGCGACGGGTGTTGATTTAACTATGTAGATGATCGGAGAGGTAAACCTCGCAAACCATCTGTGCCTGAAGGCAAAAATGGCGAATACTGTGCCGAGCACAAAGCCGGACAGAAAACCGACAACCACCCTCATCACAGTCATAAAGAGCATTTGCCAGAACTCATACCTTATAATCATTCCAAACAATGCAACTATAACCTGAACGGGAGACGGCAACAGTATATCCATACCGATCATCATACTGATGATCTGCCAAACAAGCAACCAAAAGAGTGTTACAAGGACTCCCCAACCGACCTTTTTAACCAACGTAGTAGAAGGCTTCATCAGGCAGCTTTCCTCCGATAGATTTAGGATTAGAGCTGTAAAGAACGTTATAGAAATTCTTGATCTGGTCGATCATATCCTCACCCGACGAGAAAACAATATTACATCTGGGCAAAGCCTTAAGAGCAACGGGGGCCTTGGGAATAATACCAAGCTGAGCGATCTTCTCGGAAGCGGCCTCATAGTCGTTGTTTACCTTATTTATAGAATTCTCATAATCGATAAGGAAGTTCTTAACAGCCTCGGGATACTTGTTAGCAAATTCGGTATTGACCGCAACGCATCCCATAGAGATGATGCTTCCCTCATACTCGGTTCCCTTAACGGTGTCGTCCCAAACTTTATTCAGGTCAAGCGCAACACGCATATCCTTATTCTGTGACAAAAGCGAGGTTACGGTCGGCTCGGGCAGAAGCACTACGTCAGCGGCACCGCTTGCAGCGAAGTTAACAAGGTCAGCGTGGGTCGAATAGGTGAAGTCGATGGTCACATCCTTATCGGGATCGATTCCGTTAGCCGAAAGCAGATAGTCGAGCATAAATTCAGGAACAGCACCCTGTCCGCTGACATAGATCTTCTTACCCTTCAGGTCATCAATATCTTTAATGGTGTCGCCCTTTTCAAGGACATAGAGAACACCGAGAGTATTAAGAGCAAGCAGTTTGACCTTGCCGTTGGAGCCGTTGTAGAGGGTTGCGGCAACATTAGTGGGAACGGCGGCAATATTATAATAGCCGGTCAAAAGCTTAGAAGTGACCTCGTCCGGTGCGCCTGCAACAGTGTAATCATAATTGTTTATAGTGTCCTTGTTATCAAACAGATATGCCATACCCATACCGGTCGGGCCTGCAAGGGCTGCGATCTTTATGTCGTAAGATGTAGGCTCCGTTTTGGACGAAGCAGACTCCTTGGACGATGCGGTTGAAGCAGTGTTATCACAGCCCGCAAAGCAAAGCGCGACCATCATCAAGGCCAACAGTAGAGATAAAATTCTTTTCATTTCAATTCCTCCTAAATTTCTGATAACTTTTTTGGATCAAGGATAACGAAGGCTCTGCCGTTCTTTTGGATAAGGCCCTGTTGTTCAAAGGACTCTGTCGCCCTATAGAGAGACGCACGGCCTGCTCCCAAAATTCTCGACAGCTCACTCATATTGATATCAAAGGGGGCTTCGTGACCTTGTGAATATGCGACAAGGTAACGGGCAAGCTTTGACTCAACTGTTGGTGAAGAATATGCGTCGATAAGCGTATTGAGATAGATTATCCTGTCGGTCAGAAAGCGTATAAAGTTCTGGGCAAGCAAAGGATACTCCATCATTTTTTCGCTGAGCACCTCTTGCGGTATAAACAGAACGTCACATCTTTCGAGAGCCTCAATAACCGAGACGTACTTGTCGGAGTCGTTGAACAAGGTTGCAACCCCAAAGCAAGAACCGCTGACAAGAACACGAATGGTAACTCCGCCAACACCGCGATTTCTTACCTTAGCCCTGCCCGATCGAAGTATGCCGAGTTTTTTTGAAAATTTGCTCTCATCAAGGATCACATCCCCTTTCTGAAAGACGGCACATTCACACCGTTTATCAGAAAGAATAGAATCAATGATCGAACTGTCGATATTTTCAAAGATGCTTTTCGATGTCATTTGAGCCTCCTGTTGTCTCATTTGATACAATTATACAACAAAAACAGAAGGTTGTCAATATTTATCATAAAAAAAGAAACCTTCGAAAAGGTTTCTTTTTCAAATCGTTATTTACTTGCGTTAGATGTTGTGCCGGAATTGCCTGAGTTAGCACCGTCAATGCCAAGGCCACTCTCAACGTCGCTTACTACGTCGCTCATCATACCGCCCGACGAAGTGTTGCCGCTTTGATTATCGTCTGATGCTACCGAGGAAGTGTCAGAGACCTTTCCATCATCGTCGTCAACATTTCCGCCCGAAGTACAAGCTGCAAGCATTATGACAGCCATAAGGCTGACCATAAGGGTATAGATCAATTTTTTCATTATATTTTCCTCCATTATTGATTTCACCCATATTATTGCCACCAACCGCTCGACTATACACTACGAAATAAAATTATTACTTCCCCTTTCGGTTAATAATCTTATATCGACGTTTCTTTCCTCTCCGTTTGATTTCATTATTGTAAGGTTTATCGTCGACCTGTCGCCGGTTACTTCTATAACATCATAAAAATCATTTTCATATAAAATCTGCTTACCGTTAATATGGGTAATAGTGTCGCCCTCTCCAAAACCATATTGAAACAGGTCGCTTTCATTTGAAACCGATAATAAATTCAGTCCGCTGTTGACACCAAGAATTTTTGCCCTTGCTACTCCGATAAATTCAAACGAAAAATCCAACACCACTTGCTCTTGAACACATCCGTTGTTGATAATGTCGTCAATTACAGATGAAATAACATCTACCCTTACCGCATACCCGATGCCGCTTGAAACATCCGAAACGGAAGCGACCATTCCGACAAGCTCTCCTTTTAAGTTGAGCAAAGCTCCGCCCGAAGATTCTATTTGCGTGGTTGTGTTAAATTTCAACGCCTTTACGGGATAATCATCGCCGACTTCAACCCTTACATTATCTGAGGATAACACACCCTGACTGATAACGGGCAAGCCGGATTCATTTTGAGAACAGTCACCGATTAAGATCTCGTCACCTGTATTGACCGTCACGGTCGGATCAAGAGATATATAACTCATTCCCCTTTGCTCCACCTTCAGCACAGCGATATCTGCTCGTTTGTCACCTCCAACGTAGACACCCCTGCTCAATTGGCCATCATTTGACAATATCAGTATCTGAGCAGATTGTACGTCCTTGAATAATCCGTCAGAAGTTAAGACGTATCCGTTCTCTGAGATCACTATCCCCGTCGCAAGCTCATATCGGCTATCATTATAGACACACACCTGAACCAGATAATCGACTTTAACATAGGTATCGTTGCTGTTAATCATTCCGTTTACGGCCGAAGGCGGAACGGATAACTGTGAATTGTGCGAATTGACCGAAATAAGATATGCACCGAAAATAAGACAAACGGTCGAAACCGACATAAATAACAAAACCAAAAGGAAGCAAAGCAGACCTTTAAGCCCTCTTTTGCTACCTTTTGGTTTGATCTTCTCAAATTCTTTCGTGTTAGAGTTGCTCTGCCCCTGTGTTTTCATCCTTCACCCTCAAAACTCCTGTATTGTGGGGCTTTTTCAGGGTAATACAGAATTCAGTATACTGACCCTCTACACTCTTTACGGTGATATCACCGCCATGATTTGACACAATATTTTTAACGATATACAAGCCGACTCCCGTACCGTTTTTATCGTTTGAACGGGATTTATCCGATTTGTAAAAGCGTTCAAAAATATGCGGTATATCCTTTTGCGAGATTCCTTCCCCACTGTTCTTAATATACAACATAACATCGGAATTATTCTCAGCAAAACTGACGGATATATATCCACCGCGCTGTGTAAACTTAACCGCGTTGTCAAACAGGTTATAGATGACCTGATATATCATCCTCTCGTCACAATCGGCGACAATTCGTTGTCCGTCTTCGAGGCCAAGCAGGACGATATCCTTATCTCCAAGTGAATACTCAAAGGATATAGCCACCCTGCATACAAGATCAAACAGGTCAACGGGTACGAGGTTTATCTTTGACATACCCGATTCGATCTTAGAAAGTTCAAGCATAGTGTTTACTGTATTTGACAGTCGCTTTACCTCGACCGAGACAATGGAAAGATACTTTTTATGCAGTTGCTCGGGTATAGTGCCATCAAGTATTCCGTCAACAAAACCGGAAATAGTAGTCATCGGAGTTTTCAGATCGTGAGAAACGTTTGTGACAAAGCTGCTGCTCATATAATCAAGTGAACTCAGAGAATCGGCCATTGAATTAAAACTTTCAGCCAACCTGCCGATCTCATCTTTTCTTTTAGTGACAACACGCTTGGAAAAGTCACCGTTAGCCATTGCTTTTGCCGCTTCAGCCATTTCCTTAAGAGGACGCATAGTATTGCGTGACATCAAAAATAAGACGATCCAAACGACAACGAGTATTATGCTCGCAGGTATAAGCGAATAGGCAAATGTCTCAAGATAGATATCATAATGATCCTGTACTTGAGCAGAAACAAAGACCGCTGTCTCGAAATCACCTTCTTTCGAGACAATGGGAACGCCTACAATATAATGTTCGGCATTAAACATCCCGTCAAGGTCACCGGTTTCATCATACAAAGCCCTGACAAAGACATCGTTAACGATCTGAGATTTGAGAGAATTACCCGTATGAGCACAATTTTTACGATCAAAGCTTTCACTGCAAACGGTTATTAGGCCGCTTCGATTGACAAAGAAAACCGTTGAATCACTTGAATTAGAACAAGCAACAGCAATACGTTTGACGTCATCGGAATATATCTTGTCTGAATCAATAAACCTCAGCGATTGTGCAATTGCTTTGGCATCGTTCAGCACAGCATTATGACGCTCGTTTTCAGTTCTGTTAGAAAAAGAAAAGGCAGATAGTGCCACCATTAAGACAAAGCCGATCAGCACCAGCATGGCGGTGCTGACGAACATCCTACCAAACAAACGGTTACCCATTCAAATCACCGCTATACCTTCGTCTCAAATTTATAACCGACGCCCCACACAGTCTTAAGAGACCAATTATCACTTACTCCCTCAAGCTTTTCACGAAGGCGTTTGATATGTACGTCGACAGTACGAGAGTCGCCGTAATAATCGAATCCCCAAACCTCGTCAAGCAGTTGGTTACGAGTAAAGACGTGGTTAGGATTATTTGCAAGATGGAATATAAGCTCGAGCTCCTTGGGCGGAGTATCAATAACGACGTTATCGACCGTCATAACGTAATTGGTAAGGTTAATGGTAAGCTTATCGTATCTGACCTCCATAACCGACGAACTCTTGGGATTAGACCTTCTAAGCACCGCCTTGATACGCATAAGAACTTCCTTTGCGTCAAAGGGCTTGACGATGTAATCGTCAGCACCGAGGTCAAAGCCCACCACCTTGTCAAAGGTTTCACCCTTGGCAGTAAGCATTATGACAGGCACAGAAGAACTACGCCTTATCTCACGGCAAACCTGCCATCCGTCAAGCTTAGGCATCATAACGTCTAGGAGAACAAGGTCGGGGCGCTCCTCACCAAAAACAGCAAGAGCCTCCTCGCCGTCAAAGGCAAGAATAGTCTCATACCCCTCCTTGACCAGATAAAGTCTCAGCAATTCGGATATGTTCTTATCATCGTCAACTATTAAGATCTTCTCCATCGTTTTTAACTCCTGAATCTTGTTTTAACACACTAAAGACAGTAGCAAATATAATTGCAACATCTTCAACTACAGATAATTTTTTAACATACTCGATATTCATCGAACATTTTGCGGGCAAAATGCGCTCAATATAATAATCCTCAGCGGTATCGTCCTTGGGTAATATATCCGCTTCATTTGCAAAGGCGATGCTCGACCTGCAGGTAACACCAGGCCGAACCAAAAGGGTTGCGAGCTCGTCAGTACTGTACCTATCAACAAATTTCTTCACTTCGGGTCGCGGACCGACCAGACTCATATCGCCGCGCAAAACGTTTATCAACTGCGGAAATTCGTCAAGCCTCAGGTTCCTGATAAGACGGCCAACCTTTGTTATTCGGTCGTCATCGCCCAAAGTGATCTGGCTGCCGCTGTTGTTAGGCCGCATAGTCCTGAATTTAAGGATTGTAAAGGGCTTTCCGTACCTACCGACTCGCTCCTGCCTGAACAACACC
>JAZQID010000146.1:0-6944 GCA_045540915.1 Acutalibacteraceae bacterium
GCCCGACGGCAAGACCTTGTCCTACATTCCTTATAACGATACATCACTACACGTTGAAAAGGTTGCTAAGACTATAAAAATATATGAATTTCTATACTAATATGAGAGGTGTTTTTAATGGCTGAAAAAAACATGGCAGAGCAGTTGAAGGACAGCCTGTTCTACAAGAGGACCAACGGACTTGTTGAGGCTGACGACGCTACTATCAAGGCGGCGTTTGACTTTTGCGAGGACTACAAGGCGTTCCTTGATGCCTCCAAGACCGAGCGCGAGTCTGTAACCGAGATCATCGCACGCGCTGAGGCAAAGGGCTACGTGCCTTTTGATCGCAATGCTGAATACAAGGCAGGGGATAAGGTTTATTATAATAATCGCGGCAAGTCGATAATCCTGTCGACCATCGGCACCGACCCCGTTGATTCGGGTGTCAGAATTGCTGCTGCCCACGTTGATTCGCCCCGTCTTGATCTTAAGCCCAACCCGCTCTATGAGGAGAGCGAGCTCGCTCTGTTCAAGACCCATTACTACGGCGGTATCCGCAAGTATCAGTGGGTCGCAATTCCGCTTTCTCTGCACGGAGTAATCGTTCGCAAGGACGGAACCGCCGTTGACGTTTGCATCGGCGAGGATGCAGGTGACCCCGTTTTCGTGATCAGCGACCTGCTTCCGCATCTTGCTGCTGAGCAGTCCAAGCGTAAGCTTGAGGACGGAATTCGCGGAGAGGAGCTCAATGTCATCGTCGGCAGTATGCCCTTCCGTGAGGATGAGACCTCCGAGTCTGTCAAGCTGAACATCCTGAAAATACTCAACGAAAAGTACGGCATCGTTGAGGAGGATTTCCTCTCTGCCGAGCTTGAGATCGTGCCTGCCTTCAAGGCAACCGACGTCGGCCTTGACCGTTCCCTTATCGGCTCCTACGGACACGATGACCGCGTTTGCGCCTATCCTGCGCTTCAGGCTGAGTTTGATGCGGTTATGCCCAAGAAGACCACCGTCACCATCCTTACTGATAAGGAGGAGACCGGCTCCGACGGCAACACCGGGCTTAATTCCGCATATCTTAAGTATTTCGTCCACGACCTTGCAAAGATGCAGTCGGCTACCGACGGCACCCTCGCTCTGTCTAACAGCGAGTGCCTCTCTGCCGACGTTAACGCAGGCTTTGACCCGACCTTCCCCGACGTTATGGAGCGTCGCAACGCGAGCTTCCTCAACTACGGCGCCGTAATCACCAAGTACACCGGCTCTCGCGGTAAGGGCGGTACTTCCGATGCCTCCGCTGAGTTTGTCGGACGTGTCCGCAGAATTCTTGACAGCGACGGCGTTAAGTGGCAGACGGGCGAGCTCGGTAAGGTTGATGCAGGCGGCGGCGGCACGGTTGCAAAGTATATTGCCAACCTTGGTGTCGATGTCGTTGACCTCGGTGTTCCCGTGCTTTCGATGCACGCGCCCTTTGAGCTTGTTTCCAAGCTCGATGTCTATATGGCTTACCGCGCCTTCAAGGCATTCTACGAGTATCAGGACTAATGTAATAGATGCCGCGTGCTGTAACTTTTGCAGTGCGCGGCATTTTTTTGCAATTTGCACTTGATTTTGTGTCTGTAATGTGGTATTATTCCATTGTTGTAAAAGCCGGAATGATGGAATTGGCAGACGTGCTGGACTCAAAATCCAGTGGTAGCGATACCGTGCGGGTTCGACCCCCGCTTCCGGCACCAAAAATCCCGTTCACGTAAGTGGGCGGGATTTTTACTTATTACCTTTTCACTCTTCACTTTTCACTAAAAATTCAAGAACGGGATTTTTGGAAAGTAATAGGTAATAGTGAATAGTGAAGAAGTAAGGTGTGGCTTCGCCACGAATTATAAAAACAATGCTTCGCATTGATTTATTTCCACTTTTATGCTATAATAAATCAAAGGCGGTGATGGTATGGCAACTTTAATGATGCTATTGTTACCTTTGTTTGTTACTTTAGTATTTGCAAGGTCAGCTTCTACCTACGACAGCAGAATACATAAGGGTAAGTATGTTGTTATCCGCAATAAAACAATAGCAAGGCTTTTGATTGAAAAATGCATTGAGTTTGGCAGAGGTAGACAAACTTTGAAAAAAGACAGAAACAAAATGTCCTTGTTCGGACTTGTTATTTATTTTCAAATCTTGTTTGTAATTTTGTTGACTGTTATTCTTTTAATTGTTCCAAAAGTTCCTTGTGAACCGTTTTTAGTTGATTCTACGAGGTCGTTTTTATATGCTGATACAGTAAATATAAAAATTCCGATTTGTCTCGCGTTCTCTGTATTCTGCTTTGCCAATATCCATATGTTTTTATGCTCAATCAGTGTGATTTCAAATATTGAATATAAATGGATAAGAATTTTGTTAAATATCTTTTGCGGGATTATGATTGTTGTTTGCGCTATCGGTGCGTTTATGCTTTTAATTGAGGCGTTTAAGTGGTAATAGAAGGTATAGCAATAGAAACTACATTGTAACCAAACACCCGATGATACGTTGTATCATCGGGTGTTATTTTATATACTCACGCAAATAAAAGTAGCGTTGACGGAAAATTAGGCGAAAAATTGTGCACAAATTTATTGATAAATTAGATAAATTGCAACTTTTAGTAGCGAAAATATATTTTTCCTCTTGAAAAATTGATAAAATGGGTGTACTATATGGTTAGTAATCGCGTATATTAAGGTATACGCTAAAATTAGGAGGGCATTATGACATTAGGCGAGAAAATTACCCATCTTCGCAATTCTCTTGGTATGTCGCAGGAAACCTTGGCGGATAAACTGTCGGTTTCGCGTCAGGCAGTCTCAAAGTGGGAAATGGATCAGGCTCAGCCCCAGATCGATAAGGTTTTGCAGATTTGCGAGCTGTTCAACATATCTACTGAGGACCTTCTTCGCGACGAGATTGTTGTCAACCGCGCTCCCAAGGGTGCGCCTGTAAAGAATAAATATTTCGGCACCGACGGCTTCAGGGGGGAGGCTAACCTCAACCTCACCTCGATGCAGGCTTACAAGGTCGGCCGTTTCCTCGGCTGGTATTATTCCTCTGCGCTTTCGGGATGCAAGGACCCTGCATACAGGCCACGCATAGTAATTGGTAAGGACACCCGCCGCTCGAGCTATATGCTTGAGTATTCCATCGTCGCAGGTATTACCGCATCGGGTGCTGACGCTTATATGCTTCACGTTACCACCACTCCGAGCGTGTCCTACGTTACCCGTCAGGATGAGTTTGATTGCGGTATAATGATCACCGCGTCCCACAACCCCTTCTATGACAACGGAATCAAGGTCATCAATAGGCACGGCGAGAAGCTTGATGACGAGACCACCGCTCTTATTGAGGCTTATATCGATGGCAATATGTATGCCTTGGGAGTTGAGGACAGGGATCTGCCCTTGGCCCAGCGTGACAACATCGGTAGGATCATCGACCACGTCTCAGGCAGAAACCGCTACGTCGGTTATCTTATCTCGGTTGCGTCTAATTCTTACAAAAAGCTTCGCATTGGTCTTGACTGTGCCAACGGCGCATCCTGGATGATTGCAAAGGCGGTCTTCGACGCTCTCGGTGCGCAGACTTATGTTATCGGCGCTGAGCCCGACGGACTTAACGTAAACGACGGCTGCGGCTCTACTCATATGGAGAAGCTCTGTCAGTTGGTCAAGAAGCAGAAGTTGGACGTCGGATTTGCCTTTGACGGCGATGCTGATCGTTGTATCGCAGTAGATGAGAATGGTAACATCGTAGACGGAGATGCTATGATGTATGTTCTTGCCAACAGGCTTAAGTCGAGGGGTATGCTTAACGGCAATACTGTCGTTGCTACCGTTATGTCCAACAGCGGCTTCTTCGCTTCACTTAAGAAGATCGGCATTGAGTGCGATCAGACCAAGGTCGGTGACCGCTTCGTATACGAGTCTATGCAGGAAAACAACTTCAGCCTTGGCGGCGAGCAGTCGGGACATATAATTATTAAGAAATATGCAACGACTGGCGACGGTATCCTAACCGCTATCATGATCGCAGAAGAGATGTGCGACCGCAAGCTTTCGCTGGGCAAACTGGTCGAGCCTATCATGCTCTATCCTCAGCATATGGTAAACCTGCGCGTAAAGGACAAAGAGGCTGTCCTTAATGACAAGGATGTCCTCGATGAACTCAAAAAGGTAGAGGCGCTCATCGATGGAAATGGCAGAGCCCTTCTGCGTCAGAGCGGTACAGAGCCCGTTATCCGCATAATGATCGAGAGCGAGAGTATGGAGCTTTGCGAAAAGTATGCGGGTATGATCGCCGATGTTATTATTAAGGGAGGCCACACAGTTGGATAAGCTTGTCAAGACAAAGGAATTGTACGATTGCAAGGTCGATTACCTGAAGGACCTTTTTGAGTCCTGTGAGTATCCTTGGCAGATGCTGCCGAAGATCAAGGAGTTGATTGCTTCGCTTCTTGAGAGCGGAATTCCTGAGTTCACCGAACTCAAGCCCGGTGTCCTCGTGGGTAAGGACGTTAAGATTGCCGACTACGTCACCATTGATGCGCCTGCAATAATCGGTCACGGGACCGAGATTCGTCCGGGTGCCTATATCCGCGGAAACGTAATAACAGGAAGCAACTGCGTTATGGGCAATTCGAGTGAATTTAAGAACTGCATCTTGCTTGACAGGGTGCAGGCACCGCATTATAATTATGTAGGCGATTCCGTCCTTGGCAACCGCGCTCATATGGGTGCGGGTTCCATCTGCTCCAACCTGAAGTCAGACGGCAAAGCGGTCGTCATTCATTCTGACGATGATATCGAAACAGGACTTCGTAAGATCGGCGGAGTATTGGCCGACGGCGCCGATGTCGGATGCGGATGTGTTATCAACCCCGGTACCGTTATCGGAAAGAACACTTCGGTCTATCCTTTGACGTCATTAAGGGGCGTTTACCCAGCAAACTCTATTGTTAAATCTCAGTCTACAGTTGTAATTAGAAAGGAAAATGCGTAATGAAATATATTATTACCCAGACCTATGACGAACTGAGCAATAAGGCCGCCGACATCATTGCCGCGCAGATCATTATGAAGCCTGACTGCGTGCTCGGACTTGCGACAGGTTCGTCTCCCGTCGGCACCTATAAGAGACTTATCGAGGATAATAAGAGCGGTAAGATCAATTTTTCTGCCGTTACAAGCGTAAACCTCGATGAGTACGTCGGACTTGATGTAACCAACGATCAGAGTTACCGTTACTTTATGAACGACAACCTTTTCGATCACGTTAATATTGACAAGAACAAGACCTTCGTTCCCAACGGTTGTGCCGCTGACCTCAAGGCCGAGGGTGAGGCTTACGACGCTCATATCAAGGCTCTTGGCGGTATCGATCTTCAGCTTTTGGGCATTGGACTTGACGGCCATATCGGATTTAACGAGCCTGACACCTGCTTTACCGCCGCTACCCACGAGGTCGTGCTCGACGAGTCGACTATCAAGGCGAACGCTCGCTTCTTCGCCAACGAGGATGAGGTGCCCAAGACGGCGATTACGATGGGTATGATGTCCATTATGCAGGCCAAGAAGATCCTTCTTGTTGCTAACGGAGCCGCAAAGAAGGAGATAATCGAGAAGGCCTTCTTCGGCCCGATCGATCCGCAGGTGCCTGCTTCAATTCTGCAGTTGCATCCTGACGTAACGGTCATATTCAGCGAGAACTAAACAAGAGTGAGAAAAACACCCCGTCGGCTGACGGGGTGTTTTTCGTTAGTGTGTGTTTGTTTACCAAAGCTGCTCAGGATATTCGCCGTCTGCAATCATGTTGCGTATGGCATCGACAACCATTTTGCGATCCTCCTGATAGGTGACTCCGTACCATTTTGAAGCGGTCTTGAGCACCTTGACATCACAAATCTTATCATCGATAAGCTCCTGAACCGCAAAGGGAAGGAAAAACTCGCCCTTTAACTCATCGGTGTTCACATCGAAGAAACGCAGAAACAGACGTCTGAGTTCAGGGAAAAGAGCAGGAGTAAATGCCCAGCAGTTCATCGAAACGGTCGAGCCTTCGGGCAGGTCGTTCCAGACATCATTTTCAAAATACTGCGACTTCTCACCGTTACGCTGAATTTTGGTGCGCTCGGTCACCTTCGTGAGATAGCCGTTTGCGTCGGTCTCACAAACACCGCGAGAAACGTGACCGTTCTCGGTCAGGGTGTTTTCAAGCACAAAGCCCGACATGCAGAACTGATGTCTGTCGTTGCTTTTGTCAGCCGATCTCATAAAATCCGCGAGCTTTACAAAACTGTCGCGTCCATAGAAATCGTCGGCGTTGATGACGGCAAAATCGTCCTTGACCGCACCCTCAGCGCACAGTACTGCGTGTCCCGTGCCCCAAGGCTTGACTCGGTCGGCAGGAGCCTTTATACCGTCGGGCAGGTCGTTAATGTCCTGAAAAACGTAATCGACCTTAACGTGATTTTCGATGCGCTTGCCTATAGTCTCGCGGAAAATATCGAGATTTTCTTCCTTAATGATGAACACAACGTGGTCAAATCCCGCCTTGAGTGCATCATAAATAGAGTAATCGAGAATGAATTCGCCATTGGGGCCGATGGGGTCGATCTGCTTTAGGCCGCCGTAACGACTGCCCATACCTGCTGCTAAAATTACTAAAGTCATAGTAACAACTCCCGTCAGAAACTAAGCGCGGTCGGCAATTTCAGTCTTTATCTTTGCGAGGAACTCGTCCATCGTCATTGTGACGGTCTGGTCGGTCTCTCGGTCGCGAACCGAGACAAGTCCGTTTTCGGCCTCCTTAGCACCGATTATCAGCATATAGGGAACGCGGTTGACCTGACGGGCTTCACGAACCTTGTAGCCGATCTTCTCGTTGCGGTCGTCAAGCTCGCAACGGATCTTGTTCTCGCGCAG
>JAZQID010000147.1:0-2261 GCA_045540915.1 Acutalibacteraceae bacterium
TCAGGCGGTCAGAAGCAGAGGGTCGCTATCGCAGGTATGCTTGCGATGAGGCCTGAGTGCTTGGTGCTCGATGAGCCTACTGCGATGCTTGACCCGCAGGGTCGCGATGAGGTAATGTCGACTATCTGCCGACTCAATAAGGAGCAGGGAATGACCGTCGTGCTGATTACCCATTATATGAACGAGGCGGCGCTTGCCGACCGCGTGGCTGTAATGGACGAAGGCCGCGTAATGTTGGACGGCACTCCCAAGGAGGTCTTCAGCCACGTAGACGAGCTCAAGGCGGTCGGACTTGACGTTCCGCAGACAACCGAGCTTATTCACGAGCTGAGAAAGTACGGCTTCGACCTGCCCGACGATATACTCGGCGAGGAAGAATGTTTATCCGCGCTCATAAAAGCGCTTGGCTTATAAATTAGACGGAGGCAATTATTTTGGCAATTCTGAGAACGGAAGGATTGACCTATGTGTACGGCGAAGGCACCCCCTTCGTGCGACAGGCGATCACCGATGTTACTTTAGATATCGAAGAGGATACGCTCTATGCTCTTATCGGGCATACGGGCTCGGGTAAGTCTACCCTTGTTCAGCATCTTAACGGTCTTATCCGCGCAACATCGGGCAAGATCTATCTTGACGGTGTTGACATCTGGGCGGAGCCCAAGAAGATAAGGGACGTTCGGTTTAAGGTTGGACTTGTCTTTCAGTATCCTGAGTATCAGTTGTTCGATGAAACGGTGGCAAAGGATATAGCCTTTGGCCCCAAGAATCTCGGACTTGATGAAAACGAGATAAAAGAGCGGGTCGAATGGGCGTCCGAGGTCGTCGGACTTTCAAAGGAACTGCTTGAAAAGTCACCCTTCGATCTTTCGGGTGGCGAGAAACGGCGCGCCGCCATTGCGGGCGTTCTTGCAATGAAGCCGAAGATTTTGATTTTGGACGAGCCCACAGCCGGACTTGATCCTAAAGGCCGCGACCGCCTTCTTGACGGCATAGCCACTTACCGCAAGGAGAATAAGACCACCGTTATTCTCGTTTCTCACTCTATGGAGGACGTGGCAAGGGTGGCCGATAAGGTCATCGTTATGAATGGCGGCAAGGTCGAAATGACCGGCACCACCGGCGAGGTCTTTTCACAGGCCGAGCGGTTAACCGATATCGGACTCAACGTCCCGATGATAACCCGTGTTATGCAACAGCTTCGCGCCCGTGGTGCAGATGTGCCGAGTGACGTGCTGACTGTCGAACAGGCGCGCGATATCCTTGACGGACTCAGAAGGGCAGGTGATGGCCTGTGCTGAGCAACATTACAATCGGACAGTTTTTTCCGACAGGCTCAATAATTCATAGGCTTGACCCTTCGGTCAAACTTGTCCTGACCCTTGTTCTCATCGTATCTGTCTTTATCGCATCGGCACCCGTTACGCTCGGACTTTGCCTTGTCGTAACCTTTGCTCTGATGTGCATTTCCAAGATACGCATCACCACCTACCTTAAAATGCTCAAGGCGGTATTGCCCATCATAATCCTGACGGCAATACTCAATGCCCTCTATGCCGAGGGAACGGTTCTTTTCCAATGGTGGATCTTCAAGATCACCGATCAGGGCATCGAGCGAGCGGTCTTCATCGCGGTAAGAATATGTCTGCTCGTTATGATAAGCTCTCTGCTTACCTATACCACTTCGCCCACCGAGCTGACCGACGGCATCGAAAGATTGCTTAAGCCCCTGCGTTTTATCGGCCTTGGCGAAGCGGTACACATTCTTGCTATGATGACCTCCATCGCGTTGAGGTTTATCCCCATATTGATTGAAGAAACCGACAAGATCATGTCGGCTCAGAAGGCAAGAGGCGCCGATATGGAGTCGGGCAACCTGCTCCAACGTATCAAGGCGATGATGCCGGTGCTTATACCCCTGCTGATCTCCGCAACACGACGTGCGATCGACCTTGCCGAAGCGATGGAGTGCCGTTGCTATCACGGGGGCGCAGGCAGGACCAAGATGAAGCAGTCCCACGCAGGACTTCGCGATGTGGTTGCAATCCTTATCATCGGCTGCGTTTTCGCGGCAACGATAGTCGGAAGGGTAATGCTATGAGGCGTTTGCTGATAACTATCCGATATGACGGCACCGATTACCACGGCTGGCAGGTTCAGCCTAACGGTGTTACCGTGCAGGAGAGGATGCAGGACGCGGTTGAAAAGGTTTTCGGCGCCCGTCTTGATGTAACGGGTTGCAGTCGCACCGATTCGGGCGT
>JAZQID010000148.1:0-12314 GCA_045540915.1 Acutalibacteraceae bacterium
GGCCCCTGTGGGAAGGCGAATATAACTGAGGGGCACTCCTTACGGAGTGCCCCTCTATGGCGACTGGTTTTTTAATATCTTACGAATGGGATTATTGAGAGGAAGAGCCTTCTCTTTCTTCTTTTCCAATGCTCGCGCTCGCGGCCCGTGGTTCTTTGGATCTCGGTGTTAACGTGCTTCAGCTCCTCCTGAAAGGCAATGAGCCACTGAACGAAATATACGATTAGGATTATCGCCACGATGGTTCCGAGAACAGCGGCGAGTAACCAGAAGAGGGGACTTTCGTTTTCAAGCATTTTCAGTCTCCGTTTATACAATTCGGTATAACACCGATAGGTCTTGGCAAATCTAATACCACGATTATATCAAATACGACCATTTCAGTCAACGGAAATTATTTACAAAATATACTCGTTTCTTACCTTTAAAACATATATTTTACACAATCCACCTTTTCGTGACACACGTGATGCGTGCAAAACCTGTTTTTCTCCCTTACACCCGTTGTCGCATTTTTTACAACAAACTAAGAAAACCGCCTTTGGCGGTTTTCTTAGTCAAATATTCGTTTTTCAAAATCTTATCTTCAGTCTGCCTCTTATCCTTTTGAGATAGAAGGAGATGAAGGTAGTCAGCGCCACGTCGTACAGCACGAAAAACGCGTTTGCAACGGCGTATACCGCAACGTTAAGAGCCACCCAATCCTCGCCGATGCCGAGAACGAACCTTGCAAGAAGGAGGCAGGCTGTCAGCATAAGATTAAAGCAGACGACCTTCAGGCACCACGAGGGGATCCGAGGCAGGCGCTCGAAATACGCCTTGAGGATGGGATAGAGGCCGCCCAGGGCGATATACTCAAGGGCCGCGAATTTATCGGGCAGGAGGAGGAGGCACAAAGCTCCCGTGACCGTTGCCACCAGCCAAGGCCACATGCCCGAAAGCTCTATGACCGCAAAGGCGCAGCAAACGGCTCCCACCACCACGGCGCAAAGATCAAGAACACCCGTCAGCGCGCCGAAATACATAAAAGCAAAGCCAAGGGCCGAAAGCACGCCTGCGGCGCACAGCTTTTTTGCATTTGCAAGGGTCTTACTTTCCTTTTTCATAGCTCAGCAGCAGCGGATGCAATCGCCGCCCATACACTCGCAGCAGCAATCGGCGCACCAAAGAGCCTGACAAACGGTGCACATATCGCAGCTATCGGCGCTGCTCGTATTATACGTGGTGTTATAGCCTCTGCCGTATGCGGAGGACTGACGCTGCATCTGAGCTCTCACGCTCTGATACTCCGCGTTGCCGGGGTCCATATAGCAGGCTGTTTCAATATGCTTTTGCGCATCGAAGAAATGGCCTCGCTGAACCAGCACGCAGGCCTTGAGGAAATTCCATTCCGCTCCGCGGTCTGACCCCGACATTGAATCAAGGCGCATCTCCGCCTCGGAATAGCGGCGCTGATTGATAAGAGAGCGTATCTCGTTAAAGCGGGGATCGGTGCTACTTCCCTGCCCGTAGGCTCCGCCCGAATAGGATGAGGATGAGCCCTTGCCGCTTCTCTCGTTTAAGATGCGGTCATAGGCATCGTTTATCTCCTTCATCTTCTCGCTTGCGATCTCCGCAAGGTTCGGGTCCTGCTGATAGTTATCGGGATGATACTTTCGCGCAAGCTCTCTGTACGCCTTCTTTATTTCATCGTCCGTAGCGGTGCGGGAGACTCCCAGCACCTGATAAGGATCTTTCATAATCTTGACAATTCCTTTTTTGATTTATATGGAAATTATACTTTTCGCCATAGGCGAAAAGCACCTTAACTCTTCACTTTTCTCTCTTCACTCTTCACTTTATTGAATATCCTGTCGGCCTGTTTTGGGATGCCCTCGTAGATAACGTTTGCAATGATCTCCGAAAGCTCGGGGCAATTCTCAAAGCTCATAAGATTGACTGCCGCCTCGGCGCGGGAAAGCTCAAGGCGAAGGGAAACGGACAGGGCCTCGGGAGAAATATCCGAGATATTTAAGGGGTTATAATTATTTTTCTTAAGATCGTCCTCGCGGTCATCTGCCGCATCGAGAACGTAGACTATCCGGCCGATGCACTTGCCAAGGCTTGCGGCAACAGCCCTCTCGGGACCCGTAAGTCCGCAGGAAAAGGCCTCGGAAAGCACGTCGCCAAAGCAATCGGCCACCGTATCAAGGGAGGGGCAATTCTCTCCTTCAAGGGCTGAAAGGCGGGCAAGGCCCTCTCTTATCTCCTTATCGGGCAGGGGGAATGGGCATCTCTCTGCTTTTTTTGCCATTGAGCGGGCGGCAGGCATAAGGAGGCGGGGCTTGAGAGACGAAACACCGCGGGAATCGCTGATATCGTCTGCCACCTTCTCCCTCGTCAGCACGGCGGCGACGGCGGAGCAATATGCGAGAACGGGGTTATCGTCCATTACGGGGCGCACCTTTAGAGGCGAGGCCGCGCAACGGCTGACGCGAACGTTATAGCTCTGCCCCTCTAAAGCGAGGCGCACTGCGGCGAGAAACGCAAAATCATAGGAAAGGGTAAGGCGGGATGCGCATCCCGTGTGCTTTCCCATTGAGCGGCAAAGGCCGCAATAGATCGCCCGATAGAGCTCGTGCTCGCGGACACGCAGGTCGGGCACGAAGGGCTTTATATATCCGAACATACCAAACCTCCGCATTCTTTTACAAGTATATCTTACCGCAAGCAGTTTTAAAATACAATAGATATTCTGTAAATAAACGGTCACGGGGGAAATCTTTGCTATTTAATTTTAAAAAAATAAAAAAAGCACTTGACAACTCCCCAAAGCTGTGATATTATATTTAGGCTGAATACAGCGATGCGGGTGTAGCTCAATGGTAGAGCTCCAGCCTTCCAAGCTGGCCACGTGGGTTCGATTCCCATCACCCGCTCCAAATCTCAGCAAAATGTGCCCTTAGCTCAGCCGGATAGAGCAACTGCCTTCTAAGCAGTAGGTCGCAGGTTCGAATCCTGCAGGGCACGCCATATAATATGGTGGGCGTAGCTCAGTTGGTTAGAGCGTCAGGTTGTGGCCCTGAAGGCCGTGGGTTCGACTCCCATCCCTCACCCCATGAAAAAAGCACTTGCTCTCGCAAGTGCTTTTTTCAGCTAAATTCGCCTGCGGCGAGCTAAATTGACCTGCGGTCAGCTAAATGCCTGCGGCGCTAAATTGGCTACGCCAGCTAAAAGGCGAATTTAATTTAGCTGCGAAGCAATTTAGCTGTCGAGCGAAGCGAGATAATTTAGCTGCCTCGGAGAGGCAATTTAGCTTACTTTATTTTAACACTACGGAGGAATTTATGGGTTGCGGAATTATGGTCTGCGGGCTTAACGGTTGCGGCAAAAGCACTCTTGGCAAGGCTTTGGCAGAGAAGCTGGGATTTCATTTTATAGATAACGAAAACCTGTTCTTTGATAGAAACGAGCCAAACGATCCCTATAGCTCCCCGAGGTCAGAGGAAGAGGCTATTGAGCTTCTGATGTGTGAAGTAAAAAGCCATGAGAATTTTGTTTTTGCGGCAGTAACGGGGGATTACGGAGCGGAGATCTTGCCCCTTTACAATTACATAGTAGAGATAAGAGTACCCAAGGACGTGCGAATGGAGAGAGTGCGTATGAGGTCATATATGAAATTCGGGGAAAGAATGATGCCCGGCGGTGATCTCTATGAAGCGGAAGAAAGCTTTTTCAATTTTGCAAAAGCGCGTCCCGAGGATCGCGTCGAAAAATGGACTGCCCTATTTGACTGTCCCGTAATTACTGTGGACGGTACAAAAACCATTGAAGAGAACGTTAATTATATTATTGAATTTTTGAAGATGAATATATGATCGAACGGCTGTAAAGATCATCCATTCTATTTCCATCTTCCACTACAAACAAAACAAGAAACAAATAACCGAAAAATCATAGATAAAAAAGTCTGTCGCAAACGAGCAAGGTTGCTAAGGACAGTTATCTTTAATAAAAACGGAATTTGGCACACAAATTTCCTGCTTGTGACAGTATAAGAAAAACTACCCGAAGAAGAGAAAACAAACCTCTTTTTCGGGTAGTATTTTTTATATAGTGATATTCTTTGCTGCGCAAAGAGTGATATGATTGCCTTACGGCAATCGTGATATTAAAACCTATGGTTTTAGTGATATTTTATTCGCCTTTAAAACTCGCAAAGCGAATAACACTCGGCGTTAGCCGAATATCACTGCGTAGCAATATCACTCGCCGCACCCACTCCCCGCGACAATTTCGTTGTCGTAGGGGCCCCTGTGGGAAGGCGAATAAAACTGCCCAAGTGTCCTTAAGAACACTTGGGCAACGACAGACTTTTTTCTATCAATATCCGTAGGGGCTCATTGCAGCGGGAACGTCCTCAAAGAGGGCGAAGAGGCCGCCGCCGAGGAGCAGAGAGCCGATGAGAATAAGAAGGCCGATGCCTACTATGATGAGGTTTACGATGAGATATGCTCTTGCATAGTTCTTGAGGCTCTTATTCTTGGGAGCGCAGGTGAGAACGATGGAGAGAATGAAGCCCACGAAGGGGATCGCCATTGCGATATTGAGCCAGAAATACACCGCGGTGCTTACTGCGGGATAGAGCTCCTCCTTTTCCTCATAAATAACGCTCTGAGGAGCGGGCTGATATACGGGCTGGGGCTCGGGCTGAGGCTGAGGCTGAGGAGCGGGTGCGGGCTCTGCTGCAGGCGCGGGCTCTGCCGCAGGCGCCTCAACGTTTGCAAGGCCGCCTCCGCACTCTGCGCAAAAGCGCGCGTTATCATCATACTCTATATTGCATGCAGGACAGAATTTTGCCATTTCTTCTTTTTCCTTTCGAAAAATTATTATATTACAATTATATTAAATAATCCACTCTCCGTCAAGTACATTACCGAAAACCCATTTATGCAAATAATTATTTTTTCTGTTACTTCTCAGTTTTTCGGGCATAATAAGCCTGTATTGAGCATTACTGCATCAATAGACAAAAAACAAAGGACTTTCAGATATGAAAAAAATACTCTCTCTGCTATTTGCAGTTCTTTTCCTTGCAACCAACCTCACCGCCTGCGCCCGCAGGGACACAGAGGGCGACAAGGAAAAGATCACCCTGACAGTTTGGGCCCCTCAGGAGGATCAGCCCGACAGCGAGGGCTGGCTGCCCCGTATGTGCAAGCTCTTTAACGACGCGCACCCCGAATGGGACATCACCTTCAAATACGGCGTTTGCTCCGAGGGGGATGCGGGCAAGAACGTTTCCGCAGACCCTGAGGGCAGCGCCGACGTTTACTTCTATGCAAACGATCAGCTCGGCACTCTCCTGCAGGCAGGAGCCGTTTCACGCCTTGGAGGCGACACCCTCAAGGCCATCAAGGAATCAAACTCCGAAAACATGATAGAAAGCGTTACCGCCGCCGACGGCGGCGTTTACGGTGTTCCCTTCTCGGGAAACACGTGGTTTATGTTCTACAACAAGAGCATTTTCACAGAGGAGGACGTGAAGAGCCTTGAAGCGATGCTCTCAAAGGCGAAGGTGGCCTTTCCTCTGACGAACTCCTGGTACAACGGAGCCTTCTACCTTGCAAACGGCTGTACCCTCTTCGGAGAGGGAGGCAAGGATGCAAAGGCAGGCATAGACTTCGGCGGCAAGGAGGGCGCGGAGGCCACGGAATACCTCGTTGACCTTGCGAAAAACAAGAACTTTATTAACGACGCCGAGGGAGCGGGACTCAGCGGTCTTATAGGCGGCACCGTCGGCGCCATCTTCTCGGGTAGCTGGGACAGCCAGAAGATCGCCGACGCCCTGGGAGAAAACTACGGCGCCGCCCCTCTGCCTACGGCGAAGATCGGCGGAGCTGAGCGTCAGCTTCTCTCCTTTGCAGGCTCAAAGGCCATCGGAGTCAATCCCCATTGCGATCACCCTAAGGTTGCCGTGAGCCTTGCGGCATTTCTCGCAAGCCGCGAAGCGCAAAAGGCCCACTACGAGGACAGAAGGATCATCCCCTCGGACACCTCTCTCCTTTCCGATCCCCGCATCGCAAAGGACCCCGCCGCCCTTGCACAGGCAAAGACCATAGACTCCACCGCCATCGTTCAGCCCTCTCTGCCCGAAATGGCAAGCTACTGGGTGCCCCTTGAGAATATGGGCAAGGCCATCGTGAACGGCGAAGTGACAAAAGAAAACGCCGCCGAAAAGACCGAAGCGCTGAACGACTCTCTCTCTCAATCTCTTTAGTATTTCCGAAAAAAGGAGCTTCTTATGTTTAGACCGAAAAATACGCTCCCCAAGGCAAGGGGCGCCCTCGGGCAGGAGCGAGTGGGCTTTTTCTCAGCCGCATTACGCGGCGGCCCTCCCCTTCTCCTCTCCCTTTTTATCTGGGGGCTTGCCAATCTCATATCGGGGCAGATCATAAAGGGGCTCCTCTTTCTTTTTCTTGAGATAGCCTTTCTTATCTTTCTTTTTGCCCCCTCGGGCGGCATTGCAATGCACACCTGCCAGCAGCTGCAAGGCCTTCTCGAGTCGAAAGGATGTTTCCATTCAACGGTGACGTTCGACACAGTCCACAGCCGCCGCCACGATGTCGAGGTGGTCTACCGTATCCAACCGGCAACGCGCTATCGCATCGACGACGTTTCGTTCCGCGCCGAAACCGGCGAGGTCGACAAACTGCTCAAAAGCTGGAAAAACGAAAGCCTGCTCCAGGTCGGCGAATACTACGACCAGGACAAGATGGACGAAGAACGCACCCGCATCATCGACAGGCTGCGCAACGAAGGCTACTACCACGCTTCGACCGACCTTGTCTCCTACCTTGTCGACACGGCCTTCGAAGACCACAAGCTGACCATCCTTATGAACATCCGCAACCCGCGCATCGCCGGCGCCAACCGGCAAGCCGTTGCCACACCGCTGCAGAAATACCGCATCGACAACATATTCATCTACCCCAACACCTCGGCATCGAACAGCGGACTGGTCAGCGCCTACGACACCATTACCGTGCCGATGCATTTCCGCAACCGCACCACCGAGTACCGATACCTCTTCAACCAGCCTATGACGCTTAAACCCAGCGTCATCAACCGCGCCCTCTTCCTCTTCCACGGCCAGCTCTACCGTCCGCGCAACATCGACCGTACCTACAGCTCGCTGCTCAGCCTGCGCAACTTCAAATACATCAACACCGAGTTCGTCGAGTCGCCCAACAGCAGCGATACCAACCGACTTCTCAACGCCAAGGTGCGTCTCCTCACCGCCAAGCGCCAACGCCTTACGGCTTCCATCGAGCTCAACAACTCGTCGCCATTCGGCAACGAAAACGGCGGCCTACTGGGCGGCAACTTCGGCCTCGAAACCAAGCTGGCCTACCAGAACAAGAACCTCTTCGGCGGCGCCGAACTGTTCAAAGCCGAAGGCTCGCTGCTCGTCGAACTGCCCAAACTCATCTTCAAGAACCGCGACAACGAGGATATCCGCAACAATGTCAGCAACTTCGAAGGCGGCCTCAACCTCTCGCTCGACCTGCCCACATTCCTCTTCCCGTTCACCAAAAACATCCTCTGGCAGCGTATGCGGCCCCACACAGTCCTCACCCTTGGCGGCAACTACCAGCTGCACAGCTATTTCGAGCGCCTGCTCGGCAACACCGGCTTCGGCTACAGCTGGAGCCACAACCAGCACGGACACCAGCTGCTGCCTCTCGAGCTCACCTACGTGCGCTTCTTCAACATCGACAGCGCCTTCCGCCACCGTATGGAAAGCATCAGCGACGCACGCGTAAAATACCAGTACAGCGACCACTTCATCCTTAACGCACGCTATGACTACGTCTACAACACCCAGCAATACGGCACGCGAAGCAACTTCAACTATCTGCACCTCTCGGTCGAAAGCGCCGGCAACCTGCTCAGCGGCATCGCCACCCTCACCGGCAGCGAACGCGACGAAAACGGCATTCGCGAAATCTTCGGCGTGCCCTTCTCGCAATATGCAAGGCTCAATGCCGAGTTCAAGCGCTACTTCTATTTCGGCAGCAAGAGCACCTTCGTCGCACGCCTGATGGCAGGCGTCGGCATCCCCTACGGCAATTCCAAGGCTATGCCCTACGAGAAGAGCTTCTTCGGCGGCGGTCCCACCACCATACGCGCCTGGCACCTGCGCTACCTCGGCCCCGGCAACTACCAGTCATCCGACAACAGTATGCTTGAACGCATCGGCGACATACAGCTGGTAATGAACCTCGAATACCGCTTCCCGATAGTCTCAATCTTCGAAGGCGCCATTTTCGCCGACCTCGGCAACGTATGGCTCGCCAACGAGTCGCAGGAATTCCCCGACGGACAGCTGCGCCTCGACAACCTGCCCCAAAGCATCGCCACAGGTATCGGCTTCGGCTTGCGCGCCAACATCTCCATCCTCACCCTGCGGTGCGACCTTGCCATACCGCTCTACGACCCCGGCGCAGCCGAAACCCGCCGCTGGCGCCCGCCCTACTGGAAATTCTCGCAAATCACAGCCAACTTCGGCATCGACTATCCGTTCTAGGACGAAAACTTCAACCTTAACGTTAACCTTAACGTTAACCACAGAATGAGTACAGCAGTCCAACCGCGTCAGCCAGTTAAAATTAAGGTTAAAAACAAAACACTAACGCAATAACGCACTAACACAATAACGCACTAACGCAATAAAACTAATGTATACATTAAAAGAAATACAGACAAAAGTAAGCCAGCTCTTCGCGGCCGAAAACTTCAACGGCACGCCCGACGAGCTCTACGCCCCTATCGAATACACCCTCGCACAGGGCGGCAAGCGCATTCGCCCCACTATGCTCCTCGCCGCCACCGACCTCTTCGGCGGCGACATCGAGCAGGCACGATATGCTGCCATCGGCATCGAGACCTTCCACAACTTCACCCTGCTCCACGACGACCTGATGGACCGCTCGCCCGTGCGGCGCGGCAAGCCCACCGTCTACCGCCGCTGGAACGAGAACACCGCCATCCTCTCAGGCGACGCAATGCACATCCTCGCCTGGCAATACCTCATCAAAACACCGCACCACAACCTGCACAGCATCCTGCAGACCTTCGGCAACACCTGTCTCCAGATCCACGAAGGGCAGCAGTACGATATGAACTTCGAGCAGCGCAACGATGTGACCATCAGCGAATATATGGAAATGATACGCCTCAAAACCGCCGTGCTCCTTGCCGGTGCCCTCAAGATCGGCGCCCTCTACGCCGGCGCCAACGAGGCCGACACCGAGGCCGTCTACAATTTCGGCATCGAGACCGGACTGGCTTTCCAGCTGCGCGACGACCTGCTCGACGCCTACGGCGACACCGCCACCTTCGGCAAGCAGACCGGCACCGACATTCGCGACAACAAGAAAACCATACTCCTGCTCGCCGCCCTTCAGAAAGGCACACCCCAGCAGCGCCAGCGCCTCAACGAGCTCTTCGCCACAACGCCGCAGGACCCCACGGCCAAAATCGACGAAGTGCTCAGCATCTACAGCCAGCTCGACATACGCAACGATGTCGACCAGCGCATCGCCGGACACCACGCCTCGGCTATGCGCCACCTCGATGCCATCGGCCGCCCCGACAGCGCCAAACAGCCCCTGCGCGAACTGGCCTGCAGCCTGCTCGACCGCAATATATGACACATAAAAAAACACTACGCTGCATAAAGCTATAAAACAACACCTTACAGACAGCAACAGCCAGCAAAGCTAAAAAAAAACAAAAAAAAGTTTTGCAGTTGTAAACTTATTGCTAAATTTGCAAACATATTGTGAACTACGAAAATCGAACTAACTAATTAATAATTAACACAATCTAAATCAAAATGAAAAAAGTAATTGCTTTAATGTCAGTAATTGGATTATTGACATTCACCAATCTCAACAGTGTTATGGCTCAGGATGCTGCCGCCACCGATCAGGCTGCCCAGACCGAGCAAATCACCGATGACAGCGCAGCAACAGCCGAAGAGGCCGTCGCCGCCGAACCCGTCGCTCCCGTTGCCGACGAAGTCGAAGAAAGCAAATCGTTCCACGAAGTGCTGAAAGAAAAGTACATTCAGGGTGGTGCAGGCTGGATGACCCCCGTGCTCCTCTGCCTCATCCTCGGTATGGCCCTCGTCATCGAGCGCATCATCTACCTGAATATGGCAACCACCAATGTCGACGCCCTGCTCGGCGGCATTGAGGACAACGTCAAGAAAGGCGACTACAACGCCGCCAAGGAGCTGTGCCGCAACACCCGCGGCCCCGTTGCCAGCATCTTCTACCAGGGCCTCGACCGCATCGACGAAGGCCTTGAAAACGTCGAAAAATCCCTCACCTCCTACGGTGGTGTCCAGATGGCTCGCCTCGAGGCCAACCTGACCTGGATTGCCCTGTTCATCGCCCTGGCCCCCTCGTTCGGATTCCTCGGCACCGTTATCGGTATGGTCCAGGCATTCGACGACATCGAGAAAGCCGGTGACATCAGCCCCACCGTCGTCGCTGGTGGTATGAAGGTCGCTCTGTTGACAACCATCTTCGGTCTTATCGTCGCTATCATCCTTCAGATTTTCTACAACTACATCCTTACCAAAATCGAAAGCCTCGTTGCCCAGATGGAAGATGGCACCATAACCTTTATGGACATCCTCGTCAAGAACAAGAAATAATAGTGCAAGGATACTCTTAAACAATTTATTAACCCTTTAAATCCTTTACTATTATGTTGGAAAAATTGAGAAAAACCATAATGTGGTGCAGCCTTTGCATAGCAATCGTCGTATCCGTCCTCGCCATCCTCTTTGCCGCCAACCAGACCAAGTTCGGTTGGGCCTTCGACGTGGCCTTCTGGGTACTGATCTGCTTCATCGTGCTGAGCCTCCTCGTATGGCTGTTCTATGGCATCATCAGCCTCAAGGACAAGCCCAAAAAGACAATCATTTTTGCCGGAGCAATCATCGTTGTGGCCGTCGCCGCCGTCCTGCTGGCCCTTGGCGACACTATGCCTCAGGAAATGCTGATGAAATACAACACCTCCGAAAAAACCGCGAAGCTCATCGCCATCGCCTGCTACGCCACCTACATCACCGTTATTGGCGCACTGGTGCTGATGATCTACTCCGCAATTTCGAAATCCTTTAAAAAGTAAGTATCACTATGAGTAAAAAATCAACTCCTGGCTTGAATACCAGCGCGATGTCCGACATCTCGTTCCTGTTGTTGGCCTTCTTCCTGATGGTCTCCAACATCAACACGGATATGGGTATCGCTCGGCGTCTGCCCCCACCGCTGCCGCCGGACTTCACTCCGCCAGAAGTTCGTGAACGTAACATCTTCCAGGTCAAGATCAACCGCAACGACCGTATCCTCTTCAACAAAGAGGTCGGCGACATCAGCCTGCTGAAGCAGAGGGCCAAAGAGTTCCTCGGCAACCCCGAGAACCTGCCCAACCTGCCCGAAAAGCAGAACGTTGACATCGAGTTCCTGGGCACCTATCCGGTGTCGAAAGGTGTTATCTCGCTACAGAACGACCGTGGTACTTCGTACGACACCTACTTCCGTGTCCAGAACGAACTCACCGCCGCCATCAACGAGATGCGTGACGAACTCTCGCGTGAGAAATTCAGTAGACCTTACAAAGACTTAGACCAGGCTCATATGGACGCTATCGACAAGGCTATACCTGTCGCTATCTCCGAGGCTGAGCCCAAAAATACAGGAGGAGCAAAATAATGGCACGTTTCAAACAAAAAAATGACAAAGGTACACCAGGCCTCAATATGGGCTCGATGTCGGACATTATCTTTATGCTCCTGTTCTTCTTTATGGTCATCACCACGATGCGCGAAAGCTCGCTCTTCGTCAAAATCACTCCCCCAAAGGGTACTGAAGTGACCAAACTTGAGAAGAAAAGCCTGGTAAGCTACATCAACATCGGTGTTCCTATGGATGCCTACACCGCCAAATACGGTACCGAACCGCGCCTTCAGCTCAACGACCAGATTGCGGATGTCGTCGATATCCGCCAGTTTGTCGAAGAGGAGAAGAACCAGCGTACCGAAGAGGAAAGCAAGCTGCTCACCTTCGCCATCAAGGCCGACGGAAAGGTCAAGATGGGTATGATCAGCGACGTCAAACAGGAACTCCGTGCAGCAAGCGCACTCAAGATCTTCTACAACGCCTCCAAAGACGCGAAGAAGTAACACTACAGCAATAGAAAAAAAAGAGTTGTTGCAACGCAGCAACTCTTTTTTTTATTAATGTCGATATATCGTT
>JAZQID010000149.1:0-4780 GCA_045540915.1 Acutalibacteraceae bacterium
GCAGGAATGACCGGTACAGCCGCAACAGAAGCCGAAGAGTTCAAGGAGATATACGGCCTGCAGGTGGTGAGCATCCCGACGCATATGCCCATGATCCGCGTGGATAACCCTGATGTGGTTTACGCCACCGAACACGAAAAGTACAAGGCAGTCGCTGACGAAGTGGAGGAAATGCACAAGAAAGGCCAGCCCGTTTTGGTAGGCACTACCTCAATCGAGAACTCCGAACGCGTGAGCAAACTCCTCAAAGCCCGCAGAATCCCTCACAACGTCCTCAATGCCAAGTACCACGAAAAAGAAGCCGAGATCGTCGCTCAGGCAGGTAAAAAGGGTGCCGTCACCATCGCCACCAATATGGCCGGACGCGGTACCGATATTATGCTCGGCGGTAACGCTGAGTATCTTGCCAAGGCGCAGATGCGCCACGACGGCTACTCCGAGGAGCTTATCAGCGAGGCAACCGGCTATGCCGAGACCGATGACGCCGATATCATTAAGGCGAGGGAGTTCTATGCTGAGCAGTTGAGCAAATTCAAGGCTCAGATCGCCCCCGAGGCCGAAGAGGTGCGCGCGGCAGGCGGTCTGTGCATTCTCGGTACCGAGCGTCACGAGTCGCGCCGCATCGACAACCAGCTCAGAGGACGCGCCGGACGTCAGGGCGACCCCGGTATGACCCGTTTCTACATCTCCCTCGAGGACGACCTGATGCGACTCTTCGGCGGAGAAAAGATATACAATATGATGAGCGGTTTTGACGAGAACCTGCCCCTTGAGTTCAAGATCCTCTCCAACTCTATCGAGAATGCTCAGGAGAGAGTCGAGTACCGCAACTTCAATTCCCGTAAGAGCGTGCTTGAGTACGACAACGTTATGAACAAGCAGCGCGAGCTCATCTATTCTCAGCGCAACGACGTGCTCGACGGCAAGGACCTGAGCGAAACGGTTATAAAGATGATCCGCCGCTCTATCGAGGGTAACGTCGAGCGGTTTATCGGCAACGACGAGCGCGACGATTGGAACTTCGACGGCTTGCGCGAGTTTTACAACGGCTGGCTGACCGATTCGGACGATTTCCGTTACAGCATCGAGGAATTGGATCAGCTTGACGTCGATGACATCTCCGATATGCTGTTTGAGCGTGCTCAAAAGCTCTATGACGAGCGTCTGGAGACCTATGGCAAGGAGATCATCGGCGACATCGAGCGCAAGGTGCTCCTGCGCGCAGTCGACCTCAACTGGATGAACCACATCGACGCTATGGAGGAGTTAAGGCGCGGCATCGGACTGCGTGCCTACGGCCACCACAATCCCGTTGACGAGTACCGCAACGACGGCGCCGATATGTTTGAAGAGATGATTGAGACCATTCAGAATGACACCGCCAGAACGGTGCTGACGGTCAACATCCGCATCGGTGAGGAGGTCAAGCGCGAGCAGGTCGCCAAGATCACCGGCGCAAACGCAGGCGGTGACCCCGACAGCGCCAAGCCCAAGGGCTACTCCAAAAACGGACTTTGCCCCTGCGGCAGCGGCAAGAAGTACAAGCGTTGCTGCGGCAAGAACGAAGCGTAAAAGTTAAAAACAGCACGCAAGTTTCGGCTTGCGTGCTGTTTTTTTATTCTTCATCGGGGTGGAAGTGGCGGTAGACCGCCTGTGCCGAGGGGACGTTCATTCCCTTGACCTGCATCAGATCCTCAAGCTCAGCCAGCCTTATTGCGTTGACGGTGCCAAAATGGGCCATAAGCGCCTTTGCGCGTGTCTGCCCGACACCCTCGATCTCGGTCAGCGAGGAGCCGAGCATCTTTTTCTTGCGGCGTTGCCTATGGTACCCGATGGCAAATCGGTGTACCTCCTCCTGTATCCTGTAAACGAGGTTGTAGGCGCTCTTTGTGGCCTTGATGCCGATCTCGTCTCCGTCGGAGGTGATGGCGCGGGTCTTGTGGCGGTCATCCTTGACCATACCGAAAACGGCAACCTCAACACCGCGCTGAGAGAGCACCTCTTTGACGGCGTTGACCTGTCCGCGACCGCCGTCAAGCAATATCAGGTCAGGCTTTCGGCTGAAATAGTCGCCCTGCACCTGCTTGTCGTACTCGTCAAACCGCCTCGAAAGCATCTGCGCCATTGACGCACAGTCATCGTTGGTGTAATCCTCGATCTTAAACCTGCGGTAGCCGCTCTTGTAGGGCGTGCCGTTGCGGAAGGTTATCATTCCGCCGACCGTTTCCTCCCCTGCGGTGTGGGAGATGTCGTAGGCCTCGATATATTCGGGCGGCCTGCGGAGCCCGAGCAACTTTGCAAGCTCGTCGAGAGCTGCAGTATCGTGCCCCGTTCGGTTGCTCTTTTCAGCAAGGTGCTCGGCGGCATTCTGACGGCACATATCGACCAGCCGCCGCTGTTCACTCCGTTGAGGCAGGGTTATCCTGACCTTTTTGCCCCTCGCATTGCTGAGCCATTCGGAAAGCAACTCCCTATCGGCAACCTCGCCGTCAAGGGCGATAACGGGGGGCACATCCCGTCCAAGCGAATAGTAACGGCGCAGAAATTCTGCACGCGCCTCGTCGGGCTGTTCAACCGCATCGATAATAAAATGCTCGCGATCGCAAAGCTTGCCCTCGCGGAAATTAAACACCTCAAAGCAGGCGCCGTCGTGGGCAGAAGCAAGGGCGATGACGTCCTGATCGCGAACCGTCGCTTCGACCACCTTTTGCTTCTCGCTCATCTCGCGAAGGGCGTTTATCTGATCTCTAAGCCGTGCCGCACGCTCAAATTCCAGCCGCTCAGCCGCCTGCTCCATCTGGTCGGTCAGGCCGGCTATGGCGGCAGAAGCGCCGTTGCTGAGGTAATCGAGTGCGCCTGCAACCGACTCGGCATAGGCCTCGGCGCTTATTTTCGAGCAACAGGGGGCACTGCAGAGCCCGATGTGGTAATTTAAGCAGGGGCGGCCGTTGAGCTTGCCCATTTCCTTGCCGCTTTTTGAGCATTGGGGCAGCTTAAATGCCTTGACTGCCGCATCGACCGAGCGCGAAACGTTGTAACTTGAATAATAGGGGCCGATGTACCGCGCGCCGTCGTCAAAAATTTGCTTGGCGGCTTTTATCAGGGGGAAAGGCCCCTCTGTAACGCGGATATAGTGGAAGCCCTTGGCATCCTTGAGCAGTATGTTATACTTCGGGGAGTGCTGTTTGATGAGGGAGCATTCGAGCATCAGGGCTTCGAACTCGCTGTTGCAGAGGATGTAGTCAAAATCCTCGACGTTCTCGACCATTCGGCGCACCTTTTCAGCGTGACGCTCCTGCGTACCGAAATACTGCGACACGCGGTTGCGCAAGGCCTTGGCCTTGCCGACGTAGATTATCTTGCTGCTCTTGTCCCGCATAATATAGACACCCGGCGTCAGCGGCAGTCCGCGCGCCTTTTTCATAAGCCTTTGCATACGCTCGTCGGCCATTCTTCACTCCCCCTTTCCTTTTACTAATTTTAGTTTACCACGTTTGGTCTTGCTTTTCAACTGCGTGATAAAGGAAATCGTGATATCGAAAAACGCACCTACAAGCGCAGTAGGTGCGTTTTATGTAAACCAAGTTATCAGTCCTCGTCGTCCTCTTCGGGAGCGTTCCAGTTGTGCCAAACGTTCTGGACGTCGTCGTTTTCCTCGAGCATTTCGAGCAGGCGGTTCATCTTGAACACCGCTTCCTCGTCCTCGATGTCGTTGGTCATATTGGGCACGTACTCAGCCTCAGCCGACACGAAGGTGTATCCCTTCTCCGACAAAACGCGGCTGACCGCGTCAACCTCGTTGGCCTCGGTGGTTATCTCAAAGAGGCCGTCGGTGACGTTGAAGTCGTCAGCGCCTGCCTCAAGGGCATCCTCCATAACGGTGTCCTCGTCAAGTCCTTCCGACTCGATGGCGATGACACCCTTGTGCTCGAACATAAACATAACCGAGCCGCTCTGGCCGAGGTTGCCGCCGTTTTTATCAAAATAGTGGCGCATATCGCCGGCGGCGCGGTTGCGGTTGTCGGTCAGGGTCTCGACGATGACGGCGATACCCGACGGGCCGTAGCCCTCGTAGATGATCTCCTCATAGTTGCTCGTGTCCTCGCCCGAAACCTTCTTGAGCATACGGTCGATGTTGTCGTTGGGGACGTTGTTGGCCTTCGCCTTGGCGATTATGTCGCGAAGCTTGCCGTTAACGTTGGGGTCGGGGCCGCCAGCTTTGACCGCCATAGCCAGTTCGCGTCCGATACGGGTGAATATCTTCGCCTTCTGGGCGTCGGTTTTTTCCTTTTTGCGTTTGATGTTGTTCCATTTAGAATGGCCGGACATAAAAACACCTCTGTAACAGTTTTAATCAAGTCATTTTATCACAGATTTTGTCGTTTGGCAAGTCATTTGACAGCTTTTTCTAAAATGCACACCATCACGGTAATATCGTCGTCGTGGCCGTCGTTTCTCCTGCGACGAGCGGAGCGCACAAGATGCTCTGCAAGCTGCTGAGCGGTACCCGAACCCTGCCACGCCTCCACCTCGGCGCATATCCAATCGGTGCCGTCAAAGGAGGCTCCGTCCGAAAACATAACCACCGCATCCCCTGCCTTCAGTGTGACAGCCGCTGAGTCGAAACCGACCTCTCTTACTATGCCCGCAGGCAAAGAGGCACATTCCGCCTTGGCCGTCCTGCCCGAGCGAAGCACTATTGTGGGGCAGGCGCCTGCCTTATAAAGCTCGGTCCTGCCTGTGTAAAGATCGATAGCGCACAGGTCAACGGTTGAGAGGG
>JAZQID010000150.1:0-4493 GCA_045540915.1 Acutalibacteraceae bacterium
GCATCCAAGCCTTTACGATAAAGAGCCTTCTTCAGCATCAACGAGACCTCTTCATAGTAGGAGGGCGCGTGAATGTGAACGTTGGGCACAGTATTAAGAAATGCGACGTCAAATACACCTTGATGGGTAACACCGTCTTCGCCGACAATTCCAGCGCGATCGATGCACAAGGTCAGGTCAACGTCGGCGATAGCGGCATCGTGAATTATCTGGTCATAACCTCTCTGCAAGAAGGATGAATAGACCGCGAACACAGGCAACATACCCATATGTGCAAGGCCGCAGGAATAGGTAACCGCGTGCTGTTCGGCAATTCCGACATCGCAAAAACGCTTCGGATATTTTGAACGGTATTCGGTAAGGCCTGTACCCTCGGTCATAGCGGCCGTAACCGCGTATATCCTCTCATCCTTTTCGGCAAGGTCGCACAAGGCCTTTCCAAACTCAAAGGAGAAGCTGTCCTCGCTCAGAGAAACGCCAACCTCGCTGTCAAAGCTCGAAACTCCGTGGTATGAAGTAGGACTCTCTTCGGCAAAGGCAAAGCCCTTGCCCTTAACGGTAAAAGCGTGCACCAGTGCAGGCTTGTTGGTCATCTTGGCGGCCTCAAGCACGCGGATAACATCCTCGATGCTGTTGCCGTCGATGGGTCCGCAATAGTGGTAACCCATACTTTCAAAGTAGTTACTTGAATAGAGATTGCTCGAATAAAGCAAATTCTTAACGGTAGTTTTTATCTTTGAAATAACCTTAACAAGCCATTTGCCGATAAGCGGAATTGAGCCTGTGAAATTATTGATACAACGCTTGACGGTAATATATCTCTGCCCGATCCTGATTCGCGCAAGATGATGGGCAAAGGAGCCGACATTCTCGGAAATAGACATTTTATTATCATTCAGGATGACTATCAATCTCTCGTTACCCTGTCCTGAGTTGTTCAGCGCCTCAAAGGTCATACCGCCAGTAAAGGCACCGTCACCGACAACGGCGATAGAGTAGTTGTCGTTACCGTCAAGTCGGTTGAACTCGGCAATTCCGCAGGCGGCTGATATAGCCGTGCTGCTGTGTCCGGTATAAACAGGGTCGTGTTCGCTCTCCTTCGGATTCATAAATCCCGAAAGCCCGTTTTCCTTCCTGATGGTGTCAAAGCGGTCGGCGCGACCGGTCAGCAATTTATGAACATAACATTGGTGGCCAACGTCAAAAATTATAGAGTCATCGGGCGAATCAAAGACGTAGTGCAGACCGATGGTCAGTTCAACAACACCGAGATTGGATGCCAAGTGACCGCCGTTTTTGGAAACAGTTTTGATCAACTCTTCCCTGATCTCGTTGCTCAAGACCTTGAGTTGATTCATATTAAGTTTTTTCAGGTCCTGAGGGCCCTGAATCTTCTCAAGATACATAATGATTCCTTCTTAATGTATGATTAAAGCGGCATTACAAGGGGCACCAAAATGCCAAGCAAGGCACCTGCAAGCACCTCTATCGGCTTATGACCTAAGGATTCCTTCAACTGCTTGATGCCGAGCAGGTCGTCATCATCCTTTTCCTCATCAATGCGGTCAACAACTATGTTGATGGCCTTAGCGTGCTCGCCTGCCTGTCTGCGCACGTTCAAAGCATCGTAAATAACAACTACAGCAAGGACAAAGGCAATTCCGAACTCGACCGATGAAAAGCCGCACATCCTGCATATAGCAATCGCCAAAGCGGTGACACAGGCGGTATGGGCGCTGGGCATTCCGCCCGAGCCGACCATACGCTCAAGCTTCAACTTCTTTGTGAAGATCAGCACAAGCAAAGTCTTGAGTACCTGCGCGATAAACCACGATGTAATAGCGCACATAAGCACATAATTGTGAAGAAGTTCAGAGATGTTATACAAAAAAGCGTTCATAATTAATGATCCCTCATAACGAGATATTTTGTCAATTCTATAAGGTCGGCCGCCTCTTCACCGAAGCAAGCAAGCGCGTCGCAGGCCTTGTTTGAATAATCGGCAACCATTTGGTTTGCCTTTTCAAGTCCAAGTTGAGCGACTATGGTGGGCTTATCGTTCTTATCGTCGCTTCCGACCGCCTTACCGATAAGGCTTTGGTCGCCGATAACATCAAGAATATCGTCCCGAATCTGAAACGCAAGGCCCAAGTTTTCGGCAAACTCATCGGCGGCAAGACGATGCTCAGGCTTTCCTGCCGCAAAACAGCCCATTTCGCAGGCAGTCTTAAGCAAGGCGGAGGTCTTGAGCGAATACACTTTTATTATATCCTCAACCGACGGCTTATTGCCATCATGAGAGATATCCATCATTTGACCGCCGACCATCCCGTGCATTCCGCAAAACGAGGACAGCGATCCAACCGCAGAAACGATTCTGTCAGAAGGCAGGTCTGCCTTTGCTACGGTTTCAAAGGCAAGGGATTGCAGTGCATCGCCTGCTAAAAGGGCGACATCCTCGCCATACACCTTGTGGCAAGAGGGCCTGCCTCGTCTTAGATCATCATCGTCCATACAGGGCAGATCGTCGTGGATGAGCGAGTAGGTGTGGATCATCTCAACCGCGCAAGCGAAGGGCATCGCCTTAATAGTATCGCCGCCGCAAACACGGCAAAACTCCAACACAAGCAACGGTCGAAGCCTTTTTCCGCCTGCCATAAGGCTATATCGCATTGCCTCAATCAGCTCGTCATACTTTGTTCCGACAGCGCTAACGCAATCTTCAAGTGCCTGCTCGACCTGAGCAGAGTATCGGTTGAGCAACTCAGTCATTATTTTCACCCTCTGCAAAGGTCATCTGCGATATTTTAATTCTGGCCTCGGTCAAAACCGAATTGCAATCCGAAACAAGTCCGCCCGCTTCTTCAAAAAGCTTCAGCGACTCTTCAAGAGAGGCATCACCCGATTCAAGAACTGCAACTATTTCCTCAAGGCGCTTGATCTTTTCGCCATAGGTAGCGTTGTTCATAATATCATTCCTCCGAAATAGACGTGACAACACATTCGGCAGAGCCATCCTGTAATTTAATCTTCAGCCTGTCATTTTGAGACAGGCCATTAACAGACCGAAGGATATCGTCACCTTTGTATGCAATAGAGTATCCGCGCGACAAGGTCTTGAGCGGACTGTAAGCATCAAGCTTTGCCGCGATAATACGCAATCTCTGCGAATGTTCATCTACGACCGCTTCGGCAACTCGCTTATATGATGTGCAGACTCGGTCAAAGGTCTCATACAATGAATCAATGTACGAAACAGGAGAACGAAGCACACGGTTTTCAGCAAGGCGTTTAAGCTCGTTCTCGGACTGTGAAATCTTATTCTTAACGGCAGATGCGGCTGACCGGTTCAGCCGTCCGATCAATTTTAAGACATCACTGACATCAGGCACCGCAAGCTCGGCAGCCGCCGACGGAGTCGGTGCACGCAGATCGGAAACGAAGTCGCAGATCGTAAAATCGGTCTCGTGACCGACGGCAGAAATCACAGGAATACCCGAAGCGTAGATGGCACGTGCAAGCTGTTCGTCATTGAAGGCCCAGAGGTCCTCGATCGAGCCACCTCCGCGACCTATTACAATAACATCGGCAGATTTATCGTCATTGACCGCTTTAACGGCGGCTCTCAACTGCTCAGCGGCAAATTCACCCTGAACAAGAACGGGATACATCAAAACCTCAACCGCAGGCATCCTTCTGCCGAGGATGTTGAGTATATCCTGAATAGCAGCCCCTGTCGGTGATGTGATGACAGCAATCCTTGACGGATATCGGGGTATCGGCTTCTTATGAGCCTCGTCGAACAGGCCTTCATCCTGCAGACGCTTGGTCATCTGGTCAAAGGCTATCTTTAAGGCACCTACGCCATCGGGCTGTATCTGATCGATATACAACTGATAGACCCCGTCTCGCTCATACACAGCGACTCTGCCTCTGCAGATGACCCTCATTCCGTTTTGCAGATCAAAAGGTACCTTCTGCGCGTATGAGCGGAACATAACAGCCTTTATAACGGCGTTCTCATCCTTGAGCGACAGATAGAAATGGCCCGACTTATAATGATTGACAAAGTTGGATATCTCGCCTGCTACAAAGACCGAACGCAACTGTCCATCGGTCTCGATAAGGCCTTTGACATAGTTATTCAGTTGTGCAACCGTCATAACCAATGAATCGGTCAAAAACACCCACTCCTATATGCAGATAAAAGGGCAACTCCAACGGCATTATCCGAAGAAAACTGAGGCTGAGCGAAACTGCCGTTATGTTTCTTTGTAATATATTTGGAAATATAGCTGTTGCTCATAACACCGCCCGCATAAATTATCGGAAGGTCGCCGAAACGCATCTTGCAGTCTTGGCTCATTCTGTCAACAACTGCACAGACCGAAGCAATCGCAAACTTGGCTATATCCTCGGACGTTTCGCCCTTTTGGAGCATTGTTCGGCATTGATTTTCTATCCCCGACATACAAGGGTCGTACGCCTTCATA
>JAZQID010000151.1:0-4355 GCA_045540915.1 Acutalibacteraceae bacterium
CTGGGGATTGCGGCCTGCGCGGCAGCCGATGGCCGACAGGGAATTCTTCGCATCGTCACAGACGTCGCTGTACTGCTTGCGGCTGACGGCAAGCTCGCGGCGCAGATTGGTGTTGTCAACGTGGCGAAGCACCGCGCTGACCGAATCGCGACCGAAGGCGGCCGCCTTTTCAACCTCGGCAAGCAGACGGACTGTATTATTTGTCATAATGTAAACTACCACCTTTCTTTAATCAGCAATAGTATTGCCTGTCCGAGCGAGGTTAATACAAAAGCACCGGCGAAAACGGATCGTTTTCATCGGTGCTTGAATTTTTATTTAAGGCAAACGCTGTTCAAAAAGCCACGGGAAGAATGTGCTTCTCTGTTCCGTAAAGGCAACCTGAATGGTAGCGGTATGGCTGTTGCTGTTCACCTCGATGTACTGCGACTTGGTGTTACCCGCGTTTACAAGCTGTTGATAAAGATTTTTGGAGACCGAAGAGCTGACCTTCGGATCGTCCTTACAATGATAGATGCGGAAGGCAGTATCGTTATGCTGTTCGGGTTCCCAAAGCTCGACCGAACCGCTCAGAGAAACGACTGCGGCAAATTTGTTGTCGGTAAACTGATTTGCGAAATCAACGGCCATCTTACCGCCCTGAGAAAAACCGATTATATAAATACGATTCGGATCGATGTTATACCATTCTATCATATTGAATACCAACAAATCGAATATGTCACGCTGCCTATATGACCACTCGCCCTCAGCTGCCGTCGGAACAGTCGGCACGATAGTATATGCACTATACTCGTCGCTTTGGTTCTCGTAGGCCATCAGTCCGTCAAAAAGCTCGCTACCCACACCGAGATTTCCTTCGTCAACATTCTCCGCATTATGAAGATAGATGATCAACGGGCGCTTTTTGTCCGACTTACGAATAGGCTCGTGGAAAAGATATTCAATGCTCCCCATATTGACGGTGACATAACTACTAAGTTTAAAATACTCCTGAGTGGTGGTGACCTTGTTAGAGGACGAGCTTGTAGCCTGAGAGCTTATCTGAGATGATGAGTTGGGGCGCGACGACGTTGCTTCCGAGATTACGGGTGTGCTTGAAGAGGGGCCGGACGTGGTGATTTCGCTTGATCCGAACGACGATTCGGCAGAGGATACGTCCTGCGAATTTTCAAGTTGACTGCTCTGAAGAACGGACGATGCCGCTTTTGAGCTTGAGCCTGCGGCTGCTGACGAGGGATCGGCATCTGCACTTCTGTCGCAAGCAGCAAAAGAAAGCAGCATAACTAACGAAAGGGCTAACGCAAGAAACTTTTTCATAATTTTTTCACCTGAAACCTTTGGTATGTCGCGTTGTATAGACTTACTGATTAAAATATATGCTTATCGTTCCCCAGACTCTACGGGCTTTGCGGCGGCGGTGATCGCGATGGCAAGGTCGTCAAGCTGGATCTGATCGACCTCGGCAGGCGCACCGCTCATAAGCTCGCCCGAATTTGCGACCTTCGGGAAGGCGACCACGTCGCGCAGGCTGTCCGACCCCGTCATAAGCATACATAGGCGGTCGAGACCGATGCCCATTCCGCCGTGAGGGGGCGCGCCGTACTTATAGGCGTCGACGAGGAAGCCGAACTTGTTCTGCGCCTCTTCGTCGGTCATGCCGAGGGCCTTGAACATCTTGCGCTGAAGCTGAGGATCGGTGATGCGTATAGAGCCGCTCGACAGCTCGATGCCGTTGAGGACAAGGTCGTAGGCATCGGCGAAGACCTTTTCGGGCGCGCTGTCCAGATAGGGCAGGCACTCATTAAGCGGCGAGGTAAAGGGATGATGCATCGCATCCCAGCCGCCCGTTTCCTCGTTGTACTCGAAGAAGGGGAACTCGGTTATCCACAGGAAATTGTACTGCTCGGGGATAATATCGAGCCGCTTTGCAACCGTCAGGCGCAGGGCTCCCAGAACAGACAGTGCCAAATTCTTCCTGTCGGCGACAATGAGGATAACGTCACCCTTTTCGGCTCCCATACGCTCGTAGATGGCGGCCAGCTCCTCCTCGGTCATAAACTTGGCAAAGGAGCAGTTGGGCACATCCTCGACCCAGCGGATAAATGCAAGTCCCTTGGCACCGATGCCGCGAGCATCCTCGGTCAGCTTGTCGATCTCCTTACGGGTGTAGACCGAAGCGGCGTTTTTGGCGTTGATAGCGCGGACGGTGCCGCCGTTTTTGACGGTGTCGGCAAAGACTCCGAAGCCGCAGTCGGCAACGAGGTCTGAGAGGTCGACTATCTTCATATCAAAACGGGTGTCGGGCTTGTCCGAGCCGTACTGATTCATCGCGTCGGTGTAGGTCATTCTCGGCAGAGGTAGGGGAATATCGACGTCGAGCACCTCTTTGAAAAGGCGCTGAATATATCCCTCGGCGATCTCAAAGATATCCTCGCGCTCGACGAAGGACATCTCGAGGTCGACCTGCGTAAACTCAGGCTGACGGTCGGCGCGCAGGTCTTCGTCGCGGTAGCAACGGGCAAGCTGCATATAGCGGTCAAAGCCCGACAGAATCAGCAGCTGCTTATACATCTGCGGCGACTGCGGCAGGGCGAAGAAGCTGCCCTTATGCACACGCGAGGGTACGAGATAGTCGCGCGCGCCCTCTGGGGTCGACTTGATGAGGGTGGGGGTCTCTATCTCCAAAAATCCGTTTTCGTCAAAGTAGTCGCGGGTGACCTTTGCAATTCTGTGGCGCATCAGCAGATTGTTCTGCAGAGTGGGGCGGCGCAGGTCGAGGTAGCGGTATTTAAGGCGCAGTTCCTCCTTGGCGGCGGTGTCGTCGAGAATCTCAAAGGGGGTGGTCTCGGCAACGGCGAGCACCTTCAATTCCTCAACGAATATCTCAACCTCGCCTGTCGGAATCTCGCGGTTGATGCTTGAGCGGATGCGGACGGTACCGCGCGCGATAACGACGTTCTCTGAACGGAGCTGGAATGCCTTGTCGAAAATTTCGGGGTCGGTCTTATCGTCGAAGGCGAGCTGAACGATGCCTGTGCGGTCGCGCAGGTCGCAGAAGATCAGCTGTCCGAGGTCGCGCTGACGCTGTATCCAGCCGCAGACGGTGACACTTTTGCCGTCGTCCTCGCGGCGAAAACTGCCGCAGTAGCGGTCGCGGCGCAGTTGGCCCATTTTTTCAATAGTTAAAGCCATTTCATATCCTCCTTGCAACCCTTGAGCATTTCCTCCATCTCGCCGTCAAGCGACTCAGTCAGAGAAGAAAGGGTGCCCTTTATCTCACTGTCGTAGACGGCGCTGAGCAGTCCGATGGGGAGATTGACCTCCACCTGCTCGCCGGTGCTCATATTCTTAAGCATAGCGCGGCTGTTGGCGATCTCGTCATCGCCGAGGACGACGGTGAACTTTGCTCCTATCTTATTGGCAAACTTCATCTGCGCCTTGAGTCCGCGTCCGACGAGGTCGGTCTCGGCCGAGAAGCCCTCCTTATGAAGCATCGAGCAAAGGCGCGTCGCCATAAGGGATGCCTGCTCGCCCATAGGTGCGATATAAACGTCGCAGGGGTTGTCGGTGGGGAAGCTGCAACCCTGCGCCTCCATAACCATCATCAGCCTCTCAAGGCCCATCGCAAAGCCGAGGGCCGCAGTCGGCTGACCGCCCAACTGGCCGATAAGTCCGTCGTATCGGCCTCCGCCGCAGACGGTGGCCTGCGCGCCGATATCGTCGGAGATAAACTCAAAGACGGTGCGGGTGTAGTAGTCAAGTCCGCGCACGATATGAGGATTGACGGTATATTCGATGCCGCATTCATTAAGATGCTTGCCGACTCCGTCAAAGTGGTCGCGGCAGTCGTCGCAGATAAAGTCGAGGACGGTAGGTGCGTCGGCGGCAATCTTTGAGCAAATGGGAGATTTGCAGTCGAGGATGCGCATCGGGTTGCGCTCAAGCCTTGACAGGCAGGTCTCGCACAGCTCACCCTTATGGGCGGCGAAATACTCCTTAAGTGCGGCGGTGTACTTGGGTCGGCACTCGGGACAGCCTATAGAGTTAAGCTCAAGGCGGAGGTTGCGGATACCGAGGGTGTCAAAGGCACCCTGTGCGAGTGCTATGACCTCGGCATCGGCGGCAGGCTTGTCAGCGCCGAAGCACTCCACTCCGAACTGGTGGAACTCTCTGAGTCGGCCCGCCTGCGGCTTCTCGTAGCGGTAGCAGGAAAGGACGTAGCAGACCTTCTGCGGCAGGGCCTCATTATGCAGTCCGTGCTCCAAAAATGCACGCACCGAGCCTGCGGTACCCTCGGGGCGCAGAGAGATACTGCGGCCGCCGTTGTCGTTGAAGGTATACATCTCCTTCTG
>JAZQID010000152.1:0-2124 GCA_045540915.1 Acutalibacteraceae bacterium
TGATCATCATTAGTGCAAGCTTGTCCCTGAGAGGTGCCCTGTCGTCGCGCAGGACGGCGTGCCTGTTTGCACGGACAAAGGCTATCATCTCGGCCTTTTTCTCGGGGAAGGCATCGGTGTCAAGCATCTGATTTAAGGTGCTGAAGCGAACGTACACCCTGCGCCGCAGGCTTGCCTTGGCAAGCTCGGGCCAACGCTCCTCAGCCGCGTCGCACATAGCGTCCGACATCTCGAGCAGGTCGATCTTGTGAGGATTAAAATCGGATGTGACTATCGACTGACTGCGCATTGCGTAGAAATATTTGCTGGCCTCGCCAAAGGCGATGCGGTCGCATTTCATAATAAAGCGATAGGTGGTGCCTGCGTCCTCGAACAGCTTGCCGAAGGGGTAGCGAATATCTCCTATCAGCGAGCGGTGATATATCTTTGCCCACGGGCCGACGGTAACGAACTCGTCGTAAAAGAGCCGCTCCATACATTCCTTTGCGCTGACGGTGTAACGCTCGACCGCCTTATTTATAATGCTGTTGCCGTCGCTGAAATGCACGTCGTAGCCGCAGACGGCCAATTTGCAGTCAAAGTCGCAGATAAGCTTATACAGGTATTCGACGTAGTCGGCTCGAACATAGTCATCGGAATCGACAAAGACGAAATATTCGCCTGTGAAATTGTCAAGTCCGCAGTTGCGCGCATCGGATATTCCGCCGTTTTCCTTATGAATGACGCGCACGCGCTCATCCTTTTTGGCAAAACGGTCGCATATAACACCCGACTCATCGGGTGAGCCGTCGTCGATAAGCAGTATTTCAAGGTTGCGGTAGGTCTGCGCGAGCAGAGAGTCGACGCACCTTGTCAGATATTCCTGCGTTTTATAAATGGGGACGATAACGCTGATCAATGGTTGAGACATTTCGCTCACAACAGCACCTCCCTTTCAACCTTAAAAGCTTTTGTCATACTTTTTGCCAAGGAATTTTGCACTCAAAAAACCGACGGCCTTTTTGATGCGGTTGACCTTTTCGGTATAGATAAAGGGTATCTCCTTATATGCGTATCCGTTTGTATTGAGCCACACATCGAGCAACAGCTCGCTTACGCGGCCGTAAAAGCGCGCGTCAAAGGCGCTCATACCCGTCGTGTCCACCCTTTGCTCAAGTTCAAAGAGAATATCGAAGAGCCACTCGCAGTAACGGTCAAAAAGGTCGCGGCGCATTATCATCATATTGAACATATGGGCGCTCGTGCGCTTTTTGAGCCGCTCAAACTCGGGCAGGTAGTCGGGATACTTCTGCGCGATTATCTGACCCGCGGTATCAAGCGGTTTGACCGCGTGGGTGTGCGCATAGTGGTCGTAGAGGGTCTCGATGTAGTAACGGCGCTTCTTGGTCAGGACGATGTCGGTGTCGCTGAGCAATTTTTCTGCTTCGGAGAGGGTCAAAACCTGCTTACCCTTACCGCTGAAATGGCGTCGGTAATGGGCGAGTCCGACATAGTCGGCCTGCAGATTCTTCCACGCCCAGTAAAGACAGGTCAGCTCACAAAACCCACCGTTTTTTGCAGAAATGTTGTCGCCCGAATCATCCCTTTCAAACCCGATGGGGTCGTGAAGGGCCGCTCCCGCCTGCAAAGGCAGGTAGAGTTCATCGAGCGGCATAGCGCATCGCTTATGGGCGGCAACGATAACCTTAATCCTCATAGGTACCTCCAAAAGAGAAAAAGCGGCACATATATAGGCCTCCCGTTGAAGCGGTAGATATGTGCCACGCTGTTTGCGGTGATGTCCGCAGATTTATTATTGGATCAACTGGCTCCGTCGCCCGAAAGGACGGCAGGCACGGTCTTGATCAGGATTTTAAGATCGGTCCAAAGGCTGCGCTGTTCGATGTAGTCGAGGTCAAGCTCGATCCACTCGTCGAAGCTGAGATTGTTGCGGCCGCTGCACTGCCAGAAGCAAGTAAGACCCTGCTTGACGCTCAGGCGCTGCTTTTGATAATCGTCGTACCAGCCCACCTCGTGAACAAGAGGAGGACGGGGGCCGACGATGGTCATCTCATTTCTGAGAATGTTGATAAGCTGCGGCAGTTCATCGATGCTGGTCTTGCGCAAGAAACGGCCGATGGGGGT
>JAZQID010000153.1:0-1996 GCA_045540915.1 Acutalibacteraceae bacterium
GGTGGCATAGACCTCGATGGCTTCGCCGCGGCAAAGGCGAAAAGCCTTGACGTTAGCGGAATCGTAGCGGTTGCCATCCTCGATGTCGCGGCGGTCGCCGAGCAGGAGAATTAGGTCGTTGACAGCGATGTTTATCTCGGAGCAGGTGTGCCACTCAAGAGCGTTGAGCTGATGGCTGTGGCCGTAGCAGTAGCCAAGCTGAGTATCCATCATACCGAAATAGCGAGCCTGAATCTCCTCTTTAATAGAAAGCGCCTCAAAATCGGCACGGGACGGCTCGTAAGCTGAGCCTTCGGCAGGCTTTTCAATCTTATCGGCAACGGCAACGATCTCGTCGGTGTTGAGATCGAGAACTCGGCCAAACTGAGCAAATTCCTTATCGTTAACGCTATAGATCTTCATAAAATTCCCCTTCTTTTCAAATTTCATCTCATTATACTGCGGTTTTATTGACATTTCAAGAGACTTGGCAACTTTTTCAAAGAAAAAAACACCTGCCGCCTATCAAAAGGTAGCAGGTGTTAAATTTACAATTAGTCAGCCAGACGGGTCTTAAGATCCTCAAGCTGCTTTGCAAGCTCTGCAGGGAGTCTGTCGCCAAACTTCTTGTAGTGCTCAGTGATCTCGGCGACCTCCTTGTTCCAAGCGTCCTTATCAACGTCAAGGATGCTCTTGAGGGTGTCGAGGTCGAAGTCGAGGTCGGTCAGGTCGATGTCCTCAGGCTTCGGAATATAACCGATAGCGGTCTCCTCAGCGTCGGCCTTGCCTTCGCAACGGTCGACGATCCAGTTGAGCACGCGCATATTGTCGCCAAATCCGGGCCACAGGAAGTTGCCGTCGTCATCGGTACGGAACCAGTTAACGTTGAAGATCTTGGGAGCCTTGTCGCCAAGCTTCTTGCCCATATCGAGCCAATGCTGGAAGTAGTCGCCCATATGGTATCCGCAGAAGGGCAGCATAGCCATCGGGTCACGGCGGACAACGCCTACTGCACCGGCAGCAGCAGCAGTGGTCTCGGAAGCCATAGCGGAGCCGATGAATACACCGTTCTCCCAATCCTTTGACTGATAGACCAGCGGAGCAAGCTTAGCACGGCGTCCGCCGAAGATGATAGCGGAGATCGGCACGCCCTCGCCCTTCTCAAACTCGGAGGAGATGCAGGGGCAGTTCTTAGCAGGAGCGGTGAAGCGGCTGTTGGGATGAGCGCCGTAGGTGGATTTGTCGTTCTTGTCGAACTTCTCGCAATCCCAAGGCTCGCCTACCCAGTCGATAGCATTCTTGGGAGGATTCTTATCAAGGCCTTCCCACCAAACAGTGTTGTCCTCGATATTGTGGCAAACGTTGGTGAAGATGGTGTTCTTCTTGGTGGACTCAAGGGCGTTGAAGTTGGACTTGACGTTGGTGCCGGGTGCTACGCCAAAGAAGCCGTTCTCGGGGTTGATGGCATAGAGGCGGCCGTCCTTGCCGATGCGCATCCAGCTGATGTCATCGCCGACAGTCCAGATCTTGTAGCCCTTCTTGCGCAGGTACTCGGGCGGAATAAGCATAGCAAGGTTGGTCTTGCCGCAGGCAGACGGGAAAGCAGCGGCAACGTACTTGACCTCGCCCTTCGGATTCTCAAGGCCGAGGATGAGCATATGCTCAGCCATCCAGCCCTCTTTCCAACCCTGATAGGAAGCGATACGCAGAGCGAAGCACTTCTTACCGAGCAGAACGTTTCCGCCGTAAGCGGAGTTGACCGAGATGATGGTGTTGTCCTCGGGGAACTGGCAGATGTAACGGTTCTCGGGGTCGATATCGCAGGAAGCGTGGAAACCGCGAACGAAATCGTTGCTGTCACCCAGAACGTCGAGCACTTCCTTGCCCACGCGGGTCATAATGACCATATTCAGAACAACGTAGATGGAGTCGGTGATCTCAATGCCGATCTTGGCAAGCGGAGAGCCGATGGGTCCCATAGAGAAGGGGATGATGTACATAGTACGGCCCTTGTAGC
>JAZQID010000154.1:0-4303 GCA_045540915.1 Acutalibacteraceae bacterium
AAATGAACAACACCCCCGCCCAGACCACCGCTCTCATCAACGAGATGAAGCCGCTGGTCGCCGATGCCGACTGCGACGTAGTTCTCTGCGTTCCCTTCGTTGACATCGCCGCCGCCATCGAGGCCGCTAAGGGCAGCAACATCAAGATCGGCGCCGAGAACTGCCATTGGGAGAAGAGCGGCGCCTTCACCGGCGAGATCAGCGCTGATATGCTGACCGCTATGGGCGTTGAGTACGTCATCACCGGACACAGCGAGCGCCGCACCTACTTCGGCGACACCGACGTCACCGTCAACAAGCGCACCAAGGCCGCTGTTGACGCAGGTCTGACCGCCATCGTCTGCGTTGGGGAGTACCTCGATCAGCGTGAGCAGGGCATCACCAACGAGCTGGTTGCCCTTCAGGTAAAGGTTGCCCTCAACGGCATCACCTCCGAGCAGCTTGACAAGATCATCATCGCATACGAGCCGGTTTGGGCCATCGGCACCGGCCGCACCGCTACCGCTGAGCAGGCTCAGGAGGTCTGCGCCGTTATCCGCAAGACCCTCGCTGAGATCTACTGCGAGAACTGCGCCGAGAAGGTCACCATTCAGTACGGCGGCTCTATGAACGCCAAGAATGCCGACGAGCTCGTTTCCAAGATCGACGTTGACGGCGGTCTTATCGGCGGTGCTTCCCTTAAGGCCGAGGACTTCGCTGTTATCGTAAAGGCCGCAAGCAAATAAGAGGAGATTTTAGAATGAAAAAACCTTTGGTTATGACCATAATGGACGGCTTTGGCTTCAACCCCGAGAAGAAGGGCAACGCCATTGACTTCGCCGCAACACCCCGTCTGGACAAGATCTTTGCCGAGTGCCCGACCACTCAGATCGGTGCTTCGGGAATGGACGTCGGTCTGCCCGACGGACAGATGGGCAACAGCGAGGTCGGCCACACCAACATCGGCGCAGGCCGTGTTGTCTATCAGGAGCTGACCCGCATCACCAAGGCGGCCAACGAGGGCAAGTTCTTCTCTAACGAGGCCTTCCTTGCCGCAGTCGAAAACTGCAAGAAGAATGACAGCGCCATTCATTTTATGGGCCTGCTTTCCGACGGCGGTGTTCACAGCCACATCGAGCATCTCTATGCTCTGGTCGATTTTGCAAAGCAGAGCGGCCTTGAGCGCATCTATATCCACGGCCTGCTTGACGGCCGCGACGTGCCCCCTTCGTCAGCCGCCGACTACGTCGACGCCTGCAACGCCCGTCTTGGGCAGATCGGCGCCGGCAAGATCGCAACCGTTATGGGCCGCTTCTACGGAATGGACCGCGACAACCGTTGGGACCGCGTAGGCAAGGCCTATGCCGCACTTGTGAACGGTGAAGGAGTTCAGGCCGCCGATGCAGCCGCCGCCATCCGCGAGTCCTACACCGTTAAGGATGCCGACGGCAAGTTCCTGACCGATGAGTTCGTCCTGCCCACCGTTATCGAGGGCACCGAGCGCATCAAGAGCGGTGACTCGGTCGTCTTCTTCAACTTCCGTCCCGACCGCGCCCGCGAAATTACCCGCACCTTCGTCGACCCCGATTTCAGCGGTTTTGAGCGCAAGGGCGGCAAGCTTGACCTTTTCTACGTCTGTATGACCCAGTACGATGCGACTATGCCCAACGTCGAGGTCGCCTTTAAGCCCCAGCAGCTTAACAACACCCTCGGCGAGTACCTTGCCGCCAACGGCAAGACCCAGCTTCGCATCGCCGAGACCGAAAAATATGCCCACGTCACCTTCTTCTTCAACGGTGGCGAGGAGGTTATGTTTGACGGCGAGGACCGCATCCTCGTTAAGTCGCCGCAGGTCGCTACCTACGACCTCCAGCCCGAGATGAGCGCCGTTGAGGTCTGCGACAAGGTGGTCGAGGCCATCGAAAGCGGCAAGTACGACGTCGTTGTGCTCAACTTTGCAAACTGCGATATGGTCGGTCACACCGGTGTCTTTGAAGCGGCCGTCAAGGCTGTCGAGACGGTTGACACCTGCGTTGGCAGGGTGGCCGATGCCACCGTCGGTATGGGCGGCGTAATGCTGCTGACCGCCGACCACGGCAACGCCGACCGTATGCTCGACACCGACGGCACCCCCTTCACCGCCCACACCACCAATCCCGTTCCCTTCGCCGTTGTCGGCAAGGATTGCGCTCTGCGCGAGGGCGGCAAGCTGTGCGACATCGCTCCGACGATGCTTAAACTGCTTGACCTTCCCAAGCCTGAGGAAATGGACGGCGAAAGCCTTATTAAATAAGGTCGTTTGAAAGAATAAATATCCACCCTCACAGAGAGGGTGGATATTTCATTTTCCGGCTCCCTCTGATAAGAGAGGCAAGACACGTCCTTATTTATTGTTCATCGATTAACCTTTTTTGAACCACGCGACTATCGCGTGGTTTTCGGTTTATAAGAAAACGGCGAACGCTCCCTCCTGACAGAGCATTCGCCGTTTGCAAACACATTTAGTAAAACTATAACAGACCTTAGTCTGCAAAGTTCGGCCTACTTATGCCTGCTGTTCTTTGATCTTAGAGAAGCACTCGCTGCAGTAGATCGGACGGTCGCCGGAGGGCTCAAAAGGAACCTTGGCTTCCTGACCGCACTCTGCACAAACGCCAATGAACATCTTGCGCTCGCCTCTGGCGGCGTTCTTACGCGCATCGCGGCAGGCCTTGCATCTCTGGGGCTCATTCTCGAATCCCTTAGAAGCGTAGAACTCCTGCTCGCCGGCGGTGAACACAAATTCAGCGCCGCATTCTTTGCAAATTAGGGTCTTGTCTTCAAACATTGTTGCTACCTCGCTTGAAAATTTATTTTTTTCATTCCTCGCGGACGGATTTGCACCGCCGTCTTTGTCAGGACAACGCTCTGCTTTGAGCTACGCGCGGAAATTTAACTGTTTATAAGCTTGCGTCGGACACGGCCGAGAGCATTTTCGACCGATTTGGCGGTACAGCCGAGCCTTTCGGCAATTTCGGAATAGCTGTACCCGTCAAGGTGCATCGCAAGCGCCTGCCTCTCCTTGACCGATGAGGTGTTCTCCATCCTCTCCATCACCCGCGCAAGCTCGTCCCGAATGATAGCGGTGCTTTCGGGGTCGTGACGGCCCGCGACCGCATCGTCCAGCTCGACCTGAGACGAGGAGGGCACCTGCTTCTTGCGGAAGGCGGCGCGCACCGCGTCGGTCATACGGCGGTCGATGGCGAGGGTGGCAAAGGTGCGGAATGAAGCTCCGTAGCCCGAATCATAGGACTGAATGGCGGAAAGGAGCCCCAAAAAGCCCTCCTGTCCGAGATCCTCCGACTCGACGCCGACGGTGAAAAGGTCGGGCAGATAGCCACGCGCGCGAAATCCCACAAGGTCAAGATACCGAGCAACAAGCTTGTCACGGGCGGACGAATCGCCCTGCTGAGCCAAAAGGCAAAGTTCCTCGTCGGTGGGGTTCATGCGCGTCTCCTTTTCATTCCGAGGATTGATAAATGTACACACCATACGAAATAATGATACCCTAAAGTTCACAATTTGTCAATAGTTTTATGTGAAAGAGTCCTAATTTTTTTCTCAAACAGCATTGTTTTTTGTCATATTTTTCAAAATTAGAGGATTTTTGTCAACAACCGTCGCCTTTCGGTCTCTTGAGGCAAAAGTTCTTTACAACTTAAGCGATTTTTGGTATACTGTTAAATGTAAAAATCTGCGTTGGGGAAGAATGTGTTTCCACCCCGTCGCCTTTACTTTCTGAGGTGTAGTATGGCTTATTCACCCGATCATATTCGGAATTTCTGCATTATCGCCCACATCGACCACGGCAAGTCGACCCTTGCCGACCGTATGCTTGAGCTGACCAAGTCGGTGTCCGATCGCGAGATGGAGGACCAGCTGCTCGACAGTATGGATCTTGAGCGCGAACGCGGCATCACCATCAAGGCCCACGCCGTCACCCTTGAGTACACGGCGCAAAACGGGGAGACCTATGAATTAAACCTCATCGACACCCCCGGTCACGTCGACTTTAACTACGAGGTGTCCCGTTCCCTTGCCGCCTGCGAGGGCGCAGTGCTGGTCGTCGACGCTTCGCAGGGTATCGAGGCGCAGACCCTTGCCAACACCTACCTTGCGGTCGACCACAACCTTGAACTTCTGCCCGTCATCAACAAGGTCGACCTGCCGTGCGCCGACCCCGACCGCGTCATCAAGGACATCGAGGATATCATCGGCATCCCTGCCGAGCACGCGCCTCGCGTTTCGGCCAAAACGGGACTCAACATTGAGCAGGTGCTTGAGG
>JAZQID010000155.1:0-5068 GCA_045540915.1 Acutalibacteraceae bacterium
CTTACCCATCTTCTTACCGTCACTGGTCTGCAGAAGCTTAACGGTAAGGCCGTAGACCTCCTTGCCGTCGCATCTGCGGTTAAGCTCAATGCCGCCGATAATGTTGCTCCACTGGTCATCACCGCCAAGTTGCATAACACATCCGTGTTTGCGATTAAGCATAAGGAAGTCGTAGCTCTGCATCAGCATATAGTTAAGCTCGAAGAAGGACAGTCCTCTCTCAAGTCTCTGCTTGTAACACTCGAAAGCGAGCATCCTGTTGACCGAGAAATGAACTCCGACCTCGCGCAAGAAATCGATATAGTTAAGGTTGTCGAGCCAATCGGCGTTATTGACCATCAGAGCCTTGCCGTCAGAGAAGTCGATGAACTTTGCCATCTGCTTCTGGAAGCAGGCAACGTTATGATTGATATCTTCCTTGGTCAGCATCTTGCGCATATCGGTCTTACCTGAGGGGTCGCCGATCATTCCGGTACCGCCGCCAAAGAGAGCGATCGGACGGTGTCCGGCACGCTGCATATGAGCCATTACCATCATAGCAACAAAGTGGCCAACGTGCAGGCTGTCAGCAGTCGGGTCGAATCCAATATAAAACGTGACCTTCTCATTCTCAAGAAGATCGCGCACCTTCTCTTCATCGGTGCATTGCGCTATCATACCGCGCGCTTTCAAATCATCAAATACGGACATTTATATGCCTCCTAATCAAAATACAAAACTTGGTAGATTATACTACATCTTTTCGCCCTTGTCAATCAACTCTCGCGCAGATGCAAGCATTGTTTGGCTAGGTGCAGAGCCTGACATAATTCGCGCCACCTCTATGACCCGTTCTTCCCTGTCGAGATGGTCGACGTTGGTAAAGGTTCGGCCGTCATCTGATGTCTTTGTGATCCTGAAATGATGGTCGGCCAAGGCAGCGATCTGCGGCAGGTGGGTCACACAAAGCACCTGAACATTTCTTGCGATGGACTTTAGCTTTACTCCGACCTGCTGAGCCGCGTGACCGCTAATACCGGTATCGATCTCGTCAAATATGAGGGTAGGCACGTCATTTTTATCGGCAAGCACCCTCTTTATCGCAAGCATAATGCGTGAAAGTTCACCGCCTGATGCTATCTTGGCCATAGGCTTTGGAGTCTCGCCTGCGTTGACCGATATCATAAATTCAATATCATCTATGCCGTTCGCGCTAAGCTCGGTAACGCTGTGCGCACAGGTAAAGGTGACCTTCGGCATATCAAGTTCAGCAAGCTCCTTGCAGATAGCATCAGAAAATATTTCTGACGACTTCATTCTTGATGCTGAAAGCATCTTAGCAAGTTCGTTCACTTTCTTTAGCGCATCATCTCGCTCGATCCTTGCGTTCTCAATACGAAGTTCTGAGTTTTCAATATTATCCAATTCAGTTCTTGCGTTATCGAGGTAATCAAGAATGTCCTGCTCCGATTTGCCATACTTATTTGAAAGACGGAACAGGTAATCAAGCCTTTCTTCGATCTGTTCGGCAAGAACGGGGTCAAAACTGAGCTTGTCAAAACAAGAATCGATCTCTTCGACAATTTCCTGAATTTCATATCCGAATCCCGATAACTTTTCGGAAACTTCCTGTAACTTTTTGAAATAGTCAGAACAGGCATTCAGCCTTTCGGATGCAGAGAACAACGACTCGCTTATACTATCACTCTCGCCGTCACCGACAAGCAAGCCCTTAGCGTTGTTCAGCGACTGAGCGATCGATTCGCTGCTTCTGATAAAATCACGCTGACGAATAAGCTCGTCCCGTTCGCCAACTTCGATTTCAGCCGCCTCTAATTCAGCAATCTGGTAGCGCAGGAGCTCCATTCGCTCCTCGCTCTGATTGCTCATCGTCAACAAGGCTTGATAAGACTTTTCCTTCTCAACACAAGCGTTATAAGCGGCTTTATACTCGGTCAACAAGGCATTATTATCGGCAACCGAATCTATGTAGCCGATATGAGATGACGGGGTCAGCAGAGACTGGTTATCGTGCTGTCCGTGGATGTTGATGAGGCGCTTGCCTATCTCCTTGAGCACCGCAACGGTTGCGGGCAAGCCGTTAACACGGATAACGTTCTTGCCGTCCGAGGTCAGCTTTCGATTCAACATCAATGTGCCGTCTTCACAATCATAACCCATCTCAGAAAGCCAAGCGGTAAGGTCAGGATCCAGATTCTCAAAAACCGCAGAGACAAGGGCATGATCCGCTCCCGTACGAATAAGATCGCGCGAGGTGCGTTCACCGAGGATCGCGTTGATCGAATCAATGACGATCGATTTTCCCGCACCGGTCTCACCGGTCAGGATGTTAAAGCCCGAATCAAAAACTATATCCGATTTTTCAATAATGGCAATGTTCTCAATATGCAACGACGTGAGCATACTGACCGATCATCTCCTGATAAGATCATTAAGAAATCTGCAAAGTTCTGCCGATTCTTCGGTGGAGCGGGTAATGATAAGCACGGTGTCGTCTCCGGCAATAGTGCCGAGAATAAGATCGTGCTGCATCATATCGATGGTAGCGCAGGCGGCCTGTGCCATACCCGAACTGCACTTGACAACGACGTTGTTAAGTGCATAGTCAATGGACAAAACAGCCGAACGGATAAACGCCGTATTATTTGCCACATCATCGGTAGCAACCGTCTTGGACACGGAATAGTAATACTTCCCGTTAGAGTCCTGAACCTTTACAAGATTGAGTTTCTTTACGTCTCTTGACACGGTGGCTTGGGTAGTTTCCACTCCCACATTTTTGAGCAATACAAGCAGATCATCCTGAGTTTCCACCGAATTCTTGCTGATAAGGTCAAGAATAAGTTCTCTTCTTTCAAATGACTTCATTTTATATCTCCTTAAAGATCGCTGATTTTGTGGCGAAGAATATCGTAAAAAGAATCACCCTTGATCTTGACAAGCTGAGTGCAAAGATCGGTTGCCTTGCGGATCCGAACGACCTCGTCTTCACCAAGAAGCACTCCTTCGTCGCCGTCAAAGCGCGCAACCGCCTCTGTGCCATTTCCCTGCACGATCTTGACCTTGATATCGGTGTCGTCAGAAAGGACAAAGCCTCTCGAATACATCGACATTGAGCAAACAGGAACAAGAATCATACAGGAAAGCGAAGGATCGGTAACGGGTCCGCCTGCCGACATGGCGTATGCAGTAGAGCCCGTCGGAGATGACACTATCACTCCGTCAGCACGGAAGGACATGAAATCAGCTTCCCCGTTATACACCGAAATGTCAAGAATTCTTGAACGGTTGGTCTTACTTACGTCCACTTCATTAAGGCAGTAATACTTTTTGTTCTCATCTCTTGAAAGTGTAGCTTCAAGCATCATTCTCTTTTCAATAGTGTAATTGCCGCTTACAAGGTTCTCGAGCAGGTCAAGCTCCCCTGTTTCAAGGCAGGCCATATACCCCAATCTGCCTGCATTTACACCAAGAACAGCCTTATTATACATAGCGGCCTTCTTAGCAGTATGAATTATGGTTCCATCGCCGCCTACCGCAACAATAATGTCGCAATTAAGCATAAGAGTATCCTCGTCAAGCGCAGGAGCATCAAGCTCCATCGCCTCAGCAAGCGAAATCTCCAAATAGTATTTAAGCGAAAGGGAGTCAAGTTTGGCCAACAGCTTTCGCACCGCATCATCGGCATTTGATTTTTGCAGGTTGGCCACTATTCCTAATATCATAACATCACCTACTCAGAAAGAGATATGTGAGAACGCTCAACGACCTCACAGGGATCAAATTGCGCGGAATACGAGGGACAATCAGACTTTTGTATGTATGCGAGATATTCAATGTTGCCTTGCGGGCCCTTGATGGGTGAAAAATCAAGTCCAAGAACCGAGAAACCCGACTCCACCATAAAATCGGTTATGGTTTTGACGACATCTTTGTGCACAGATTTATCGCGTACAACCCCCTTCTTGCCAACATTCTCTTTACCTGCCTCAAACTGAGGCTTAATAAGACAAACCGCATAACCTTCATTTTTGAGAAGAGTGTGGAGAACGGGTAAAATTAGCTTTAGAGAAATGAAGGAGACGTCAACCGATGCAAAATCAAGCATATCAGGAACCTGCTCGGATGTAACGTACCTGAAATTTGTCCTTTCAAGATTGACGACTCGAGGATCGCAACGGAGTTTCCAAGCAAGCTGACCGTAGCCAACATCGATGGCATATATCTTTTCGGCACCGTTCTGGAGCATACAATCGGAAAAACCGCCCGTCGAAGCACCGATATCTGCGCAGATCTTGCCATCTAAAGCGATACCGTACACCTGCATCGCCTTTTCAAGCTTAAGTCCGCCGCGGCTGACGTAACGAAGAGTATTAGAGCGCACTTCAATCTTATCATTCTCGGAGACCTGAGTTCCGGGCTTATCTGCCTTTTGGTTATTGACATAGACATCCCCTGCCATTATCAGCACCTTGGCTTTTTCTCGGCTTTCAGTCAATCCGCGCTCAAAAACAGCGGCGTCAAGTCTGATCTTACTGCTCAATATTATCCCCCATAATCGTATTATATATTGAATCTACATCGAAGCCGTATCTTGCAAATGCTGAATCGGTCGACATATGCGGCACAAAGCCGTCGTCTATTGCAAAGATTCGGTACTCGCCCTTAAAGCCTGTCTCCACAAGTCTCGCGCCGATAGCCTCAGCGACTCCACCTGCGCGGACACCTTCTTCATAGAAGAATATTTTATCGTAAGCCTTTAACTCATCTACAAGACCTTCAGGCAGCGGCTTCACTCGATTTATCTTACAGACCGATACACAGGCCTTTTCACAAGCGGCAGCAACATTACCAAAAAGGCGCCCATAGGTGACGACAAGGGCTTTTTCGCTCACTTTGTGCAGGGTATAATCACTGTCCGAAACTTCATACCAATCAGGCCTTGAGGGCTGCTTTCCTCTCGGATAGCGAACAGCATCCAAGCCTTTACGATAAAGAGCCTTCTTCAGCATCAACGAGACCTCTTCATAGTAGGAGGGCGCGTGAATGTGAACGTTGGGCACAGTAT
>JAZQID010000156.1:0-24456 GCA_045540915.1 Acutalibacteraceae bacterium
GCCAGCCTGTCCACAAACCTATACGCCGCCTCACCGAGCGTGCCTATCCCACCCTCGCTCCACAGGGCGCTTATCGGCAAAAGAATACCCGCACCTCGTTTGAACATACAGGCAGCCTCCTTTTTACAGATGATATTTTCCTTATCTTTTGGAATTTCAATGAGAATATACTCAAAAGTTATTGCATCCGTCCTGCTTTTGCATTACAATAATCAAGAACAGGAGGGATAACTATGTTCAAGACGGTGATTTTTGACCGTTGCACAGTTGTTGCCGATAACGACGTCGACCTTACCCCTATTTTATCCTTAGCGGACACCGAGGTCTTTGACCTTGTGTCAAGGGATGAGCTTATCGCGCGTGCCAAAAATGCAAACGCCATCATCTGCAACAAGGCGGTCATCGACCGCGAGGTAATAGAAAACTGCCCCGACCTTAAATACGTCGGACTCTTTGCAACGGGGTACAACAATATTGACCTCGACGCCGCCAACGAGCGCGGCATATACGTTGCCAACGCTCCCTCCTACTCCACCGACTCGGTGGCTCAGCAGGTTTTTGCATTTATTCTCGGGCTGTCGGTCAGCCTTACCCGTTACAACGATACCGTCCATTCGGGTGAATGGTGCAGAAGTGCCGCCTTCACCTACCTGACCGAGCCGATGCAGGAGATCAAGGGCAAGACCCTCGGCATCTTCGGCTTCGGTGCAATCGGCAAGGCGGTGGCAAGGCTGGGTGACGCCTTCGGAATGAAGGTCATTATCCACACCCGTACCGCTCCCACCGACTGCCCCTATGAAGTCGTATCGAAAGAGGACCTGTTTAAGCGAAGCGATTACCTGACCCTCCACTGCCCCCTCAACGAACAGACTAAAGACATCATCAACCGCGACTCCCTCGCCCTTATGAAGCCCACCGCCTATTTCATCAACACTTCGCGCGGCGGTACGGTGGTGGAAAACGACCTTTGCGACGCACTCAACAACGGCACTATCGCAGGTGCGGGCATCGACGTCGTGTCGGTCGAGCCGATGCGCGAGGATAATCCGCTTTTGCAAGCTAAAAACTGCATCATCACTCCCCACACCGCCTGGGCGACCATTGAGGCGCGACGCCGACTTATCGACATCGTCGCAGGCAACCTTGACGCCTTTTTGAAGGGGGAGCCTATCAACATCGTAAATCAACCGAGGTGAGAAAAATGGGCTATTCCTTTAGCGACGGCGAACTGCGCAGGCTTCAGCTGAGAACCCTTGATATGCTCGAGGCGTTCAAGGATTTCTGCGACAAAAACGGTCTTCTCTTCTACCTTTGCGGCGGTTGCTGCATCGGTGCGGTAAGAGAGGGCGGCTTCATCGCGTGGGACGACGATGCCGACGTCTTTATGCCACGCGAGGACTACGAGCGGTTACATCAGCTCTGGCAGGACACCGACCGCTATGCCCTTCTCCATCCCGACGAAAACAGGGACTACGGCAACATTTTCACCACCCTCGTCGACAAAAACACCACCTGCATCCGCGAGCAGACCAAGGATATCGATATGCCCCACGGCATCGCCATCGACATCTTCCCCCTCGACGGATGCCCGACAGGTTGGCGCCGCAAGGTGCAGAAGCTGGACGCGCTGATATACTCCCTATTTCTTGCGCAGGTGGTCCCCGTCAACCACGGCAAATTGGTTGAATGGGGCGGACGGCTTTTGCTCGCCGCCGTACCGTCAAAAAAGGCGCGCCGACGTATCTGGCTGAATGCGCAAAAGCGAATGAGCCGCTATCCCATCGCTGACTGCGAGAAGATAACCGAGCTTTGCGCGGGCCCCCACTATATGCAAAAAGAGTACCCGAAGGGTGCCTTCGCTTCGGCTGTAAATATGAACTTTGAAGGAAAGCAGATGCCCGTTCCCGTCGGCTACGACGACTACCTGCGCATCGCATTCGGGGACTATATGACCCCGCCCCCTGCCGACAGCCGTCAGCCCGAGCACGACATCATTTTCCTTGACCTCGACTCAGGGGAAAAGAAATAGATCCCTTTGTTTTTTCAGTATGCCCTTTTCTTTGCGCCGATATAATTGACTAACGGGAAAGAGTGTGCTATAATACCGTATTATTCGCATTTTTAAGTAAAGCAGGTGTTTTGCGTGAACCGAATCTATATTCCCGAGGGCTACCGTCCCCAGCTTGACAGCTACGACACCCAGAAGGCCATCGGAATGATTAAGCATACCTTTGAGGAGGAGTTTTCGAGCATCCTCAAGCTCAAGCGCGTTTCGGCTCCCCTTTTCGTTACGGGTGACTCAGGACTTAACGACGACCTCAACGGCGTTGAGCGTCCCGTCTCCTTTGACGTGCCCGCCGTCAAAGCGGAGGCGCAGGTCGTCCATTCCCTTGCGAAATGGAAGCGACTGGCTCTTCAGAAATACCGCTTTGTTATGCATTCGGGCCTCTACACCGATATGAACGCCATCAGGCGCGACGAGGACCTCGACAATATCCACTCCATCTACGTCGACCAATGGGATTGGGAGAAGATAATTTCGCGCGAGGATCGCACCATCGACTACCTGCAGCAGACCGTCCGTCAGATCGTCAACGTCATCTGCGACGTCAACAACCGCCTGCGCACAAGGTATCCTCAGCTGACCACCAACCTCAGCCGCGACGTCTGTTTCATCACCTCGCAGGAGCTTGAGGACCGCTATCCCGAGCTGACCTCCAAACAGCGCGAGGACGCTCTGCTCAAGGAGCATCCCACTGCATTCATTATGCAGATCGGCGGTGCTCTCAGGTCGGGCAAGTCCCACGACGGACGCGCACCCGACTACGACGATTGGGCCCTCAACGGCGACCTGCTCTTCTACAACGAGGTGCTTGACCGCTCATTTGAGATATCCAGTATGGGCATCCGCGTCGACGCCGAGTCGCTTGCTCGGCAGTTGGAGATATCGGGTTGTAACGACCGTCGCGAGTTCCCCTTCCACAAGATGCTGCTCAACGACGAGCTTCCTCTGACCATCGGTGGAGGAATAGGTCAGTCCCGACTCTGTATGCTGCTTTTAGGTTGCGCCCACATCGGTGAGGTACAGTGCAGTATCTGGGACAAGGAGACGGTTGCCGCCTGTGAAAAGGCAGGAATACCGCTGTTATAAAAGCTACATACAAAAAACGACCTTTCAGCTGAAAGGTCGTTTTTTTGTATGTATGTAATTATTTTACCTTTGTGAAATAGGGCAGTCTTTCGAGCGGCGCGTCAACGGCGATCTTCTTCGGGCCTGCGTAGCGTGTGCCGTCGTCGGCCTCCCACTCGCCGTCAGGAATGAAGACCTCTCTCGAGGTAGTACCCTTGGTCAGCACGGGGGCGACCAACAGGTCTTCACCGATCATAAACTGGTCGGTGATCTTCTCGTAACCGTGGTTGGGGTACTGATACTCCATATAACGCGCAATGGGCTCGCCCTTGACGGAGGTCTCCTTAGCACAGTTGCAGATGTACTCGCCGAACTTTACACGAAGTTCGGCATAGGAGTTGACCAGCTTGAATTCCTCCTCGGTCAGCACCCTCCAAGGAGCCGCCGAGAACTGCATCATCGGGAGCAAAGCACTTGCCTCAGCCCAGCGGATAAAGAGCTCGTGGTCGAGCTTCGCATCATTGTAGAAGGAGGTCTCCTCACCGCCGCCGATCATATCGGGGCAGCTGTAAGCATAACCGAGAATGCCCTGAGTCAAGGTGTCGGGCAGGAGCAGGTCAAGTCCGCCCTCCCACTTGTGAGCTTTGTCCTGAAGTCTGGACACAACGGCTGTACCGCCTGCGTTCCAGGTTCCGTGGTTTTCGTTGTAGGGGTACTGGGCGGTGAACTTGCACAGGCAATTGGTCTGGCCGTGGCCGGTGACGTTGCCGTAGGTGATGTCGTCGTCAGTATAAAAACAAGGACTGCCCGCGTCCATCTTGATTCCGTCGACACCGAGAGCCATCAAATTCTTGATCTCACCGTCGAACCATTCGCAAGCCTCGGGATTGGAGAAGTCAAACATACAGGAGTAACCGCTCCACCACTCGCGAACGGCAGGATTGCCGTTCTTATCCTTGATAAGATAATCCTTGCTCTTGAGATAGCGGTATCTCTTTCCTGCGGAGGCGATGATGGGGCTTATCCACACCATAACCTTGAAGCCGAGCCCGTGCAGTTCGTCGAGCATTGCCTTGGGGTCGGGGAAGATCTCCTTATCGAACTCGTAGACGCCGAAATCACGCTGCCAGCCGCCGTCGATCATAAGGATGCCCTTGGGCATTCCGTTATCGACGATGTTGTGTGCGTACTTGAGGACGTCCTCCTGATTTTCGTCGCGCAGAAGCTCGATCCAGGTGTTGTACTGGGGATGGGTAAAAAACTCGACGGCAGGAATCTCGCCGTTGAACTTGAAATGCTTGTTCATCGCGTCCATATAGGCGCCGCGCAAGGTCTCGTGACCCTCGCTGAAGATTATCTCGTGCTCGCCCTCGACCGTGATCTCCCCATTTTCAAAATCGATCTTAAATGCGTCGTCACACCAGATGTAACGGCCCTTATTGGAAAGGAAGAAGCCCGCCTCAGCATCACTGCCTATTCCGGGGAAAATGTTATTTATGTAGTCAAGATGGAACTCAGAGCCCTTATCAAGCGGCATATGGTGTCCGCTGACGCCCGCTCCTCCGTACCAATATTCGTCATTCAAAATTTTAATTTTCATCAGTTAGACCTCCTGATTTGTTTGGGCTGATTATACCATATATTACCGCACTTAGCAATATAATTTTACCTTTTTAAGAGCCGAAAATGACCGCTTTATAAACGGCGAGCACCTCGCGCGTCCAGTAGCCTGCTGTGAGCGGCCAATAGGTCGGGCAACCGAGCGACGTAGCGGTCAGGCCGTTGCGTTTTGCAAATATCGACGCGCGAAGCTGATGGAAGTTGTCGGAAGCGACGGCCACCTCGGTACCAAGCCCGTTTTTGCGGATGACCTCGGCCGAAAAGGCAAGGTTTTCAGCGGTGCTGGTCGACCCGTCCTCGATGAATATTCTGTCCTCGCTTATTCCGTGGGAAACAAGGTAGTTGAATATCGCCTGCGCCTCTGAAATATCCTCTCCGCTTCCCTTTCCGCCCGAGGCAACACATTTTGCATCGGGGTGGGCGTTGAGATATTCGAGGGCCGCGTTGCATCGGTCGGTGAGCATACGGGAGGGCTCGCTTCCCCTGACCTGACAGCCCAGCACGATAACGGTCGCATCTTCAGCAGGTGCCTTGCAGGCGGCACCCACCATAAAGCCTATCGGCACCGCAACCGCTAACACGCCGATTATAATAAGTACAAGCAACGCCCTTACCACCCTTCGAAAGCGTCCCGAAAACGCCTTTTTGATCCTATCGGGTTTGGCCACCGCCCAAGCGGCAACCAAGAACAAAACTGCAGGATATATCATTCCGATATGCAGTATCCCCCAAGGCAGAGGGACCATAAACCAAAATGCCAATATGATAAACAGCGTTACAACTGCCTTTCGCATAACGTCCTCCTTTTTGGCGAAAAAAGCCTCTGTTTTGAACAACAGAGGCTTTCTAAAAAACTTCTTACAGGGATCCGACTGTGCGCGGGAACAGAAGGGTATCGCGGATATTCTGCACACCGGTGATATACATCATCATACGGTCGAAGCCAAGACCGAATCCGCTGTGCGGCACGCTACCGTAACGGCGGGTGTCAAGGTACTCTCCATACAATTCGGGGTTCATATTGCGAACGCGCATAGCCTCTTCAAGCTTACCAAGGTCGGCCTCGCGCTCACTGCAACCGATGATCTCGCCGATTCCTGGCACCAGCAGGTCGGTGGCGGCAACCGTCTTGCCGTCGTCGTTCTGCTTCATATAGAAGGACTTGATCTCCTTCGGGTAGTCGACCACGAAGAGAGGGCGCTTAAAGACCTCCTCGGTCAGATAATGCTCGTGCTCGGTGGCAAGGTCCTCGCCCCATTCAACAGGGAACTTGAAATCCTGTCCCGACTTTTTGAGAATGTCGACCGCCTCGGTGTATGTGATGCGGGCGAAATCGCTGTTGAGCATATTGTTGAGCTTGTCGATGAGACCCTTCTCGACCCACTGGTCAAAGAAGGCCATCTCGACAGGGCAGTTTTCCATAACGTCGCGAACGATGGACTTGATGAAATCCTCCGCGATCTCGATGACGTCATCGATGTCGGCAAAGCAGATCTCGGGCTCAATGTGCCAGAACTCAGCGGCGTGACGGGTGGTGTTGCTGTGTTCTGCGCGGAAGGTGGGGCCAAAGGTGTATATCCTGCCAAGTCCCATGGCCGCCATCTCACCTTCAAGCTGGGCGGAAACGGTCAGACCCGCCTTCTTGCCGAAGAAGTCGTCTGCATAGTACTCTTCCTCGGTCTTATAAGGAGCATCCCAGGGCTGAGTGGTGACGCGGAACATCTCACCCGCGCCCTCGCAGTCGCTGCCCGTAATAATAGGAGCGTGGATATAGCGGTAGCCGTTCTTGTGGAAATAGTTATGAACCGCGTGGGAAAGCTGGTCGCGCACGGCAAAGACAGCCTCAAAGTAACGGGTGCGTACCCTCAGGTGAGGGATGGTGCGCAGAAACTCGGGAGAGTGGCGCTTCTTCTGCAGGGGATAGTCGGGAGCGCAGGTGCCGAGGATGGTAATGCTCTCGAGCTCCATTTCAAAGCCGTTTCTCTCCGAGCGGATGAATTTGCCCGTAGCGGTCAGCGAGGTGCCGACACTCAGCGCATCCTTAAAGGAGGCCTCGTCCACCTTTGCCTTATCGATGACCAACTGCAGATTGTTGAGGTAGGTTCCGTCGTTTACCTCGATAAAAGCGATATTCTTTGAGTCGCGCGCGGTGCGGACCCAACCGCAGATAACCACCGAGCTGTCAACATAGGGCTCGGGGTTGGTGAATAGTTCACGAATATCAATATGCTTCATTTACCTTTACCGCCTATTCTTTCGAAAATCAGATTACGTGTGACATTTTATGCCGATTTCGGTACATTATAGCATAAGGTGCAAAAAAATACAAGCAGTTGGCGCAAATTAGCACCTGAAATTCGGCCCAAAGGGTCTCATATGGGGATTGGGCGCATTGACAAACCGATAAATCGGTGATATTATACCTTTATTAAAGAAATTTTCAGCAAAAGAGGAAGTTTTTTATGCTCGATATCAAATTCGTAAGGGAGAACCCCGAACTTGTAAAGGAGAACATCCGCAAGAAGTTCAAGGATGCCAAACTGCCCCTCGTTGACGAGGCCATCGCCATCTATAACGAGAAGCTGCAGGCCAACGTCACCGCCAGCGACCTGCGTGCCAACCGCAACAAGATCAGCAAGCAGATCGGCGCCCTGATGGGTCAGGGCAAGCGCGATGAAGCCGAGGAAATGAAGTCCCTCGTTGCCAAGCAGGCCGATCAGCTCAAGGAGCTTGAGGTCAAGGAGGCCGAGCTTGAGGTTCGCCTTAATGAAGTAATGATGAAGATCCCCAACATCATCGACGAGTCGGTGCCCATCGGCAAGGACGACAGCGAAAACGTCGAGGTCATGCAGTACGGCGAGCAGACCGACCCCGATTTCGAGATACCCTACCACACCGATATTATGGCCAAGTTCAACGGCATCGACAAAGAAGCCGCAGGACGCGTTTCGGGTGAAGGCTTCTATTACCTGATGGGTGACATTGCCCGCCTGCACAGCGCCGTCCTGGCCTATGCCCGCGATTTTATGATCGATAAGGGCTTCACCTACTGCATCCCCCCTTATATGATCCGCAGTAACGTCGTTACCGGTGTTATGAGCTTCGAGGAAATGGACGCTATGATGTACAAGATCGAGGGCGAAGACCTCTATCTCATCGGTACCAGCGAGCATTCTATGATAGGCAAATTCATCGACACCATCAACGATGGGTCGGCCCTTCCTCTGACCCTGACCAGCTACTCTCCCTGCTTCCGCAAGGAAAAAGGTGCCCACGGCATTGAGGAGCGCGGCATCTACCGCATCCACCAGTTCGAAAAACAGGAGATGGTGGTCATCTGCAAGCCTGAGGAAAGTATGGACTGGTTCAACAAGATGTGGAGCTACTCGGTCGAGCTGTTCCGCTCGTTAGATATTCCCGTACGCACCCTCGAGTGCTGCTCGGGCGACCTTGCCGACCTGAAGGTCAAGTCCTACGACGTTGAAGCCTGGTCTCCCAAGCAGAAGAAGTATTTCGAGGTCTGCTCCTGCTCCAACCTCGGCGACGCACAGGCTCGCCGCCTGCGTATTCGCGTTAAGGGCGAGGACGGCAAGAAGTATCTTGCCCACACCCTCAACAACACCGTTGTTGCTCCGCCCCGTATGCTCATCGCATTGATGGAGAACAATCTCCGCTTTGACGGCGAGAAGTACAGCATCCTCATTCCCGAGGCTCTGCGTCCCTATATGGGCGGCAAAACGGCCATCACTCAGGACTGATAAAAATACTAAAAGGCTGTGCCGAGTGGCACAGCCTTGTTTTGTTATGTTTATTGCTCCTGTTCCTCAGAAGGCAGAGCCGTCATTATTATCTCAAGCACGCGGCGGTCATCGGTCTTGTCGACACGCACCAAGTAGCCTCGGTACTCGAACTCATCGTCGACCTCGGGGATCTTTTCAAGTTCATCCATAACCCAGCCGCTGACCGACGAAAACTCGTCGTCATCACGCTCGTCCTCGAAGCCAAACCTGTCGGTCAGCTTGTCGAAGCCGATGCTGGCATTGATGCGCCAGCTGGTCGGGCTGATCTCAACGATATCCTCGACCACGTCGTCATGCTCGTCCCATATCTCGCCGACAAGCTCCTCAAGCACGTCCTCGAAGGTGACGATGCCCGTAACACCGCCGTACTCGTCGGTGACGAAGACGATGTGCTCCTTGGTGCTTTGCAAGAGCTCCATGAGGTCCTGCAGCTTCATGTATTCGGTGACGAAGGTCGGCTTCTTCAGCAGGTCATCGATAGTTCCCTGCTTGGTATGGACAAAGCGGAAAAAGTCCTTCTGGTTGATTACGCCGACAACGTTGTCAAGGCTCTCGTTATAGACGGGCAGACGTGAGAAGCCCGACTCAAGAAAGACCGCCGTAATGGCATCGGCATCACTGCCGTATTCGACGGCGACCACGTCGACACGCGGGGTTGCGATCTCGCCTGCGGTGGTATCACCGAACTCAACTGCACTGCGGATAAGCTCGCTCTCCTGCTCGTCGATTCCGCCCTCCTGCTCGGCCGTTTCAACAAAGGTGATGATCTCATCCTCGCTGATGGCCGCCTTTGCGCCGTTAGAACTGAATATGTGGGAAACAAGCTCGGTTATCTTGACCAGCAGGAATACTATCGGGGTAAGCACCCACATTATCACCCTGAGAACAGGCGCGGAAAACATTGCAAATTTCTCGGGCGACTGCTTGGCGATACTTTTGGGCGATACCTCTCCGAAGATAATGACGGTCACCGTCATAACCACCGTCGAGAGCGTAACGCCGAGATTACCGAACCATTTGACAAACAACACCGTCGCCAAAGAGGTGGACAAGATATTGACGATATTGTTTCCTACAAGTATGGTGCTGAGCAATCGGTCAAAGTTCTCCGAAAGCTGCAACGCCCTTGCGGCACGCTTGTCACCGCCCGACTCCATACTCTTCATTCGAATGCGACTCATAGATGTAAATGCCGTCTCGCTGGCCGAGAAAAAGGCGCTTATCAACAGCAAAACACCCAAGGCAAGTATAAAATAAATACTACTGCCCCCATCGTCTGTACCCAAAGATCATTCCTCCGTTTAAGAAAAATTTGATGTTATTGTATCACACACCCAAAGGATATGCAATATTTATTTAAGCATCTCGAGCAGTTCCTGCTCGGTGATGACGGTGACGCCAAGCTCCTGCGCTTTGGTCAGTTTACTGCCTGCTTCCTCGCCTGCAAGGACGAAGGAGGTCTTCTTGGACACCGAGGAGGAGGTCTTGCCCCCGTGGGACTCAATGAGTGCGCTTGCCTCGGCACGCGACAGGGTGGGCAGGGTGCCCGTCAGCACGAAGACCTTGCCTGCAAGGCGGTCGTCGCCGCTCTGCTTTACGCTTTCCATATTGAGCCCGAGCTCCTTGAGCTCGTTGATAAGCTCCCTCGACTGCGGCATCGACAGGTAATCGTAAAGGCTTTGGGCCATTATATCGCCGAAGCCCTCGATGGCGGCGAAGTCCTCCTTTGATGCCGACAAAACGGCGTCCATATCGGCAAAGGCGCCCTCGATAAGCTTTGCGGCCTTTGCGCCGATAAGGCGGATACCCAGTCCGAATATCAGCCGCCATAGCTCGTTCTGCTTGGACTTCTCGGCGGCGGCAAGCAGGTTTTCGGCCGTCTTTTCGCCCGACCTGTCAAGCCCCGCGATATCCTCGGCGGTAAGTCGGTATATATCGGCCGGTGAAGTCAGTTTGCCTGCCTCTACGAGCTGCTCTATAAGAGCCTCGCCGAAGCCGTCGATGTCCATCGCATCACGGGATGCAAAATGAATAAGATTGCGCAATAACTGTGCAGGACAACTCGGGTTGACACAACGAAGCACCGCTTCATCCTCCTCGCGCACAAGCGCGGCACAGCAAGAAGGGCACTCGGTGGGCAGACGGAAAACGCCCGACGCCTTATGCTCGCTGACCCTGACCACCTCGGGAATTATCTCACCCGCCTTGCGAACGACAACGGTATCCCCGATGCCGACCCCAAGCGCGTCAATGAAGTCCTGATTATGCAAAACGGCACGCGAAACGGTGGTGCCTGCCAGCTGGACAGGCGCGAAAACGGCAGTCGGTGTAACGGCACCGGTGCGGCCCACGCTGACCTCGATATCAAGCAGTTCGGTCGCCTTCTCCTCGGGCGGATACTTAAATGCCACCGCCCATTTAGGATACTTTGAGGTGCTTCCGAGCCGCTCACGCAGAGCAAGGCTGTCCACCTTGATAACTGCACCGTCGATGTCAAAATCAAGACTGCCGCGCAGTTTTCCGATACGCTCGACCTCGGCAACCGCCTCCTCGATGCTCTCGCAACGGGTATAAAAGGGCAGGGTCTTGAGCCCCCATTCGCGCAACATATCGAGCGACTCAACGTGAGAGGTTATCTCGGCGCCCTCAACACGCTGAACATTGAAAAGGAAAATGTCAAGCTCCCTTTCAGCCGCTATCCTCGGGTTTTTCTGTCTTAGGGAGCCTGCGGCGGCGTTTCTCGGGTTTTTGGGCAGCTTGCCCCCTGCTTCAAGCTGGCGCTCGACCAACCTTTCAAAGCTTTGGTGGGACATATATACCTCGCCGCGCACCTCGAGCAAGTTCAGGTCGGTGTTCAGTTTTTTCGGTATGCTGCGGATGGTAGACAGGTTGGCGGTTACGTCCTCGCCCGTAACTCCGTCACCTCTCGTCGAGCCCCTGACAAATCTGCCATTCTCATACTCAAGGGAGACCGACAGCCCGTCGATCTTCGGCTCGACCGAATAGACCGCATCTCCGACTGCGGCACGCACCCTTTCGTCAAAGGCATAAAGCTCGTCAACCGAAAAGACGTCCTGCAAACTTTCCATTTTAACCGCGTGCTCGACGCTCTCAAAGGTGTTGAGGGCAATACCGCCAACGTGCTGAGTGGGTGACTCGGGGGTGACGAGCTCAGGATTTTCATATTCAAGATGCTTTATCTCCAGCATCAGCATATCATACTCGTAGTCGGAAACTACGGGGTCGTCCTCGACGTAGTACATCCTGTTGTAATGCTCTGCCAGACGGCAAAGCTCTTCATAACGGAGTTTGTCCGCTTTTCTCATCTGAGCAACCTCTCAATTCTGCTTGCGCACGATTTTGTACTCATCATACAACTGGAAATAGGGGCAGTTTGAAAACTGACCTGCCAGAAAACTCATCATCTCATCCTCGTCAAGTGCCATACGGCACTCATAACAGTCAGCCTCGTAATTATAGTCGTAATTTACACACGACTCGCAGTTGTCAGCCATCTTCTTGCCCCTTTCATTTTACACTATACCACTATTCTACCATATTTCACCGAAAAAAACAACACGCGCCCGTCTTTTTCTTTGCAGTCAGGCGCGTGTTCGTTTATATTATTCTTATGTTGTTTACCAATTCTATTCGGGACGAGACCTGTAGTTTTCCATAAGCGTTGTGCAGGGTCTTTTTGACTGTGCCCTCGCTGATGTAAAGATGTCGAGATATGTATCTGTATGTGTACCCCTGTATGACCAGATCTATCATTTCCCTTTCACGTGCGGTCAGGCTCCCCAGATCGCGCGCAGGCATACCCAGATACTCCAAACGCACGGCAGAGCCGTTGTCCTTAAAAACCACCTGCCACAACTTGCCATCCTGCTCGCAGAACAGCCTTGCGTCATTCGACCTGACACCCTCTATCACTTCCTCAAGCGTTTTCATCGGTCCTTTCTCCTTTTCCCCTTATTGATCAGCCTCTCTCCTTGCTTCCCGCCTATTATATCACAGTTTTGTGACTCCGTGTCACGATTTTTTAATCTTTTTTAAATTTTGTGAATATTTCACATTTATTCGTGAAATAAAATCACTATTTTACACTTTTATAAAGACATTGAATTTTTCACATATAAACAGTATAATTGATTTGCAAGCCTTGTGATCTATCTGTTGAGCACCGCAAAGCCGATGTTCAGGTAGAGGGCAAACAGGCACCATATCAGGTAGGGCAAAAGAAGGCGCGATGCCGTGATACTGCACTCCGCAAACCGCTTCATCGTCAGCAGTATGGCGGCGATAAGCAGGACGAGTATGACCACCGCGAACCACAACTGGCCAAGGCGGAAAAATACCACCGTCCACAAAAAGTTGAGAGCAAGCTGTATGTAGTAGGTCTGCAGTGCCGCCTGCTTATCAAAGCAGGTGGTGGACTTGACGAGATATGCCGCGTACCCCATAAGCAGATAGAGCACCGTCCACACCACGCCAAAGACCCAGCCGGGCGGCACCAAGGGCGGCTTTGCAAGAAGCCGATACATTTCCATTCCCATAGCGGTTACCACAGCTCCCGCACCGCCTACAACGGCAGGCAGCAACAGGCTCGGCAGAAGAGTTCGCAAATTTACGGTCGTGACCCTCATAACAATATATCTCCGATCTGCCCGAAAGGGCTGGTTGTCGTACTAATATATATGGAATAAATCTCCGCAACATTACCTAAAAATCGAAAGGAAGTGAGCCAATGACCGAAATCTTTGATATTACGGGAATGACCTGTGCCGCCTGCTCAGGCAGGATCGAAAAGGTGCTTTCACGTCGGGAAGGTGTCCTCAGTGCATCGGTCAACCTTGCAACTATGCAGGCATCGGTCACCTTTGAGGGTATTACCGCACAGGATATCATCGGCACCGTCGGATCGATCGGCTTCGGTGCGTCTGTTCATTCCGACCGCCCGAAAGGCGAAGAAAAAGAGCATCGCAGAATGTGGGCGAGCTTTCTCTTTTCGGCAATACTGACCGCACCTATGCTGATAGGAATGGTGCTATCCCTTTTGGGAGTAGGCGCCGCAGACTTTTTGCATAACCCATATCTGCAGTTTGCACTTGCCACCCCCGTGCAATTCTTGGTGGGTTGGCGGTTTTATAAAAATGCATATCTCGCCCTGCGGCACGGCAGTGCAACGATGGACGTGCTGGTTGCGATGGGCACCTCAGCCGCCTATCTTTACAGCGTCTATCTGACCTTCTTTACCCACGCGGCACACCACTCGGGAATGCAGGTATATTTCGAGGCATCGGCCGTTATCATCACCCTGATTCTCCTTGGCAGACTGCTTGAAAAGCGGGCCAAAAACCGCACTGCCGACGCGGTCAAAAAACTCATCGGACTGCAGGCGCTGACCGCCTTCGTCATCCGCGATGGCAGGGAGCTTGAAGTTCCGCTCGGCGAAGTAGCCGTCGGCGATACCGTTATCGTCCGACCGGGCGAAAAGGTGCCGGTCGACGGAGTTATTCTTACAGGTTTTGCGGCATTTGACGAGTCCACCCTTACGGGCGAAAGCCTGCCCGCCGACAAGGGCGAGGGGGATACCGTTTTCGGCGGCACCGTCAACACTTCAGGCTCGGTGACCATTCGTGCCACCGCTGTCGGCGCCGATTCGATGCTCTCGCGCATCATTCGTATGGTCGAGCAGGCTCAGGGCAGTAAGGCCCCCATTCAGTCCACCGCCGACAAGGTTGCCGCCGTCTTTGTGCCCGCAGTAATCGGCATCGCCGCAGTTACCTTTATCGGCTGGATGATAGCATCGGGCGAAATTGAACGGTCGCTTGTCAACGCGGTCAGCGTGCTGGTTATTGCCTGCCCCTGCTCCTTAGGACTTGCCACCCCCACCGCCATTATGGTGGGAACGGGTCTGGGAGCCGAGCACGGCATTTTGATAAAAGGGGGCGAGACCCTCGAAAAGCTTCACGGTGTAAACGCCGTTGTGGTTGACAAAACGGGTACTCTCACCGAGGGTAAGCCCGTCCTTACCGACATTGTTCCCGTCGGTATGAGTGAAGACCAACTGCTCACCCTGACCGCCGCAGTACAAAACAAGAGTGAGCATCCGCTTGCGCGTGCGATATGCAACGCCTGCCACGAAAAATTGCCCGATGCGACCGAGTTCCAATCGGTGACGGGTATGGGAGTGCAGGCAACGGTAGACGGAAAGCAGGTCGTGGTCGGCAAGCCTTCACTGCTTGAGGCCTTCGGCGCGAAGGCCGACGAGACGGCAATTTCAGCCTTGGAAAAGCAGGGCAAAACGGTTATGGCGGTAGCGGTCGACGGCACATACGCAGGCTGTCTGGCGGTAGCCGATAAAATCAAGGACACCACCCCCGATGCCATTAAGCAACTCAAATCGCTCGGTGCCGAAATATATATGCTTACGGGTGACAACTCAGCCACCGCACAGGCGGTTGCAGACGCGGTTGGTATCGACCGCGTCTTCGCACAGGTGATGCCCGAAAACAAATCCGAAACTGTACTCAAGCTTAAATCGGAGGGCAAGACGGTGGCTATGATAGGAGATGGCATCAACGACGCGCCCGCCTTAGCCGCCGCAGACGTTGGAATTGCGATGGGAGGCGGCACCGATATCGCCATTGAGTCGGGCGACGCGGTGCTTATGACCGATGACCTGTGCAAAGCGGCGGCGGCCATTCGCCTGTCGCGTGCCACCCTGCGCAAGATAAAGCAAAATCTGTTCTGGGCCTTTTTCTACAACTCGGTCGGAATACCCCTCGCGGCATTCGGACTTCTCTCCCCCGTTATCGCGGGTGCCGCTATGGCATTCAGCTCGGTTTCGGTGGTCAGCAACTCACTACTGCTTAAAAGATTTTCTCCCACGGAGGTGAAAAGCAAATGAAAACCATTACCTTCGGTGTAGAGGGAATGGCCTGCGGCCACTGCAAATCGGCGGTGGAAACGGCGGTCAAAAAGGTGGTCGGCGTTACCGATGCCGTAGCCGACCTCGATGCAAAGAGCCTTACCGCTACCTGCGACGATGGGGTCAGCGAGGCCGCTATCAAGGAGGCCGTCCTATCGGTAGGCTTTGACGTCGTCGACTGATTCTTTTATGCAACTTCAAAAACTGTCGTGTTTTTGTTTCGGCAAAAATACGACAGTTTTTGTTTTTTTGAGGTCAAACCCATTCACTAAGAATGGCAAAACAGCCGATTTTTGTCGATTTTGCACAAATTTACCTCAACTTTTTCTTTTCAAATTAGAAAAAATTTGTAAAACTTACTTGCAAATCAACAACTTATTTGGTATCATAAAAATGTAAGCAACCTACTTAACAGCCAATATGCATCGTTTAACGGTCGACCTGCGTCGGCGGTGCGGTCTGTTCTTAATTTCAGCCTCTGAGCATATCATTATGAAACGAGGCCTATAAACCGGACTGGCCTACGGCACAACGTCGCCGGTTACGTCTATTGAGCAACCAAGCCGTCAAATCCAAACCGACCAAACAAAACATCAGTAAGGACGAGTGATAGTATGCAAAAAACCGAATGTGTAGCAATGCTCCTTGCCGGCGGACAAGGAAGCCGACTGGGCATTTTGACCAGCCGCGTGGCAAAACCTGCCGTCCCCTACGGAGGAAAGTACCGCATCATCGACTTCCCTCTTTCCAACTGTGTCAACTCAGGCATCGACACCGTCGGCGTGTTGACCCAGTATCAGCCCCTTGCCCTCAACCGCTACATCGGCTCGGGTCAGCCGTGGGACCTTGACCGCCTCAACGGCGGAGTTCACATTCTGCCCCCCTATCAGCAGATCTCGGGCACCGACTGGTACAAGGGAACGGCCAATGCTATCTATCAGAATATCCCCTTCATCGAAACCTACGATCCCGAATACGTTCTTATCCTCTCGGGCGACCATATCTACAAGATGGACTACTCCCTGATGATCGACAAGCACCGCGAAACAGGTGCCGACTGCACCATCGCCGTGCTTGAGGTGCCGATGGAGGAGGCCTCCCGTTTCGGCATAATGAACTGCAACGAGGACGGCACTATCTACGCCTTTGAGGAGAAGCCGAAGCAGCCCAAGTCCAACAAGGCTTCGATGGGCATCTACGTTTTCAACTGGTCGGCGCTGCGCAAGTACCTGACCGAAGACGAGCAGGACCCAGAGTCCGAAAATGATTTCGGCAAGAACATTATCCCCAAGATGCTCAACGACGGACGCAAGATGCTCGCCTACCCCTTTGAAGGATATTGGAAGGACGTCGGAACCATCGACTCCCTTTGGGAGTCCAACCTTGACCTGCTGTCGCCCAAGTTCGACCTCAGGCTCGACGATCCCGCCTGGCGTATATATTCGAGAAGCGGCAGTTCGGGCCCCCACTACATCGGCGAAAAGGCTCACGTACAGAACTCCATCATTTCGGAAGGATGCGACATCAACGGCAACCTTGACTTTTCCATTCTTTTCAGCGACGTCACCGTTGAGGAGGGCGCAACCGTACTTGACTCCATCGTAATGCCTGGCACCGTCATTAAAAAAGGCGCCGTGGTCGAATATGCCATCGTCGCTGAAAATTGCGTCATCGAGGAAGGTGCCCACGTCGGACGCAAGCCGGAGGAAATGGACGATCTTGACAAGTGGGGCGTCGCCGTTGTCGGCGAGGGCATCACGGTAACCAAAGGCGCCTATGTCGCGCCCAAATCAATGGTATCAACCGATGTAAAGGCTGGTGAACAGGTATGAAGAGCAACAAAATGATGGGTGTTGTTTTCGGCAACACCAACGACAACCTGCTCGGCGAACTGACCGAAAAAAGAGCGTGCAGTGCCCTTCCATTCGGAGGCCGCTACCGCCTTATCGACTTCACCCTGTCCAACCTCGTCCACGCCGACGTAAGCCGCGTGGCAGTCGTTACCAAGACCAACTACAAGTCCCTGATGGACCACATTGAAAGCGGTAAATCCTGGGACCTCGCAAGAAAGAACGGCGGCCTTACCGTCATTCCGCCCAACTCCTACGCCCTGAGCGGACTTAACGAGACCAAAATTCGCTCGGTCTATGCTATCCTCGATTTTATCGACCGCTCTGCAGAGGAATACGTCGTCCTCTGCGACGGAAATCTCGTTTGCAACCTTGATATGAAGGATATGCCCCGCCGCCACATCGACAGTCAGGCCGACATCACATTTGCGTACAAAAACGGCCCCGCCCCCAATGGCGACGGCAACATTATGGCGCTTGAGCTTGCCGACGACAACCGTGTCACCAAAATTACAATGGCTCAAAAGCATTTGGTTTGCGACCACAGCCTCGGTATCACCATTCTGAGCAAAGAGTTGCTGAGAAACCTCATAACCGAGGGTATCAGCAACAATTATGTAAACCTGTACGCCGACATCTTCCTGCGCAAAGTCAATGACCTGAAGATAATCGGTTACCGCGTTGACGGCTATGCAAAGGTAATAGATTCCATCCGCTCCTACATTGACATCAATATGGACTTGCTCGCCCCCAAGGTGCGCAAGGAGCTTTTCAACCGTGAGCGAGTCGTCTATACGAAAACGAAGAACGAGATGCCTGCTAAATACGGCCTTGATTCCCACGTTACCAACTCGCTTATCTCCGACGGATGCATCATTGAGGGTACGGTCGAAAACAGCATCCTCTTCAGAGGTGTCAAGGTCGGTAAGGGAAGCGTTGTCAGAAACTGCGTGCTGATGCAGTCGACCTGCGTAGACGACGGGGTCACGCTTGACTACATCTGCACCGATAAGAACGTTCACATCGGTTCCGGACGTACTCTTTCGGGCACCGACAGCTACACCGTCTATGTCAGAAAGGGCAGTGAGGTATAAACAATGAAAATTTTATTTGCTACAAGCGAGGCATATCCGTTTGCTATGTCGGGCGGACTTGCCGATGTTTCGGGCGCATTACCCAAGGCCTTGCGCGCCCGTTTGGTCGGCGCACGCATCATCCTGCCCCTCTACGACACCATCAGTCAGGAAATGAGGGAGAAGATGCATTTCGTCGCCTCCATCTCAGTTCCTGTTGCGTGGCGCAGACAGTATTGCGGCATTTTTCAGGCCAAGCACGACGGGGTCATCTACTACTTCGTCGACAACCTCTACTATTTCAAGCGGGGCAGTCTCTACGGCCACTACGACGATGCCGAGCGGTTTGCATTTTTCTCACGCGCGGTACTCGAGGTGCTCAAGGTCATTGACTACACCCCCGACATCATCCATTGCAACGACTGGCAGACGGCGCTCATTCCCGTTTACCTGCGCCTGTTCTATCAGGACGTTGAGAAGTTACGCAACGTAAAGACCCTCTTTACCATTCACAACATTCAGTATCAGGGAATATTCAGCAAGGAGATACTTGAGGACGTGTTCGGCATCCCTTCCTCCGAGGCGGCACTCGTCGAATATAACAACTGCATCAACCTGATGAAAGGTGCTATCGAATGTGCCCACAGGGTCAGCACCGTAAGCCCCTCATATGCCAACGAGATTCTCGACCCGTGGTACTCCCACGACCTTGACTCGATACTTAAGGAGCGTCAGTGGAAGCTTTCGGGCATCGTCAACGGCATCGATAACGACGTCTACGACCCGTCAAACGACCCTTCGATATTTGCACCCTTCTCAGCGGACGACCTGTCGGGCAAGGCGGCTAACAAGGCCGAACTGCAAAAACTGCTCGACCTTGAGGTACGCGATGATCTGCCCCTTATTGCGATGGTCACCCGCCTCGTTTCCCACAAGGGACTCGATCTTGTAAAGGCGCGGCTTGACTCCATCCTCGGCTTCGGCGTGCAGATGGTGGTACTGGGAAGCGGCGATTACGAATATGAGACCTTCCTCTCCGAGATAGCCGAGCGTTATCCCGACCGCTTCAGACTGCGCACCGGCTTCAGACCCGACCTTGCTCACAAGATCTACGCAGGAAGCGATATCTTCCTTATGCCGAGCAAGAGCGAGCCCTGCGGCCTGTCCCAGATGGTCGCACTCCGCTACGGCTCCGTTCCCGTTGTCCGCCAGACCGGCGGCCTGCGCGACACCATTCAGGACAGCGGACTCGGCGAGGGCAACGGCTTCACATTTGAGAACTACAACGCCGACGATATGGCCCACGCCGTTTATCGCGCCGTTGAAGGCTTCAAGGACAAGGACGGCTGGAAGATGCTGACCGAACGTGCAATGAGATGCGACAACAGCTGGGGCGCTTCGGCAAACGCATACATCAGACTTTATAAATCAATGCTCAAATAAAATTTTCAGTCATTGCCCTGTGCCCTTTGGGTGCAGGGCTTTGAAATTGTATCAAAATTGATACAATTTCGTCTCTTATGTAACCAATCTGTAATAATATTGTAATCTAAATGAGAGGATTTTTTCCAATTATTGTTATATAATATAATCGATCCAATGATAACCGCTTGTCGCTTTACATTTTTGCATTTTTCGGTATAATAAAAGTAAGGCGCCGCCTATCCTTAGAAAGAGGCACGATCGATGAAAACCTTTCGTTTGTTCCGTTCGCTGTTGGTCATAGTTCTTGCTCTGTTGCTGTGTTTCACCGCGGCCTGTACACCTGCGCCCGATACCGCCGCATCCACCTCAACGGACACGGTCGAGGACCCGTGGGGACTTAACCCCATTCAGCCGAAGGATTACTACGGAAGAAATCAGTTAAGCGGCAAAGAACTGAAGGCTTACAAGAAGATAGCAGAGGGGGTCAGCAGTACTGTCGAAACGGTCGACCTTTCCGATTGCAAGCTGTCGGTCGACCGCTTCAAAAAGGTGCTAAACTATTATCGCGCCGACTATCCCCAGCACTTCTGGCTCGAAGCAGATTATATCCTGCAGGCATCTAAGGGGGTAGTTTTATCATACCAGCCCAAATACAGTATGCATCCCCTCTTTGTTAATACGGCAAAGGATAAGCTCGAGGAACAGATCGATTCTCTGCTTCCCATACTGGCAGAGTTTGAGACCGATTACGAAAAGGAAAAATATATCCACGATTACCTGTCGGACAACACCGAATATTCCTCCGACGGCAATCACGCCTATACCGCATACGGCGCGCTGGTGCAGAAAAAAGCGGTCTGTGAAGGGTATAGCAAGGCCTTCCAGTACCTTTGCTACCGAGCGGGTATACAATGTCTGCTCGTGACCGGCACAAGCATCAACCCGATGGTCAAAAATTCCGAGCCTATCGCTCATTCGTGGAACAAGGTCAAATTGGACGGCAAGTATTACAACGTCGATCTGACCTGGGACGATCAATCTGCCCACGTTTTCTACTCCTACTTTAACACCACCGATAAGATGATGCTGGAGGATCACACCTTCTCGGAGAACAATTACCCATTGCCCAAGAGCGACTCTAAAGATAAGTGGTATTTCTCACTTGAGGACTGCACTTTTGAGGAATACTCGGTCGAGATCATCGCCGACTGGCTTGAGAAAAACGACAACTACGCAAGGGTATACATCACCGAAGACCCTGATGCATTCCTTGCGTGGTACAAGAGAAATATCGAGAGTATCGCATCCAAATTGGGAGCAGGTAAATGGTACGTTTACAACTACGGACAGCTCGGAAACGAATTCATTCTCGCCTTAGGCGACGGAACGGTTAACTAAGCAACACGCCGACCTCTTTTTCAGAGGTCGGCGTGTTTTTTATTTATTGTTCTCTGTTAGCAGCCGCAGTTGTTACCGCAGTTGTTGTAGTTGCTGCCACAGCCGTCGTTTCCGCCGCAGCAGAACAGGATGACAAGAATGAGGATGATCCAGGTGCAGCAGTTGTTACCGTTGAAACCACACATTACAAATGGCCTCCTTTCCCGATACCGTCTCCGCTTTCTTCGGGGGTATCTTCAATATCATACTATGTCGATGATTAAAATCGGTTACGGCAGAATAAACTTGATGTAGGGGCAGATGTTGCTCACGATAATTTAAGCAAAAAACTGAGAAAATCGAAGCATTTTTAAGAAAACGCAAGAAAGTGTGGATTTTTACGAAAAAATCAACCAAAATTTGACCTTTATAGACTTTGACCTTTATAGACTTTTGCTCTACAATTATAGTCAGTAAAGGTCAAACGGAAGGAAGATGAAAAATGTTAATGAGCGATCTGATAGCCAAGAGGATAATGGAGCTTTTGGAGGGCAGTGAGGAAGGTATTGCAGAGATCAGGCGCAATACTCTCGCCGAAAATATAGGCTGTGTACCCAGCCAGATCAATTACGTTATCTCATCTCGGTTTACCCCCGAAAGAGGATACATTGTTGAAAGCAAGCGCGGTGGCGGCGGATACATCCGCATCACCGAGGTGCGAATGGGCGCGTCAAGCGGCTTGATGCACATCATCAACTCCATCGGAGACTCCCTCGACCTGCGCGCAGAAAAGATCATCACCGAAAATTTGGTCTACCGCGAATACCTTTCGGCCGAATCGGCGAAACTTATCAATGCGGCCACCTCTGACAACGCGCTCAGAGGGGTGCCCGTTCAATTCCGTGACGAGCTTCGCGCGGCCATCTTCAAACAGATGCTGATGACCCAGATCTGACCTATCAAAAGGAGTTGTTACCTATGTTATGTGAAAAATGCGGCAAAAACATTGCCACCACCCATATCAAAACCAGCATCAACGGAGTCGTCGAGGCCCATCACCTTTGCGCCGATTGCGCCAAGCACAATTCCTACGTGCAGAACCAGTTCGGGCTTGAAAACCTGCTCGGCTCCTTCTTCGACGACTCGGTCAAGTCGGCCGTCCGAAGCGACAAGCGCAAGCGTTGCGAGGGTTGCGGCCTTTGCTTTGACGACATCGCAAAGACGGGGCGCGTCGGCTGCGACAAATGCTACGACACCTTCTTCGAGCAGCTTTTGCCCTCTTTACAGCGTATGCACGGCAAGGCCTACCACGCGGGCAAAAGGCCCCTCGTCGCCGTTGAGCAGCTTGCCGTAGAGGAAGACCGCCTTGAGCATTTGAAGGCAGAACTCAAGCAGGCGATCGAGGAGGAAAACTTCGAGCAGGCGGCTGCTCTGCGCGATATGATAAAAAAGGAACAAAGGGAGGCTGATTCAAATGAATAAGTGGTACACATCCTCGGGAAGCGAGGCAGATGCCGTCATCAGCACCCGAATCCGCCTTGCGAGAAATCTTGCCGGCATCCCCTTCCCCTCTCATATGACACCCGACCAGCTTCAGCAGGTCAACCAAATGGTGCGCGAGGCTCTCTACTCGGATGATGAGGCGAGAAAGCGCTTTAAGTACATCGAAATGGAGACCCTGCCCGACATCACCGCTATGTCGATGGTAGAGCGGCACGTCATCAGCCCTGCATTTGCCGAAAACCGCGCAGGCAAGGTGCTTCTTCTCTCAGAGGACGAATCGGTCAGCATAATGCTCTGCGAGGAGGACCACATTCGCATACAGGTAATGCGCGCCGGCCTTTCGCTTGACGAGGCGTATGCTGAGGCCGACCGCATCGATGACCTGCTCGGCAATCATCTCAATTATGCCTTTAACGAGAGGCTCGGCTACCTTACCGAATGCCCGACCAACCTCGGCACAGGTCTGCGAGCATCCCTGATGCTCCATCTGCCTGCACTCGAGGCCAACGGCGCGATAAACCGCTTGGCATCCACCGTCAGCAAGATAGGTCTTACCGTCAGGGGCACCTACGGCGAGGGCTCAAAGGCATCGGCCGCGATGTATCAGCTCTCCAATCAGGTCACCCTCGGCATCTCCGAAAAGGCGGCCGTGGACAATCTCAAATCCATTGCCTATCAGGCCATTTCTCAGGAAAGAAGTCTTCGCTCCTCTCTTGACCCCGACGCTATCGAGGACGCCGCCTGGCGCGCCCTCGGTCTGCTGAAATTTGCACGCTCCATCAGCAGTCAGGAGTTTATGGAGCTTATTTCAAAGGTGCGGCTCGGCATCTCAATGGGCATCATCCGCGACATCCCCTTGGCCACCGCCGAGGAGCTGATCATCAGCGCGGGCCCTGCCTCCGTTCAGGCGGCAAAGGGCGAGCCCTTGGAGGCGGCTGAGCGCGACAAATTGCGTGCCGCTTTGGCACGGGAAAGGTTGTAGTTTATATGTATAAGTTCAACGGATTTACGGATAAGGCCAATCAGGCGCTGAACTACGCCATTCAGGCGGCTCAGGAGCTTGGCCACACCTACATCGGCAGTGAACATCTGCTTATCGGCTTACTGCAGGAGGAGTCGGGTGCCGCCGCACAGATACTCGAGGAAAAGGGTGTCTATGCCGACCGTATAGCCGAGGAATTGGAAAACACCGTCGGACGCGGCTCCCCCACCGTCCTCTCCCCCGATCAGCTTACCCCTCGCGCTAAGCGCATCGTCGAAATGGCCATCACCACCGCGCGTTCGGGCGGCTCTGCTCTGGTGGGTACCGAGCATCTGCTGATTGCCATTTTAGAGGAGGGTGACAACTACGCCGTCCGTTTCATCAGCAAGATTGGGGGCGACTGCACCGCTATTCTGCAGGAGACCTCCAAGGTCGCAGGCTCTGCCGTTGAAGGCGGCGAGACCCCCTCTGCAAAGGTAAAGCAAAAGGGTAAAAAGACCCCCACCCTCGACAAGTACGGCCGTGACCTTACTGCCGAGGCCAAAGCGGGCAAGCTCGATCCCGTCATCGGACGTGCAAAGGAGATCGAGCGCATAATCCAAATTCTCACCCGACGCACCAAGAACAACCCCTGCCTCATCGGTGAACCCGGTGTGGGCAAGACCGCGGTTGCCGAGGGACTTGCCAACAAAATTGCCAACGGCGAGGTTCCCGAACTGCTCAAGGACAAGCGGGTGGTTGCCCTCGACCTGACGGGTATGG
>JAZQID010000157.1:0-1963 GCA_045540915.1 Acutalibacteraceae bacterium
GTCAACGGCGAGGTCATCTTCAAAAAGTACTCCCCCATCGGCGAAATTTCCACATTTGCATCGCAGTATGCCGAGGTGCTGGTCAAGGCGACCGGCATACCCGTCGTAATCTGCGACCGCGACCACTGCATCGCGGCGGCAGGCGTGTCCAAAAAAGAGGTGCTCGAGCGCCGCGTTACCCCCGACCTTGAGGAGCTGACCGAATCGCGCCGCACCTACACCCGACGCTCATCCGACACCCACGCAGTTCACGTGCTCGAAGGGGTCGACCTCGTGGCCGCGATAGTGGTACCCATCATCGCCTCGGGCGACATCTGCGGCTCCTTCATCCTCATCGCACAGGACAACAACTACACCCCCGATGATGCCGACGTGCGCCTTGCGCAGATCGCCGCAGGCTTTCTCGGCAAGCAAATGGAAGAATAATTCAAAAAAACACTTGCAATTCTTACTATTGTATGGTAAACTCACTATTGTAAGATGTTTTAAGCAAAGAGTAGGGCGACCTGCTCTTTTCATTTTGTTTGGAGGAGTATAATGGCTAAGAAAGCAAACACCGAAGAAGTCGTTCGCGCCCTGATACAGCCGGTCGCCGAAGGCTTGGGTCTCAAGCTGTGGGACGTCCGCTTTGTCAAAGAGGGCAGCGAGCATTATCTGCGCGTTACCATCGACAAGGAGGGCGGCATCTTCATTCAGGACTGCGAGAATATGTCCCGCGCCATCGACCCGCTTCTTGACGAGGCTGACCCCATTTCAGTTGCATATTTTCTGGAGGTCTCCTCCCCCGGTCTCGGACGTGCGCTGACCCGTCCCGAGCATTTTGAGGCGATGATGGGCCAAGAGGTGCGCGTGCATACCATCAGGCCTATCGATAACAAACGCGACTTTGTCGGCACTCTTACGGCATACGACGGCGCCGTCACCATCACAGCCGACGGCATTCAACAACGTTTTGAAAAAGGCGAGATCTCCGCTGTCAAGTTAAACGACGACGCGGACCTGTTTTAGCCTGTTGATATTATCACTTGAAGGGAAGGATTAACAAAATGGATCACATTGAATTTTTTGAAGCTTTGAACATTATGGAACGCGAAAAGGGTGTTCCTGCCGACTATCTTGCGGAGAAGATCTCTTCCGCCATCGTCGTCGCCATCAAGAAGGACCACGGCGGACGCGACGTCGTTTTCTGCGACATCGATTGCAACAGCAAGACCTTCAACGCATACGTTCGCAAGAGCGTTGTTGCCGAGGTCGAGGACCCGTTTGCAGAGCTGCTGCTTGAGGATGCTCTCCAGATCGACAAGAACGCCGTTGTCGGCGGTTACGTTGAAATTCCGCTCGACACTATGCAGGTCGGCCGCATCGCCGCTCAGACCGCCAAGCACGTTATCCGTCAGGGTATCCGCGATGCTGAGCGCGACCGCACCCGTCTTGAGTTCAAGAACAAGAATCAGGAGCTGGTTTCCGCCAAGATTCTGCGCGTTGATCCCGAGACCCTGAACGCAGTGGTTGAGATCGCCAACTCCGAGGCCACCCTGCCCCGCAGTGAGCAGTTGCCCGACGAAGAGCTCTTTGAGGGCGACACCATCAAGATCTTCATCGTTGACGTTCTCGACTCCGATAAGGGCCCGAGGGTCCGCATCAGCCGCATCCATTCCGGCTTCGTAAGACGCCTGTTCGAGCAGGAAGTTCCCGAGATATTCGACGGCACCATCGAGATCAAGGCCATTACCCGTGAGGCCGGAAGCCGCACCAAGATGGCGGTCTGGAGCAAGGATCCCAACGTTGACGCCGTCGGCTCCTGCATCGGTCAGCGCGGAGCCCGTGTTGCCCGTATCCTTGAGGAGATCGGCAACGAGAAGATCGACATCGTCAAGTACAGCGAAAACCCCGAGGAGTACATCGCCGCAAGCCTGGCCCCGTCGGAGGTCGTGTCGGTCACAATGCTCGAGGACGGCAAGAG
>JAZQID010000158.1:0-18409 GCA_045540915.1 Acutalibacteraceae bacterium
CTTCGGGTATAAATTCTACCGCTTCGGATGGAAGTTATATCTTAAGCTATATAAATAAGAGGTACGGTTTATGAAACTTTTGGTCGGTTACCTGATCGACGGCCGTCACAGCGGCATTGATAAATATTTGCTGAACCTGACCGAGCAGGCGGTGCGCGAGGGAGTGCGTATGGACTTTTTGACCAACGCCATCGACCCCGAGCTGAAGGAAAGGCTCGATCTTATCGGAAGTCAGCTTTACGAGATTCCCACCCTCAAGACCCCTCTTGCGCAGTATAAGGCCATCCGTCGCATAGTCGAGCTTGGCAACTACGACGGCGCATATTTTAATATATCGGAGCCGCTGAATATGATCGGCCTGCTCGCCGCGCATAACTGCGGCCTGCCCGTCAAGGTTCATTCTCACAATTCCGCTTCGGGCTCGGAAAACGCCTTTGCGCGTTTTGTACGCGGCTGTATCAACTTTGTATGCCGTCTCGTTGTCAACCGCTCTGCCGATGTGCGCCTTGCCTGCTCAGGAAAGGCGGCCAAGTGGCTTTTCGGCAACCGAGCAGGCGAGACCAAGATAATTTATAACCCCGTCGATGAGGATAGGTTTGCATTTAACCCCGAACTGCGCGCAAGGGTGCGCGAGGAAATGGGACTTTCCGATTCGACGGTGGTTCTTCACGTCGGGAATATGCTTTATGCAAAGAATCAGTCGTTTCTGCTCGATATCTTTGCCAAAATGGCGGAGATTCAGGAAAATGCTGTGCTTTTGCTTGTCGGCTCAGGCCCCGATGAGCAGATGCTGAAGGAAAAGACGGCTCTTCTCGGACTTGAGAATAAGGTGCGGTTTTTAGGTGTTCGCACCGATGTTGACGAGCTTTATCAGGCGGCCGACGTCTTTGTTTTCCCGTCAAGAAACGAGGGCCTGCCCATAGCCGCACTCGAAGCGCAGTTTTCGGGCCTGCCCTGCCTTATGAGCACCGAAATAACAAGCGAGACCCTTCTTGCACCAAACGCCGCGCAAATGCGGCTGAGAGAGCCTGCGCCCGAATGGGCGCAAAAGGCGCTTGATATGGCAAATCAGCCTCGTTGCACAGGGCAGATATCGGCCGAGCTTCGCAACCGCTTTTCGCGAGTTCATCAGGACGAAATGTTGCGCGAGCTGCTGTTACAGGATTGGAGGAAGACCCCTTGACCCGTAGAGAAAAATTGACAGACATCGGCGAGATAGTTTTCAAGCTGATGTTTTTGACGGTCGGCTTTCTGCAGTACAGCAGCCTGACCTTCGGCAACCCCGTTATTTCGTGGATACAATGGCCGATGCTCGCCCTTGGCGGAGTTTTGCTTGCCTTGAGGGTGAAGGATTGGAAAGAGTATGCCGCCACCAAGGGCTTTTGGCTCTTGATCCTTTTTGCCCTGTCCTACCTCATTTCATCGGTGGTGAATATAGGCTACGGATGGTATGACAATCTTCGCTTTTTAGCCTTTCTCGGCCTTGAAATAACCCTGCTCTACTCTTATTCAAAGGTTTCGCCTGACGAGACCTCGCGCCGCCATACCGAGATATGCATGTGGTACTATATCTCGCTGACCTTCCTGCTCAGCCTGCTGAGCTTTGCCTTTTTGTTCCTCGGTGTCAAGGCGATATTCGAGCAGGACTTCGGCCCGACCTATAACATCGGATTTTGGTGGGGACGGCTTTTCGGCGCATATTGGGACCCCAACATCGCCGCAGTTATGGCGGTGATATGCTGTGCCTTCTGCTTATGCCTTTTTATAAAGCATAAGCATTGGCTCATACGCGCCTATCTCGTGCTGAACGTTTTACTCCAGCTCGTTTATATCGAGTTTTCCGACTCCCGTGCAGGAAAGGTCTGCCTTATCGTTGCAACGGCGGTGCTCGGCTTTATGTATGCCTTGCGCCTGCTTTCAGGCAAAAAGGCGGTGCTGAGGGTCACTTTATCCTTGGCGGTCGCAGTCGTTGTAACGGCTTCAGTTCTTGGGGTTGTAGCATTGAGCGGAGAGGTGTATAATAATACCGTTGCCGAAATGGAGGAGGTCGCAGGCGAGGAGGTCTACCTCGAGCCGATAGGCAGGGAAGGGGACATCGCTCAGGATGTGTCTAACCGCCGATTTGATATATGGGGCAGCGCCTTTGAACTCTTCCGCTCGAGTGCTGTTGTCGGCGTTTCCCACGGCAATATCGTTGCCTACGCCGAGGAAAATCTGCCTGACACCTATATTATAAACAACGACCATATGGTCTTTAACACGATGCATAACGTCCTCGTTGACATTCTCGCGTCGCAGGGTATAATCGGACTTGGGCTTTTCCTTGCCGCCGCAATAGTCATCGCCGTCGGCATTTTCAAAAAGATGCCGCGCTACTTTGCATCAAAGCATTTTTATACCTATGCCTCACTTTTTGCTGCGGTGCTCACTGCCTTGGTTTCGTCGATGTTTATGACCGAGATAGTATATGTCATCAGCCCCCTGACCCTCATTTTCTGGGTGTCGGCAGGCTGTCTTTCACACGCCGAATCGAACTGATCGGAGGTCAACCCCCAAATGCAAAAGCTGCTCTCAATTTCCGTTGCCGCCTACAACGTCGAGGCCTTCATAGAGAAAAATCTGCAATCCTTCGTCGATAGCGGAGTGCTTGACGACGTCGAGGTCTTGGTGGTCGACGACGGGTCAAAGGATTCGACCCCTCAGCTTGTGCAGGGGTATGCCGACCGCTACCCCGATTCCATTCGCTTGATTATACAGCAAAACGCAGGCCCCGGCTCGACCGTTAATACGGGACTTGCCAACGCTACCGGCCGCTATTTCCGTATGGTCGACGGCGATGATTGGGTCGACCCTGACGCATTCAGCCGACTTGTCGGCTTTTTACGGGAAAGCGACGCCGATATGGTGGTCTGCAACCACGAGGAAGTGGACAACGATACTAATGAGCATTTTCTAAAAACGGTCACAGGCGCCGAGCCTTATAAGGTTATGCCGACGGGCGAATTTTTGGAGTCCCTTTCGCGTATTTCGATGCACGACACCGTATACCGCACCGACCTGCTCAAAGAGAATGGCATACGCCTTTTCAACTGCTTTTACACCGACGCACAGTACCTTTATTTCCCGATGCTTTGCGCCAAAACGGCCGTCTATCTGCCCGAAAGTATCTATCAGTACCGCGTCAGTCTTTCCACCCAAAGTATGAGCATTTCGAGTATGCAACGCAACACCGAAATGCACCAAAGGGTGCTTTTCTCCTTGATTGAGAGATACGAGGAATACCTTAGATCAGGCACCGCCGACGAAAAGGTAGCTACTTATGTTGCCGACGGTATCATATCGGTCGCAGGCGCCCAACTGAGCGTCTTCCTCTCCTTTGCCCCCTGCAAAGAGAGAAAGGCCGACCTCTACAATTTCTTTGCGCGCTTAGAGGGTGCATCAGCTGACATTTATAACCGCTTTTGCAATCTCAAAACGGTGCGTGCCCTTAAGTTAAAATTCACCTACCCGATGGTGTCACTTCTCCATCGCAGGAAATTAGGAATCAAAAAATGAAAAAGACTTCGCTAACCAAAAACTATATCTATAACCTCAGCTATCAACTGCTTGTGCTTGTTATCCCGTTGATAACTATGCCCTACATTTCCCGAGTCCTCGGGGATTACAATGTCGGCGTGTTCAACTTTATTCAGGCGGTTGTCGGCTATTTTGTGCTGTTCGGCTGTGTGGGGCTGAACCTATACGGTCAGCGTGAGATCGCCGCCTGCGGTGATGATTTAGTCAAGCGTAGCAAGGTCTTCTGGGAACTTCAGGCCATTCGCACCGTAACCGTCGGTGTTGCGTTTTTGCTCTACACCCTTTGCGTAAAGCTGATGGTAAAGGAGATAAGCCTCTACTACTACCTTTTCAGCATCGAGATACTTGCATCAATTCTGGACATAAGCTGGTTCTTCCAAGGCATCGAGCAGTTCAGGGTGCAGACTATAAGAAACCTCGCTGTAAAGGCAACGGGAGTCGCCTGCATCTTCCTGTTTGTCAAGACCGAGCAAGACCTTGCTGTCTATATCGGTTGCTATGCCGCGACCGTCTTTTTGGGCAACCTCTGGCTATGGTTCTGCCTGCGCGGCGACCTTATCCGTATGCCGATGCATCAGCTTCGGCCCCTGCGACATATCAGACCCGTGCTCATCGTCTTTCTGCCGCAGATAGCCACCTCTATCTACGCTCAGCTTGACAAGACGATGATAAAGTTCCTCTCCGATTTCAACGAGGTCGCCTATTACAGTCAAGCTGAAAAGATAGTCAAACTTGTCTTGACGGTGGTCACCGCTATGGGACTGGTTATGCTCTCGCGCATCGCCATCAGCCACTCCAAAAAGGACAAGGAGCAGGTCATAAAATACATCAACAACTCCTTCAGGTACCTTTTCTTCCTGATGTGGCCCTGTATGTTCGGATGTATGGCCATCGCTTACAAGTTCGTGCCGTGGTACTTCGGTGCAGGCTATGAGAAGGTTGCCCCCTGTATGATAGTGCTAAGCCCGATAATCGTTATGATCGGACTGAGCAACACCCTCGGCACCCAGTACCTCTTGCCCACCAATCAGATGAAATTTTATACCACGTCGGTAATAGTAGGAGCCGTTACCAACGCGTTGCTCAATCTTATCCTGATTAAGCCGCTCGGCTGTATCGGCGCATCGATCGCCACCGTTTTGGCCGAGTTCGCGGTAACCGCCGTGCAGTTCTGGTTCCTGCGCCACACCTTCAAGCCGACCATCTTGCTTCAGGGGTGGAAGAGCTTTTTCGCCGCCGTTGTAATGGGTGCGGCCGTGTGGCTCGTTTCCCTTGCGACCGAGGTAAGCATCCTCAACACCTTCGTTCAGATCGTCGTCGGAATTGTCGTATACGTTGCGGTGTTACTGTTGCTGAAGGATGAATTCTTCCTGTCAATGCTGCGCCGAGTACTGCGACGCGGTGAGCGTGACGCGGTATGATAGTAGTTGGCTTTGTAACCTGCGATCCATCACGCGAGCACGAATGTGCGGTCAAACTGCGGGATAAACTGCTGAAGGTTTATCTCGGAATAACCGACCCCGAGGGGCGCGTTTTCCGTACCGATAAGGGTCGGCCCTGCTTGAACGAAGAGGGCGCCGACATATCGGTGTCACATTCGTCGGGCGCGGTGGCGGTAGCTTTAAGCCTTCCTCAAGATGTTGCTGGGTGCAAAGAACTTGCCGACTTGGTCAGGCTTGACGTTTTCGACATAAACGCATCCCGAATCGGCATTGATATCGAGGCTTTAAGCGGCAAGGATGCCGAACGGTGCAAGCAGATCGCCGAGCGAAAATTTACAGTCGGCGAGCGAACGGCAGTGGCTTCGGCCGCTGACCCCGTTGATGAATTTGTAAGACTCTGGACCCAAAAGGAGAGCCTTTGCAAGCTAAGCGGAGAAGGGCTGTCGGGTCTGAAAGCCACCGATACCCAAAACCTGCCGAACGGCACCCATATTCTGACCCAACATATCGAGATAGACGGCGAGAGGTACTATTTCAGCCTGAGCTATACTCAGTAAAAAACACATCGGTCGATCAAACCGATGTGTTTTTGCATATACAAAGGATTATTTCTAAATTGTCGGGCACACTATCAGCAAAAGGGGAGTGTCTTATGAAACCGACCAAAAAAGAATACGACAAAATGACCAAAAAGGCGTCACCGCCCTCGCCTATGCTGAAAAACAGCCTCTTTGCCTTTTGTATCGGCGGCCTTGTCTGCACCTTGGGTCAGGTCCTGCTTAATATATACATCGCCCTCGGAATCACGAAGACAGACTCGAAAACGCTGGTGTCGGTCACACTCATCGGGCTTACCGCCTTTTTCACTGCTCTGCACCTCTATGAAAAATATGCCAAGGTGGCGGGCTGCGGCTCGCTTGTGCCCATTACGGGCTTCGCCAACGCGATGGTATCACCCGCAATCGAGTTCAAGGCAGAGGGTCAGATCCTCGGCATCGGTATCAAGATGTTCACCGTCGCAGGCCCCGTCCTTGTCTTCGGCATCACCGCCAGCGCGGTGTATGGGGTTGTTTATTGGATAACAACTTTATTCTAATACAAAAGGATTGACCACAAGGTCAAGCCTTTTGCTATTTCGTTAAAATCTCTCTCGAAACCGTATTGCCAAGACTGTCGGTGAATATAATTTCAATTTGACTGTCGTTAATAATAAAGCCACAGCCGATGAAACGCTCACACTGAGGCTCGGAGGCAATTACTACGGTGCACGGTTGACCGAGGTGATCGTTTTCGCCACCCACATAATTTATACCGTATTTATGCGTGTGACCGCATATCATCAGGTCGGGCTTTATATGCTCTTTCAATAGCGAGGCCCATTCATGGTAAATATCTTCCTCAATATCAAACGGTGCCGTTAACTGTTGTGTGAATGGGTTATGTGATATTATAAGCCTTGTTTTAATGTCCTCTTGTTCATATTCGCTTTGTGCATTCTTGATGACTGAACGTATATAGTCGGTCTGTCTTTCCCTGAATGTGTGACAAGCCACAGTATATCCGTATTCGAGATGGGTATCTAACTTATCCTCACCACAATCAAGTAGAATTCCCCATATACTGCCGAGTCTGAAAGTGTAATAGGTGTTGCCATTTTGACTAGGGGTATAATTAGCAAATTTTTCAGCAAAGTTGCCCCGCATATCGTGGTTGCCGCGAGAGAATAATACCGGAATGCTACCGTTTGTAACAGCGGCGCAAATCTCATAAATATTTGCGAACTTTTCAGGGGCACCGCTATGGTCAATAATATCACCGTTAAGTATAAGAAAATCAATATTACCAAATGTTTTTGCAGCTTTTACGGGATTGTCGATTTGATTATGTGCATCAGAAATATGATAAGCACGAATGTTTTTTTCAGGAATAGGACTAAATTTATAGTTAAATTCCATTAGTTCTTTTGTTTCGGTAAAATAGGGCTTGCGCTCGATGAGTGGACGGATGCAAATGGTATATTCTTTTGCATTGTCGAGTGCTTCCATAGGTACATTCACGCGGTGAAGAGGCGACAATGAATTCATAATGCCATTTGATTCATCGTAATAAGTTTTGTTGCCAATTTTTACACTCATAAAGGCTTCGCTTTGAACCTCCACCATAATTTGATAGTTATTTCCTACTGCGAATACAGCAGGTGAAGACTTAAGCATATTTTAACACACCTCCGCATAAAATTGGTCATTATTTTTACAGGTGATTATACCATGCACGCCATTCCATGTCAATGTTTTCATCGGTCACTGTGTCCTATATTGACAGCAGCGCAGGCCCTGTTATTGTCTTCGGCATCACCGCCAGCGCGGTGTATGGGGTTATTTATTGGCTCACGACGATACTATGACAGTAAAATCACCTTCATCGGACTGTTCGATGAAGGTGATTTTTGCCCTGTTACAGTAAGTTGATGAATTGTAGCCTCTGCAATCAACGGACTAACCGATAAGGACAACCTATTACTATTGAAAATCGCCCAGATATTCTTTGTTAACAACAAATAGTTCGTCACACATCTCACGTATTTCCTGCAGACTTAGTACGGCGGAACACAGGGGATCCAGAGAAACCGCCTGATAAACGAGGGCCTTGGATTTCTTTTCCCACGCCTCAACGGTTAGATTTTCAATAGCAGCCGTGTAGGAAACCAGCGGCGCAATATTCGATGGCAGTGCTCCCTTGAATTTGCGGATATAGCCCTCTTTAACTGCAGTTACAGGAATTTCTACGCAAGCATCAAAGGGAAGGTTTTCCACGCTGCCGTTATTTAATATATTGGCATTAAAATCAAAAGGAGTGCCGTCGCCGATTCGGGCATTAAGAATGTTTGCGGCATATTCGTGACCGCGCTCTTTTTTGATAGGTGTCTCCATAAACGACTTGACCAAATCGTCAAACCGTTGGGGATTTTGGCGCAATTTCAGGGAATAGGCATGCTCGCCCGGATTCCAATTAGCACCGTCGGGGGAGCAGTATTTGCGAACCAAGTCAGGACGCTTGCGGAACCACGGAGTATACTCGGAATTGTGACCGCTGGATTCGGTCACATAGTAACCGAAGGTTTTGAAGATTTCGTTGCGCACCTTTTCTTTGTTGTAATATTCCTCTGTTTTTATCTTTTCCTGAAGTATAGGATATAGGTCGGTTTCGTTGGATCTCAGCTCGGTGAAAAAAGCCATATGGTTAACGCCGACGCAAGTATACTTCAGCGATTCATATTCCACTCCGGCCCACTCTGCCAGCATTTTGGAGGTGCCCTGTACACTGTGGCAAAGACCTGTTACATCCACCTTTGTATAGGTTTGCATCGCTTTGCAGAGCATCGCCATTGGGTTGGTGTAGTTCAGCACTACTGCCTTCGGACAAATCCGTTCGATATCGTGACAAATATCAAGCAAAAGGGGAATGTTCCGCAGCGCTCGGAAAATACCCGAAACACTGCGTGTATCGCCAACGTTGATATCCACTCCGTATTTCATAGGAATTTCAATTTCGTGACGCCAGATATTTACACCACCGTTAAAAACGGTCACGATCACGGCGTCTGCATCGGTGAGAGCTTCTTCGCGTGAAGTGGTGGAAGTAATGGTAATGTGGGAACCCATTTCTTCCTTGATGTGTTGTACGCATTCGGTTATTTTGCTGAGCTTGTAACTGTCAACATCCATCAAGCAGATCTGTGAATCATCCAAAGCAGGATAGGTCGTAATATCCTTTACAACAGCCGTTGCAAACTGAACACTGCCTGCGCCGATGAAGCTGATTTTTTTCATAACAGTATCACTCCTTCCGGTTTTCTTTATAATACAACATCTTTGCTATAATGTAAATGTTTTTAATTTGTAATTCCGGCTTTGGCGTTATTTATTGGCACACGATTTTTTACGTCCTGTCAAAGTTGTGTATCCAGTCAGCCTTCAGGAAATATATCAGGAAAACGATACTGCTCAGTGCCCAGGTGATCGGGTAAGCCCAGGATACCGTGGTCAGCTGATTGACCAGCTTCACCGCTACCGATATATAGGTCACGCGGAACACGCACCAGCAGGCCAGCATGGTAAACATCGGCACCGTCGCCTTGCCCGCGCCTCGCAACACGCCTGCAATGCAATGCGAAAAGGCCAGCAGGAAAAAGAAAAGGCAAATGGTACGCATATGCTGGGTTCCAAAACTGATCGCTTCTGCCGATTCGCAGAAAAACCCGATGAGCTGCGGCGCAAAAATATAGGTGATGATTCCGATGACCGTAGCCATAGTGCAGCTGCAGGCCACACCGAAGGCAACCCCCTTTTTTACTCGGCTATGATGCCCTGCGCCCAAGTTCTGACCAACGAAGGTGGAGAGAGCCTGAGTAAAGCAGGTAACCGGCAGGAAGGCAAAGCCCTCCAGCTTAGAGTAGGAGCCGCAACCCGCCATAGCCGCCTTGCCGAAGCTGTTGATGTTGGTCTGCACAAAGACGTTGGCAAGAGCAATTACGCTGTTTTGAACCCCCGAGGGCAGACCGTAACGGATGATCTCCATAAGGCTGTCCATGTGAAAACGGATCTTGCGGATGCTGACCCGATAGGGCGCATCGATTCGCACCATATGTAAAAAGCAGAGCAGCGCGCTGATACCCTGAGCGATGGTGGTGGCAATGGCGGCCGAGCCTACGCCGTAGCCGAGCACGGCCACGAAGAGCATATCGAGGGTGATGTTGATAAAGGTGGAGAATATGAGGTAATAAAGCGGATGCTTGCTGTCGCCGACTGCGTGCAGTATGCCGACGAAAATATTGTACATAACCGTAAACACAGCGCCAAAAAAGTAGTATCGGAAGTAGATGACCGATTGGGGCATAACCTCGGCAGGTGTCCCCATCCAACGAAGTATGGTCGGGGTCAGCGCAACGCCCAAAACGGTCAGCGCGATGCCGGTGCAAAGTCCGAAGGCGATGGCGGTATGTATGGCCTTGCTCAAGGCGTCGTACTGCTTTGCACCAAATGAGCGTGCGATAATAACCCCTGCGCCCATAGCAACTCCGTTAAAGAAGCTGACCATCAAAAAGATAAGACTTCCGGAGGAGCTGACGGCCGCCAAAGCGTTGTCGCCGATGTAATTGCCTACGCACCAAGCGTCGAAAGCGTTGTATAACTGCTGAAATACGTTGCCGAGAAAGACCGGCAGGGCGAATAGCAACATTGACTTCCAAATTGACCCTTCGGTCAGCGAATAGCGGTCGGAACGCAAGACGAGCCCCTCCTTTCTGTAAATCGTGAGAATTATACCACATCGCCGAATTAATGTAAACATCTTTCGACACAGATTTCGGCAAACGAAAAGGCCTGACCCTCGGTCAAGCCTTTTCTATAATCCTTTGTTTTTCAGATCATTCACTAAATTTACAAATAAATTTTGCATTTTCGATCGGTTTGTCATTTATATCGCGGAATTCCAAACCAATATCGTTACTGTCAGTATTGCTTTTTTCAATGCGTGAAACGCTTTTCCGTTGATGATTGATTACAGAAACTATTCCTTCTGTAATCATTTTATTATTTGTATCAATAAAACACACCGTATCATTTTTATTCAAGGCGCCTTCTAAAACCGTGCAAATTACAATTGAAGATTTGAATCGGGTTTCTTTAGTAGTGAAGCTCACCTGTGCTAAAAATTCAACATTTTTTGCACCCTTCTTTTTAAGAAAATCAAATATTCTCATCTGTAGCCCCTCGCTTACAGTCCTCTGCTTTTAAGTTCTTTTACTAAATTGACGTAGAATTCTCTGACGTCAAATCCGTCGATATTCTCTCGGTTGAGGTCGATCATATCTCCATGGGAGATGCCCCGCTTTTTGTCGGGTTTAAGGAGGGTGAACTTTTCGCCCCATTCGAACGAATCGACGCTGACGAGACCGTCGTTTTCGCCGCTGTAATGCTTTACCAACGGGTGCGAAAAGTTCAGCGGAAATTTACCGCTCGTAGCCTTGGTCAGCACCGAGCCGATGCTTTGGCAGTAGATGCCCTCGGGAGCAGGTAACTCATCATTAAGCCGAGTGCAAGAGGACTCGGTCAGGTCGCTCACAGCCGCAAGAAAATCAGCTTCCGTCTCGCCGAATTTTTTGAGGGTGGAATTGTATGCACGAGCGACCTTCTCTTTAATGTCGGTCGGGATCTTGGTCAGAAGATGATCGGCAAACAAGCATCCTCTGTGAGGCGTGTTGACGGTCGTCAGGGAGGCCACGCGGTCGGAAACACCGAGCTTTGCAATGGCATAACGGCAGTCAAGCCCGCCTTTTGAGTGTGCTATGATATTGACCTTGTCGGCACCGGTTTGGGCGAGTATCTCGTCGATACGCTCTTTTAATTCTGCGGCGCTGTCGGCCACCGACGCGGCAGATGAGTGATTGCCGTAAAAGATACTTGCGCCGTTTGCCTTCAACTCCTTCGGGATCCTGCCCCAATAGTTAAAATACTTGGTATCGCGGAAAAACACGCCGTGCACCAAGAGGATCGGGTATTTTGTGGCGCATATCTTTAAGTCTTTTCTTTGCGCGTTTACCCGCTCCTTTTCAGTCTCGAACAGACATTCAGCAGTGGTGGTCTTTATGATGAAAAACAGTGCTACAAGGTTAGCGATCGGCATCATTCCGCAGATGATTCCGATGACACGCAGCCTTATGCCCAACTGTGTCGAGGTAAGATAAACGCAGATAATTCCTGCCCAAAACACAACGGCGTTGACGGCGATGCACACCACCAAACTCCAAACGAATGTCATACCGTCGTGGGGGATGTATTTGATAGCAACAAGGATTTGCCAGACCAAGCTCAAAACCACCGACCCGCAGAAAGAGTCAAGCAGTACGGTGCCGAGCAGGCAAAATTTGATCTTAATTGCCTTGGCCTTGAATGTTAAGAAGATTGCCGAAACACTTAACAAAACGAACAACGCGATCAATATAAAAGGTGCCGACGGGAAGTGTTTTATTAAAACAAAGCTGTTGGCAAGAGCGCCGACTATTGCGGAATAGATCAACGCGTAAAGAACCACCAAAGATTTCACAATATCACCTCGATGCCCACATTATACCATATTTCGAAATCGGTGTAAACATATTGCTCGTAGTATTTGATGTAGCCATCAGAAAGTATATTTGAGCTACATTTGGAAAAATTAAAACAAGAGGTTTGTGAAAAGCTCTTTACATTCAACAACAGTTAAGAGGGTAAGAATTATGCCTGAGAGAATCGGAAAATACACAGTATCGACCCCGACCCATCCTGCCGTGATATCCTACGCGGCGGCGGTCGGCAAAAAGGAGGGGGAAGGCCCTCTTTCCGCCGAGTTTGACTACATCGCGGAGGACACCACCCTCGGCGAAGCCTCGTGGGAGCGTGCCGAGAGCCTGCTTCAGAAAACGGCGGTGCAGTACGCCCTCAAAAAAGGAAATCTCAGCGCCTCCGATATCGACGTCATATTTGCAGGTGACCTGCTCGACCAATGCATCGGCTCGACCTTCGGGCTGCGCGATTTCGGCATCCAACTGGTCGGCCTTTTCGGAGCTTGCTCGACTATGGCGCTGTCCCTCATCAACGCGGCCTTGGCGGTGGACAGCGGCTGGGCTGAGCGCGCCGTAGCGGTCACATCCTCCCATTTCTGCTCGGCAGAAAGGCAGTTCCGCCAACCCATCGATTACGGCGGACAGCGGCCTCCCACATCGCAGTGGACGGTCACAGGCTCAGGCGCCTGTGTCGTTGGCAGGGGAGAGGGTCCTCACGTTGAGCGGCTGACCTTGGGCAGAATCGTTGACCTCGGCGTCACCGATGCCAACAATATGGGCGCGGCGATGGCACCTGCTGCAGCTGATACTATTTTGCGTTTCTTTGAGGACACAAAAACGGGTCCCGATGACTATGACGCGGTGGTGACAGGAGACCTCGGGGTCGTTGGCTCAAAGCTGCTTGGCGAGCTGATGCAAAAAGAGGGGGTCGACATCTCAAAAGTGCACCGCGACTGCGGCGTGATGATATTTAATATCAACGCGCAGGACGTCCATTCGGGCGGCTCGGGATGCGGCTGCTCGGGTAGCGTGCTCTGCTCCAACCTGCTCAACCGAATGAACAAGGGCGAACTCAACGACATCCTTTTTTGCGCGACGGGCGCGCTTATGTCGCCCACCTCAAGCCAGCAGGGCGAATCGATCCCCGGCATAGCCCATCTTCTCCACCTGAGCAACAGGCACGAATAAGCGAAAAGCCGACACTTTTGTGTCGGCTTTTCGCTATATTATATGCTCGGCGCAAAGCTCGATCTCGGGCTCGCCCTTGATGCCGTCCGATTCGAAGACGATGATCTCGTTTTTGCCCTCTTTCAGCAGAGATGCGGGTACGTACAAGGTCTTTTGCGGCCCGATCTCCCAATACCGACCGATGTTAAATCCGTTGACGGTGACAAATCCCTTGGTGAAACTGTTAAGCTTCATAAAGGTGTCCTTCGGCGAGTCGATGTTAACGAAGCCTTTGTAAAACGCCGATTTTTCCTTTGCTTCACAGCTGCCGAATTCCAGCCTGTCAAGATTATCCATCGGTAACAGATAGGCATTCCAATCGAAATGGATCTTGCCGTCGAGCAGGCATCTGCCAGCGATGCCCTTTTTGCGCATCATCTTGGGGCCGAAGTTGGTCCTGCCCATATTTTCGCAAAGGACGGTCAGCACATCGCCGCTTTTAGCCGATATGGCGGTCTCCAGTCGGTCGTTGATATAAAGAATGTCAACCAACTCTCTGTTGATATATATCTGCGCGCGGTCACCTAATGACTCAAACGACAGCTTAACCTTATCATAATCGCGGTTGAGTACCGTCTGATAGGCAATATAGCCGTATCCACCTCCGTATTTCTCCATACACAAGGGAACATTGGAGTAAATGGGCGACGAAAGCTTTTCCAACGAGTCAAAGAAACCGACACATTCTCTCAGCGCAACCTTGCCAAAGGCCGCTTTCTCGCGGTTTGCGGGTATCTCGGGCAGAACGGCCTTGGTGTGCTTTTGAATTACCTCGCGCACCGCAAGATATTTCGGAGTGATATCGCCGCACTCGGAGAGCAGAGCGTCGTAGTCGTAACTCGTTACGTCGGGGGCAAAGGTCTCGTAGTGGTTTGCACCCGAGGTAAAGCCGAAGTTGGTGCCGCCGATGAACATATACATATTGAGACTGCCTCGGCTGAGCATATCGTCGACCACCTTGGCGTAATCCTCGGCAGAGGTGGTGTGGTGCTTCTTATCACCCCACGCATCAAACCAGCCGTCCCACATTTCCATACACATCTTCGGAGAGCGGGGGAATAGCTCATCGTGCGCCTTGAAGTTTTCCTCGACCCTGCTTCCGAAGTTGACGGTGGCAAGGCAGCCCTCAATGGAGCCGTCAAGCAGGTTGGAACGGGAGGTGCCGTCGGAGGTAAATAGGGGAACGTCGATGCCTCTTCTGATAAATCCGTTTTTTAGGTAGGACAGATATTTCTTGTCATCGCCGTAGTAGCCGTATTCGTTCTCGCACTGCACCATAATTATTGGGCCGCCGTTGGTGAACAACAGGGGCCTTATCTCGTCGCACAGGCGGTCGAGATAACGGTCAAAATGGGCGATGTAAGCCTTGTTCATACAGCGTATCTCGATGTTTTCATCCGACTGAATCCACCAGGGCAGACCGCCGAACTCCCATTCGGCGCAAATATAGGGCCCCGGCCTTACGATAACCATAAGGTCGTGCTCGGCCGCGGTCTTTATAAACTTGGCAATATCAAGGATGCCCGAAAAATCATACTGACCCGGCACCTTTTCGTGCATATTCCAAGCGCAGTAGGTCTCGACGCAGTTGCATCCGAGTGCCTTGAGCTTCAGGAAGATATCCGACCAGCAATCAGGCATATTTCTGAAATAATGAACGGCACCCGAAATGAGCTTGATGGGTTTTCCGTCTTTTATAAATTGGTCGTTGCGAATTTCAAATGTCATATCATCACATCCCTACCGACAATATATCATATTTGGCGATAATTGCAAGATGAAATTATAAAGACGACCGCCTTTTTTAGCGGTCGCCTTTTGCAAATATGCTATTCGTCCTTGCCGAGAGCAAGCTGCTCTAACAGCTCGCGCACCATATTGATGTAACGGCAATAGAGCGCCTCGCCGAGCTCCTGACAGACGGGGTCACCGTCCTGACCGCACATCATCGCAAAGGTCTGCCCGATGCGCCTGACGGGGTCGCCGCTCTGCCTTTTGGCAAGGTAGTAGAAGGAGAGGGAACCGCTGCTGCCGATGTCGTCGTAAAACTCGGGATCGGAGCGCTTGAGGGTGTCGTAGAAGGAGTTGAGCGCAGTGCGCGCTACCTGCACCGTCTTGGCGTTGTCTTCAAGGCCTGTCGACACGGCAAAACAGAGCAAAAGCCGCCTTTGCAGCAGCAGGTCATCGTCGATATCAAGCTCAAAGCCGCGCTCCGCCTGCCTTGTGCGCTGAGCAAGACCCGCGCCGATGCTCCTTGCGGCATCGAGCATATCGCGCGTCGCGTCGTCCTGTATGTATGCGGCGGCGCGCTGAGCGGCGGCCTTACGCATTTCTTTTGAATCAAATATCTTGACATCCTCTTCAAAGGTCATGCCAAACACTCCTTATTGCTGTTGCTTTATCTGAATAAGAGCCTGTGAAAGCTGGTCGGGGCAGGAGGTACCTCTGCCACCGCAGTTGATGCCCGAAAGACGCTCGATAACATCGTCGAGCTTCATTCCTGCAACGAGGGATGCAACCCCCTGCGTGTTGCCGTTGCACCCGCCGACAAAGCGTACCGATTTTACCGTCTCGTTGTCGACATCGATGACTATTGAACGGGAGCAAACTCCCCTTGTTTTATACTCGTAGGTCACGGAAAATGCACTTCCTTTTCAGTCTTTATTTTATAATATAACATTTCCCAAAACAAATCAATGAGTAATTTGTTACATAATTGTAACCTTTTTGTTGTTGCCAAATTGAAAATAAAGTGATAAAATATGCGTTAGTTTGGGGAATTATGTTTATCAAATGATGAAAGGAGGGCGTTGACGGTGAAACGGTTGATATGTATTTTGCTCGCGCTGATGTGTTTAGCGAGCCTTGTTGCCTGTGATTCTGACACGGGTTCGAGTTCTCGTCCGTCCAAGAGGCCGTCCTCTTCCTTATCTGTGTCAAACGACCCGTCTTCCTCGTCATCATCGTCCCCCTCGGTGCAAAGTCCCGAGTCCTCTTCGCAGGTCAGCTCGCAACAGCCGCCTGCCATCAGGCCGACCACGATGACTAAACGCACCGCCTTCTACTCACCTCGTCAGGCGGTCTGCGTCTATACCGTTTCGGCTGAGGGATTGGATGCCGACACCCTTTCGATGCTCCGCAGCTTGCAGGGCCTTATCGCTCGGTATGACAGCGCGGCACTATATATTATCGAGGACAGCGCCGACCTGTTCTGGAAAAATTATGCGAGCGACGAGATGGGCATCTATTTTCAGTCGGCAACTGTTGAGAGCGTTATCGCGAGGTATTCCTCGCTTATCAAGGGAGTCGTGATATACACCCCCGAAACCTATGAATATGAGGTCGCCTTCAATATGGCGGTCCAAAGTGATAAGCTTATCGCAACCGAGCAGGTGGCCCGCCGATATGCGCTTACCGCGATGGGACAGATATCCGACGTGCGAAACCTGTATAAAGATAAGCAGGCGGCATACAGTCAACTGCTTGCCGATAGCGGTGAGTTTTGGGAATACCTCTGCCTTTCGGGCGAGGGCTCCGATTTTGCCGATTACGCATACGCAACCGGTGCTTTGATGCTCAACCTTGATATGCAGGCGGATTGGGAAAAGGCTATGCTCGAGAGCCTGCTTCAGCGTGAGGGCTGGAGTCTGCCTGCGGTGGCTTTCGTTGAGCAGAAGCCCGACGGGCTTGTCACCCTGCTCAGCACATTTGGCTTCGGTGCCCTGCAGGTAAGCGGGTTTTCAAACGCCACCTTCCTGTCCTCCGTAACCACCGCAAAGAAATTTAATGCAAAGCAACCTTCGGTCAACACCGCAGGGGCTGAAGGCACAGTTTATCTGAGCTTTTTAATAAGGTCAGGCACCCTTGGGGACACCGTCAAGGGCGATTACGCCGTCTGGAGTGCACAAAGCGGAAATATACCTGCATCCTACGAGATGCCCCTCGCTCTTGCAGAGCTTGCCCCTGCCGTCGTGATGTGGTATTCCGATGCATCGGCGGACAAGAGCCGCTTGGTCGCGCGCGGCTGGACCGACATCGACCAAAAGGCGATGCCCTACGAGCTTTACCGCAAGTGGCACAACGTCAACAACACCCTTATGTTATCGGTAGGACTCGGCATCGTTACCACCGAGAACTTGCGTGAGGACTCGATATACGGCGAAAGCTATGGCGATGCAAGTAAGGCTTCGGGCATCTTCGTAACCGACGGAAGAGGGGAGGGCTTCGCTTGGTTCAGCGAGGAGACCCCCGTTATCGTCTCGGTCAACGTCAAGAGCCTGCCTGCCCTCGATGTCCTGCTCAGCAGTATGACCGCACAGCGCAAGCCTCAGTACTATATCATCGCGCTGAGTACCGATACCTTCTCTCAGCCCTATACCTATGAAGCGACCGAGCCCGACACTCAGGCTCGCACCGTATATCTCACCGACGTGCTGTCTGACCACACCTCACGCGAGGACGTGGCAATCAGAGCGGTGACGGCGGAAAACCTTATCGAGAGCGCAAAATTATATTATTCCTCAACCTCAGATCGCCCGTGATTCGTCGCGCGGCGATCTTTTTGGGTCAAATGGAATGACGTTGTCCTTGCGAAAGAAACGGCGGCGAATCTTTTTTGCGATTTTTGCTTCCCATTCGGCTATCCTGCCCTCGTATAGGACCCCAACCACAAGCAAAATTGCGATGAGTATCTCGATAGCACTTCTTACTGTATATTCGTTAGTCATTTTTGTGACCTCCTTGTCCTTTCTGACCTTATTATAACCAACGTGGTGTCCCATTTATGTCACAGCAGTTTTTGGAGTTAAAAATATTGACAAAACGCATCAGCCATTATACAATATATACTTAAGATAATAGGAAATTATGCCCTATTGAGAGGAGTTTTCTTAAGATATGAAGAAACAATTGGAAAAGGTCTACGATCCTCTGCAGGTTGAAGACCGACTTTATAAATTTTGGGTGGACGGCGGATATTTTCACGCCGAGGCCGATCCCGAGAAGGAGCCGTATACAATAGTTATACCCCCTCCGAACATCACGGGTCAGCTTCATATGGGCC
>JAZQID010000159.1:0-2963 GCA_045540915.1 Acutalibacteraceae bacterium
GCCGCCTTGGCGCCGAAGATATATACCGTCGGCTCAAAATCGTTCCATTTGCCCGATTTAACGCGGTAGTAGGTGTCAAGTATCGCCAAGGCGTTGAGGAACTGCCGCTTGTACTCGTGAAGTCGCCTTATCTGCACGTCAAAGAGGGCATCGGTGCGAATAAGTTTTCCCTCTCGGCGCGCGATGACCTCGGCAAGCTGTTGCTTTTTGACCTGCTTTATGCCGTTGAGTCGGGAAAGGAACTCATCGTCCTCGGAAAGCTCTCTCAGTCTCGTCAGTTGCTCGGGCTCCTTGAGAAAATCCTCTGAGATACGGGTCGAGATAAGCTCGGTCAGCTCGGGGTTGCAGAGCTTGAGCCATCGGCGCTGGGTGATGCCGTTGGTGACGTTGACGATGCGGTTGGGGTATATTTCATCCCACCGCTTAAAGAGGTCGGCGCGCAGAATGTCGGTGTGAAGCTGTGCGACTCCGTTGACCTTGTGGCAAACGAACATCGCCATTCGCGCCATATGAATTCGGTCGTTTTCAAGCAGGTCGTACCCCTCGAAGTCGGTCACACCCTTTTCAGCCAACTCCTTGCGCAAGGCCTCCTGCAGTTTTCTTATTATCGGCATAAGCTGAGGCACCGTCGCGTTTATAAGGTGCTCGTGCCAGGTCTCAAGCGCCTCGGGCATAACGGTGTGATTTGTGTAGGCAAAGGTGCGCCGCGCCGTCTGCAATGCCTCGTCGAAATCCATACCCTTTGAGATGAGCAAGCGTATCAGCTCAGGGATGGCAAAGACGGGGTGGGTGTCGTTGAGCTGAATGGCAAACTTACGGTCGATGGGCTTGCCGTCGCACTTTTGGAGCATATCCTGCAGGGTGGCCGAGGCCAGAAAGTACTCCTGCTTTATGCGCAGTTTCTTGCCCTCGTCGGTGCTGTCGTTGGGATAGAGAACATCGGAGATACGCTCGGCCTTGAGCCGCTTTCTTGCCGCTTTATCATACTTTTGCCGGTCGAAAAGGTCAAAGCTGAAGGGCTCGTTGCTCTCCGCCTGCCAAAGCCGCAGGGTGTTGACCGTCTTTTGATCGTAGCCGATAACGGGCATATCGTAGGGCACCGCAGTAACCGACCCGTCGCGGAATTTTACCTCCACCGACTCCGATTCGCGCCTCGTGCTCCAAGGGTCACCGAAGCGCAGCCAATCGTCCGCCGTTTCCTTCTGAAATCCGTTATCGAAGCGTTGCGAAAACAGTCCGTAGCGGTATCTGATGCCGTAGCCGTTCATATTCAGCCCGACGCTTGCCGCTGAATCGAGGTAGCAGGCGGCAAGTCTGCCCAAGCCGCCGTTACCGAGGGCGGCATCGCCTATTTTTTCAAAGAGGTCGGAATCGACCCCGTGGTCAGCCATCATTTTGCGGAATCGCTCGTCGAGTCGGGCGTTGAGCAGGTTGCTGTAAATGCTTCTGCCGATGAGAAATTCCGCCGAGAGATAGGCGGCGCACTTTTTCTTGCGCGGTCGGCACCACTTGGTCGCAACCTGACCCACGACACCGCGTGCTACCGCATTGTAAAGCTCGCCGACCGATGCGGTCTCGATACTTCGCCCTATCTTTGCAAGGTCGTTTTTTACAATGGTCTCAAATTTTGCCATAAGGCTTTCTCCCCTTTATATAGTGAATTTTATCTGCCGTAGAGGGTCGCAAGCCCCCTGAGCTTTTGCGCGACAAGGTCGCTGAACTCGTGCTGTGCCATTCGCCAACGCCAGTTGCCCGTCGCGGTGCCCGGCGTGTTCATTCGCGCCGAGGACCCGAGCCCCAGCACGTCCTGCATCTGCAAGATCGCAAGGTCGCTGACCTGCGCGTAGACCGCTCTGAGCAGGCAGTCGTGCATCTGATTTCGGGTGCGCGCGCCGACGTAATCGGCGACGTATTTCTGCTCGTCGGGCGGGCATTTCCCTATCCAGCCCATAGCGGTGTCGCTGTCGTGGGTGGAGATATACACCGCCGTCTTCTTCTGCGCGTTATGAGGCAGATGGCGGTTGTCGGTCGAGCCGTCAAAGCCGAACTGCATCACGTTCATTCCGTAGTACCCCGTGCGCTCAAGCAGTCGCTCGACCGTCGGGTGCATTATACCGAGGTTTTCGGCAAGCAGGTCGGTGTCGCCCCGCACCTCGTCAAGTGCACGGGTCAGCCTTATACCCGGTCCCCTGCGCCAACGGCCGCTTCGCGCATCCTTGCTCTCGGCAGGTATGGAATAATACCGCGCAAATCCGATGAAATGGTCTACCCTAACGGCATCGTACATAACCGAGGCCTGCTCCATTCGTCTGCGCCACCAGTCGAAAGAGTCACTCTCCATTACCTCCCAGTTGTAGAGGGGATTGCCCCATCTTTGCCCGTCCTTGCAAAACTCATCAGGCGGCACTCCTGCCACCTTGGTCAAATTGAGACTGGCATCTACCTCGAACTGTTCGGGGTGCAGCCACACGTCTGCTCCGTCGGACGACACGTATATCGGCATATCGCCGATTATCTTGACCCCTGCCTCGTTGGCATAGCGGCGCAGTGCATACCAGTCGGTGAAAAAGGCGTACTGACAGAACTTGCAAAAGCGGATATCCTCGTCAAGCTCCTCGCTCAGCCGCTCAAGCGCCTGCTTGTCGCGGTGAAGCACCTGCTCGGGCCAGCTTCTGAAATCGGCGCCGTGAAAGTGCTTTTTCAGCGCGTAAAAAAGCGCGTACCCGTCGAGCCACTCGGCATTTTCGCGGCAAAACTCGTCCATCGAGTCACTCCTGCGAAAGCGCGTAAAGGCCTCCTTCAGCAGCCGCGGCCGCTCGCGGCATATCTGCGAATAGTTGACGAAGCGGCCGTCGCTGACCGGCATCTCGTTCTTGCGCAGAAGTCCCACGCGGTGCAGCCTGTTGAGGTCGATGTAAAAGGGATTGCCTGCCAAAGCGCAATCGGGCTGATAGGGACTGCCC
>JAZQID010000160.1:0-13697 GCA_045540915.1 Acutalibacteraceae bacterium
GAACATAATATTCCAGTCTATCACAAATGCCAAGAATCTGCGAATGAGAAGTTTAATGTCCACGTTATTGCCCGCCTTTTATTTTATCAAGGTTATTATACAACAATTCCGTAAATATGTCAACCGTTCCATGCACAATAAAACTGTTCTTTAGAACACAACGCCTCAGTGCGGGGATTTTTACTTTTTCACTATTACCTCTTCACTTTTCTCTTATATACTCGGATTTTTGGAAAGTAATAAGTAAGAGTGAATAGTGAAGAAGTGTTTTTGCAAGGCTTTTGCCTTGTGTTTTTTGTTTTATTGTTGTATAATTATAATGAAAGGGGTGCTTTATGATGCGAAAAAAATTGATCAAAACAATTATAATAATAGCAACAATTTTTGTTAGCCTTATAATAATCGGTATCTTTGCTACTGCAATTATAGATCACATCGGAAGTGACCTGCACGGCGAGTTGGAGTGGAAGCAAGACCCTGAAAGCGATGAAAGTTTATTGCAATATCACGGAAACGACTATTGTTCTACTGATGTATGGCTGCGAACCGATTTGACCGTAAACGATGTCCAAGTCGGTTGGAGCTATGGATTTCCTTTCTCCGATTTTTACTACTACACAGACGGAACGGAAAATCCATTATATATTCTTTCCGGAAATGGAGATAAAACAGGTAGTACAAGAAATGTTTATATAAGAAATGACTATGATTTCAAAAAACAAAAATTTATCATCGAAGGTACGGAAATTGAATTTGTTTTTGAAGAAGCATTTATCAAGACGGAAACTGATGTAAGTCCTGAAGATTATCTTTCGGGTGTTGATGTGATTTTTAGCCTAAAGGACGAACCCCGATTAAAAATTTATCAGGATTTATATCAATCAGGCGATAATTGGTACTTTATAAAAGATGGAGAATGTTGGTTTTTGTCCGATGAATTGATTTATCTATTAAAAGATAAATCGATATTATAAACGAGACACACCGGTTCGAATTCCTAATGAAAACCTCCGCCAAGGCCGATCCAAACCACCGAAAAGCAAGCGTGACTTGTTTAATCTTTGGTTTTATGCTATAATAAATCAAAGGCGGTGACCATATGCAACATTTTATTGAGGGTATATTAGAACTGATTTTTGGTTTGGCAAAGGATACTCCCGAGAGTATGCCGGAAATAGAATACATAAATTCTTTTATGGTAAAGAATACTAACAAGAAAATAATAATGCGAATTATTGCATCGTTGTTGGTTGCCTTTGCTTTTGGTATAGGAAGTCTATTTGTTGATCTGGATACACGGGTTTTGTTTTTTGTATTTATCGTCCTCCTTGTTTTAATTGCGCTTTTCTCCTTAGATGCTCTATCTTTTAGATGCTTTGTAAACGAGCAAAACTTAACAGCATCGTCGTTTTTTATGTTCAAAAAGAGTATTTCTTGGGAAGATATTATTTGCGTGCGAAAATGTGAAACCACAAACGAGAAAAGCGTTATCATAGCTTTATATAATAAAGAAAAGTGTGTTTTGGATGTTTCAACTGAAATGGAAAATGCGTGGTATATTATCAAAATGGCAGAGCACAAAAACATAGAAGTGCGAAAGGAAAAAGATTTAACAATAAGACAAATGCGATACTTATAATTTGATAGGCATCTCATCCGTTCGAAAAATCAAAAATCGACATTCTTCGTGGGAAGGATGTCGATTTTAGTTTTTATATTTTCTCTTTTTGCAATTTTTCAGGTCAATTACGTTTGCAGAATATATATAAAATATATTGATATATGTCACCTCTATATAGTATAATAATTATAAAGTGAGGGATTTCAATGAGCGAGCGCACAAAAAACAGAATTTTGGAGATCGACCCGTATTTAGCACCCTTTGAAAAGGATATCGATCTAAGAACAGAGCTTTTTATCGGTAAGAGGAAGGCTCTTTTAGGCAACGGCAGAAAAATTGGTAATTTCGCCAACGGTCATAAGTATTTTGGCTTTCACCGCACTCGCACCGGCTGGGTCTACAGAGAGTGGGCGCCTGCCGCTGACGAGATGTACCTCACGGGTGATTTCAACAACTGGGATATTGAAAATTGCCCTATGACCAAGCTTGAAAACGGCGTTTTCGAGGTACATCTCAAGGGTAAAAACGCGCTTAAAGCAGGGCAAAAGGTACAAGCTATCGTTATAAATTCGGGGCAGATACTGCGTCGCATTCCGCTTTATGCTACGCGGGTAGTGCAGGATCCGCAGACATACTTATGGTGTGCCGAAATTGAGGACACCTATGAAAAATTTCCTTGGACCGACGGTAGCTTTGTGCCCCAAAAGACACCCTTCATTTACGAATGTCATATCGGTATGGCGCAGGAAAAGGGTGCCGTGGGCACCTATCGCGAATTTACCGAGAACATCCTGCCGAGAATCAAGGAGCTGGGATATAACACCATACAGATAATGGCGATCATGGAGCATCCATATTACGGCTCCTTTGGGTATCAGGTCTCTAACTTTTTCGCTGCCTCCTCGCGTTACGGCAGTAGCCGAGAGTTGAAGGAACTTATAAATACCGCTCACGAAATGGGCATTGCCGTCTTGTTGGACGTTGTGCATTCTCACGCGGTAAAAAACACTAACGAAGGACTAAATGAGTTTGACGGCACCGTGTACCAATTCTTCCACGAGGGCGAAAAGGGCGATCACAGCGCTTGGGGCACCAAGCTTTTCAATTACGGCAAAAACGAAGTGCTGCATTTTTTGCTTTCAAATCTTAAGTATTGGATGGAGGTCTTCCATTTCGATGGCTTCCGCTTTGACGGAGTAACCTCTATGCTTTACCACGACCACGGACTTGGAAGCGCATTTACAAACTATGATATGTACTTTTCAATGAACACCGATACCGATGCGGTCACATATCTGCAGTTGGCAAATCAAATGATTCATGAGATAAACCCTCACGCAATTACGATAGCGGAGGATATGTCGGGTATGCCGGGAATGTGTATTCCCATACAGGATGGCGGTATCGGATTTGATTACCGTCTGTCTATGGGTGTGCCTGATCTGTGGATAAAGACCATCAAAGAATATGCCGACGACGAATGGGACATTGGCAAACTGTGGTATGAGCTTACTTCCCGACGCCCGCAGGAGAAGAATATCGGCTACTGCGAATCTCACGATCAGGCTTTGGTTGGGGACAAGACTATAATGTTCCGCCTTTGCGATGCCGAGATGTATACCGGTATGAACAAATTCGGCGGTAACCTTGTAGTAGACAGGGGCATTGCGCTTCATAAAATGATCCGCCTTATTACCGCATCATTGGCGGGCGAGGGCTACCTTAATTTTATGGGTAATGAGTTCGGACATCCCGAGTGGATAGATTTTCCGCGCGAGGGCAACGGCTGGAGCTACCACTATTGCCGCAGACAATGGAGTTTGGTGGACAATCCCGACCTCAGATACAGAGAACTCAATGATTTTGATAAGGCTATGATAAGGCTGCTTAAGGAAGAAGACGTGCTTGCCTTATCGGCCGAAAACAGATGGATTCATCAGGATGACAAGGTCCTCATCTATACTAAGGGAGATATGGTGTTTATTTTCAATTTCCACCCGACAAAATCCTTTGACGGATATTTTGTGCCCGTGGGCAAAGAAGGCACGTATAACGTTGTTCTTTCTTCGGATGACGGTGAGTTTGGAGGTTTCTCCCGTGTTGACACCTCTGCTCAATACGAGACCACGACGACGTCTGCCGGCTGGGTAGGGTTTAAGTGCTACCTGCCCAACAGAACCGCTATTGTTTTGAAGAAGAAATAAAGTGTCTGCTTTGCAGACGGATTGTAAAAGCATCGTTAAGGCGGATGCAAACGACAGCAATAGACAGTCGAAGGTTGCCTGTCCCTACAAATAAAAACAGCACCCGATTCCAAAACGGAGTCAGGTGCTATTCTTTTTCAAACTTTATTATGTCGCTAATCTCACAGTCAAGCGCATAGCAAAGAGCGTCGAGGGTCTTTGTGTTAATTGCCTCGCCTTTTTTCATTCGGTGAAGTGTGTTCGCCGAAAAGCCTTGCTTAAAAATTAGATTATATTCAGTTATTCCTTTTTTGAAAAGCGTTTCATAAAATGGCGCATAACTAATCATTTTTATCACCATTTTAATATTATCATACTCAACTTCTTGACTATGCTTAACAAGTTGAGTATAATTAAAATATCTTGAAGAATCTGTTTTTATTCAAGATAGAAAAAGGAGGCTTTATTATGAAAAAATTGTTATCGTTATTGTTGGTTGTAGTAATTGTTGTGTCTTTTGCGGCTTGCTCTGGCAATATGGATGCTTCGAAGTATACTAAAGAGCATACTTTAGGTAGTATATCCTATCGCACTTTAGCAAATTGGTATTTTGAAAAAGAGACAAGCAACGGCAGTGTTTACCACTGGTATTGTCTTAGTGAAGACAAGGATATAAACAGTGGTACAATTAGTATAAAGTTTATTTCTGCCGATGAAATAACAGAAGAAGAATTGGGCGATACAAATAAAGTGAACGAGCTTTTTGACGAGATTATCGAAGGACAAGAAATAGAGAAAAAAAGTGATGTAAAAATTGCTAGTTATCCTGGCATAGAATTTTATAGAGAAGCTAATTACATAGATGGACCTTTTAAACTAAAATGTTGCATTTTCTTTCTACCTGGCGGTATATACATGATTGAGGCTGGTTCGTTGGAAAAATTGAATTCAAATATTGAATCTGCTTATGATGAGTTGATAAAAACTATTGTTGTAAATGAAAGCAACAGTTCAAATAAACAAGAAGAGTCTTAAGAGGAATCAACAGAATCTAAAGTTACTGAAAATAACAAGCAAATCGACAATATTCGTCCGGAGTTTAAGGAAGCAATGGATGCTTATGAAAGTTTTTATGATGAATAATGTGAATTTATGAAAAAGTACCAAGAAAATCCTACCGATTTATCGTTGATAGGAAAGTATACTCAGATGTTGACTAAGTTGAATGAAATGAACAATGCTTTTGAGTCTTGGGATGAAGATGAAATGAGTAATGCCGAATTGAAGTATTACTTAGATGTTAACAATCGTGTTGCACAAAAAATGATTGATATAGTAGAATAATACCATTCAGTTTAGTCCCCCACATGTCAATTGCCCCTCATAATCATTCACAACCCATAACAAAAAGACCTTGTCGAGAGACAAGGTCTTTTTGTTACAATTTCGCTTTATTTTACCGTTACGTTGCCGGCTTTGTTCAGGGCATCGTCAATATGAGCGCAGAAGTTATCCTCGCCCACCTTGTCGTAAAAGCCCGACTTACGCATAACCTGCAAGGGCTGCTCGTTGACGTGGGACAGGATGAGTCTTACCCCTTGCTTTTCGCACTTTTCATAAAGCAGCTCGAGCGCGTTGAGTGCAGTTGAGTCGAGAGAGGGCACCGCGCGCATCCTCAGGATGAGGCAACGGGTATAATCCTTGAGGATGATCTCGGGTATCTTGTCTGCGGCACCGAAGAAGAGGGGGCCGCTGATCTCGTAGACCCTAACGTCCTTGGGAACGGCTCTCAGGTCAATGCCGTCCTCGTCGGTGTCGGGGTCAATATACTTCCAGCCGTTGACCGAGGTCTCATCGCTCATCCTCTTCATAAAGAGCATTGCGGCGAGCACCATACCTACGGCGATCGCAACGACAAGGTCGAAGATTACGGTCAGGGCAAAGGTTACGACAAGGATAAGGATATCGCTCTTGGGCGCAGTCTTGACGATGCGCACGAACTTTTTCCATTCGCTCATATTATAAGCGACCATAAACAGTATTGCGGCGATGGTCGGCATAGGAATAAGTCCCGCATAGGGCATCAGGAACAAAAGCACCAGCAGGAGAACGATGGCGTGCACCATACCTGCAACCGGCGTTTTGCCGCCGTTTTTTGCGTTTGCCGCCGTTCTTGCGATAGCACCTGTCGCAGGGATACCGCCGAAAAGCACCGAGGCTATGTTGCCGATTCCCTGACCGACCAGCTCGGCGTTGGAATTGTGCCGCGAATTGACCATACCGTCGGCCACAACGCAGGAAAGCAGGGATTCGATGGCCGCAAGAATTGCAATCGTGAACGCATCGGGCAGAACGGCCGAGATCTTTTCAAAGCTGAGGTTCATACCGCCAAAATCCACCTTGGGCAGACCGGTCGGAATGGTGTAGAGGTCGCGGATGGTGTATACACCCTCTTCAAAGCCGGGCAGGAAGGCAACCATAAGGGCGCCCGCCAGAACTGCTATAAGTGAAGGGGGAACTCTTTTCTCAAACTTGGGATAGATTATAAGTATCGCAAGGCTGACCGCGCCCACAACGAGAGCCTGCCAGGAAAAACTGCCTATGGAATGGATGTTGGCTTCGATCTTCTCTAAGGTTTCGATGGGCTTTACTCCGTCAGCGTATGTAAGGCCGAGGAAATCCTTTATCTGACCGATGAGGATGGTCAGAGCGATACCCGATGTAAAGCCGGTGGTTATCGTGTGGGGGATGAATTTGATAAGGGAACCGAAGCGGAAAACGCCCATCAGGATAAGCAGGATACCGGCAAGGATGGTGGCGATAAATAGCCCGTCCATACCCTGAGAGGCGACGATGCCCGCGACTATTGACGCAAAGGCGGCGGTAGGGCCTGCGATCTGTATGCGGCTGCCTCCGAAGAGTGAAACGCAGAAGCCTGCCGCGATGGCCGTGTAGATACCGCAGGCGGGCTCAACACCCGAAGCAAGCGCCAGCGCGATCGACAGGGGCAGAGCGATTATAGCAACGATAACGCCTGCGATAACGTCCTTAGTAAATTGCTGAGCCGAATAATTCTTTATAACCGAAAAGAATTTGGGCTTAAGATAAAAGCTTTTCAAAATTTAACATCTCCTTTTGCCGAAGATAATTATATTGGTTTTGGTATTAAAAGTAAAGGGCAATATTGTATAATATCAGCCCCACGACCCCGAGATTGTGTTGTTCATTTTTTATTAAAACGGGCGTGTCATTTTAAGTCGTATAGATTGCACTTTGTGAGAAACAATGGTATAATATGGTCGAGGTGATAAAAATGAAAAGGATAGTTAGTTTGTTGGTCTCTCTGCTTATCGTGTTTTCTCTTGTTGCCTGTTCGGGCGGAATTCAAGGGAAAGAGGCAAAAGAGACCGTCACCAGCTTTTTTGAGGCTGTAGAGAATGGAGACTATGCTGCGGCAGAAGAATTTCTGCATCCTGACCGCCCCGCTGATCTCGAGGCCTTTTTTGAAGGCGTTGAAGTTGCTAAAGGGGTCGACTTTTCAAGCGTAGATATCGAGAAATACACAGGCTTTAAGTCTTCGTTTTACGACAGCACCGTCGGCGGCTCTGCCTACAGTTTAATGATGAGGGTGTCCATCTCCGGAGTGGAAGCCGAGATGGAGATCGAGCTCGTGAGAAACGAAGCCGGATACGGAATATATAATTTTGATATGGACGTTGAGTAAGTGTGTCACAATTTGATCCCCTGCATCTCAGGATGCGGGGGTCTGTTTTTCCATACCGTTGGTCAAATCCTACATTTTCACCTGCGGTTTTGTAGCATCTTGTAGAAATATCGTGCGACCCCTTGCAGTTGGGATTTTAGGTGCTATAATAAATTTACAGAATGTTCATTTTTAGGAGGGTATTATGAGCAGACAGTCTGATATTAAGGCGTTGCGCGAGTTGCGTGGAATGCTTGCCGAAACCAAGAGCTTCATCGATATGTCCGAAGCCGAGCTCGAAAAGTACAAGGAGTGCGAAAAAGAGCTGACGGGAACCAAGTTTGTCTTCCAGCCTCTGCCCACCGATCACGCTGAGACGGCGACCGCCAAATTCCATAACGCGTGGGTCGAAAAGTACAGCGACTCTGCGCCCATTCGCAAGCGCGTAAGGGTAGTCTTCACCGTTATACTTGCCCTTTTTGCTCTGCTGGCGATATTGGATATGATCACCGCGAGCGGCTTCTTATTTACCAACGTAACAGAGATCAAGGAAATTAACAAGAACATCGTACCGTGTGTGCTTGCATACGCTTTTCAGCTTATCTTCTTTGCGTCCGGTCTTTTGTTTACTTGGTGCTTTTTCAGCGAGTCCTATTCGGGAGTCCGCGTCATCATTATTATTGCTTTTGCTCTAATGAGCTTTCTGCTGGTCTCGTTTGGTGACGATATGGGAGGCAACGCGCCTGCTTTGATATACATTTTAGGCGTTTTCCTTTCTATGATCTCCAATGCAGTTGTGGCTATCGTCTACGCGTCAAAGAAAAAGCATCCGCGCCTTAACGCCGAGCAGAAGGCCATCGTCGCGCAGGAAAAGCAGAAGGACGACGACAACGCCGTCAAGAACGTCGAAAAAGAGGAAAAGGACCGCGCCGAATGGCAGGCCTGGTGGGACGTACATAAGTACGAGATCGACGCGGAGATGGACGTTCATATGGATATGGCAAAAGCGGCCATTGCCAAGGCTCAGGAGTTGAACGTTAAGACTGAGGAAAGCGACCTTCTGGGCCCGAAGGAAAAGGATGAGGGCATCATCGACTGGCTGCTCTACTTCCTTGAGGGCCATCGTGCTGACAATATCAAGGAGGCTTTGCAACAGTTCGACCTGATGCAGCACAACGAGAAGATGCTTGAGATCGAGCGCGAGAAGTACAACCTCGAGGTCGCCCGTATTCAGAAGGAGAATGCCGACCGCGAGAGAGCGCTTGAGCAGCAGAGATATCACCAGATGCGAATGGAGGCGGAGGCAAGAAGGGCGGCCGATATGCAGTCGCAGGTCGCCGCCAACACCGCCGCTATGCGCGACTCGGCCGAGAGGCTTCGCAGGGAGGCGGCGTGGAATGCGTCGGCGTCTGCTGCAACGCAGGAGCGTATCGCCAATGAGCTTTCATTCCAGCGTATGCAGGACTATTACAACAACTAAAAATCACAGTGAAAAGCGCCGACTCAGTCGGTGCTTTTTTGTTGCTCTTTTTGAGTATAAGTGGTATAATTAGGCTAAAGGCGGTGGAAATATGAAAAGTACAAATTTGACCTCCAAGATAGTGCCTACGGTCATATTAGGAGGCGTTAGTCCGTTTGCGGCAATGATTTTGATGGCGTTGCTTTCGCTTGGCGGATTTTGGGCTGTAACCATTATAGCGAGTGCGCTTATTCTTCCGCTTGCAATTCCGTTGATCTGGATAAGAAAAAGAAAGCCGTTTGTTATTTCTTATATAGCGTATCTGCTTTGCTTTGTAATACTAATTTGCACCCAGAGCGGTATCAATGCCTATAACGATGCGATAACCATTGACGTTACACCGAGCATCAACGTATATGAGTACCTTCCCTTCGATGAAGATTCGAAGATCGTCAAGATCGACAGCAAGACGCTTGATTTTGATGATGTCCCGACAGGACAACTGCCGATCATCGACGGTGCGGCTGCTGCGTTTCCTGTTTATTCAGCCTTTGTTAATGCGGTTTATCCCGATACGACGGAGCTGTATGACGGAGTTTTTCAATACAACAACACCGTGGGCGGATACGAGGAACTTGCTCAAAAGAAAACCGATATCTTCATCGGTGCCGCTCCATCAAAGGAACAGATAGCTTACGCCGAGGAAAACGGCACCGCCTTTGAATACACACAGATAGGCTATGAGGCGTTTGTTTTCTTTGTCCACAAGGATAATCCCATAGAGAGCCTCACCCTCGAACAGATAAAGGGCATCTATTCGGGAGAGATAACCAACTGGAGCGAGGTTGGCGGCAATGATGAAAAGATAGTTCCCTTCCAGCGAAACGAGGGAAGCGGAAGCCAGAGTATGCTTATCAGACTTATGGGCGACACCCCCATTATAGAGCCTGATACGCAGACTACCGTGGGAGGTATGGGAGGTATTATCGAGGAGGTTGCAGATTATAAAAACAAATCGACCTCCATCGGCTTTTCCTTCCGATATTACGTCGAGGGAATTATTAAAAATCCCGATATTAAAATGATAGCTGTTGACGGTGTCGTTCCCAATAAAGAAAACATACGGGATAATTCATATCCGATCGTTGCTCCTGTATACGCTGTGACCTACGAAGGAAACTCTAATGAAAATGTACATAAACTGATAGACTGGATTCTTTCGGAGGAAGGACAGTATATTATCGAAGAAACGGGCTATGTAGGAATGGGTAAATAGGTGCGGTCGATTCCATCCGCGCCCTGTAAATCAAGAAAGAGCAAGGCATTGTTTGCCTTGCTCTTTTTACTTTAGCGTGGTATAATGAACAAAAGGCGGTGGAAATATGAAAACTTCAACTGAAATCGGCTCTTGTGCGAAGATCATCGGGGAAGAAAGAGCTATTGAGCTGGTCGCCAAGGCAGGCTTTGACGCTTGGGATTTCTCTATGTTCGCGATGTGTAAATACGATTGGAATACTCGGTCCGTGCTCGAAAACTCACACCCGTTGGCAAGCGGGGATTACCTAAAGTTTGCCCGACGGCTCAAGCAGGTCGCTGACGATAACGGTATTATATGCAATCAGGCGCACGCGCCTTTTCCGATAGCTCATCCGCAGATACGCAGTTGTATGAAGCGAGCCCTTGAATGTGCCGCAGAGGTTGGATGCGACGTCTGCGTTATCCACCCCGACAACTACAAGGGCGCCGAGGAAAACGCCGAGTTTTACAATGAACTGCTCCCGTTTGCGAAAGAATGCGGCGTCAGGATCGCAACCGAGAATATGTGGAGCTGGGACAAAGAGAAGGATCAGGCGCGCTTTGCCGCCTGTGCTACCCCCGAAGACTTCTGTAAACATATTGACCTCGTCGGTGACGACTGCCTTGTGGCCTGCCTTGACCTCGGCCACGCTGAGATGAGGGGTATAGGCACTTCTGCCGTCGAGATGATAAAACAGCTCGGCCACAGGGTGCAGGCTCTGCACATCCACGACAACGACAAGTGGCACGATTCGCATCAGTTGCCCTTTACAATGGACATTGATTTCGTACCCATCGCAAAAGCGCTCAAGGAGATCGGATACAGCGGCTACTTCACCTTGGAGGCCGACCGATATCTTGATGCCTACACTGAGGAGAACGTCTTTGAGGGAATCAAAAAAATGTCCGAGGCGACAAGGAAATTTGCTGAGATGTTTGAGAATAGCATTGTATAATTAGGTAAATCAACCGCTTGATATGGTTGATTTTTCCAATCTGGGTTGTTATAATATGAACAGGTGCGCGGTTGTTTACGTGCCTTGAATGAATTTATACATAAAGGAGCGAGTTGTATGAAAACCTACAAATGCAAGGTCTGCGGCGAAGTATTCACCGTTAACGAGGGAGAGGCCGTTTGCCCGAAGTGCCGCGTTTCAGGTGATAAGCTTGAGCTTTTGAGCAACCCCTACGCAGGTACTCAGACCGAGAAGAATCTTGAGGCCGCCTTCGCAGGCGAGTCGCAGGCACGCAACAAGTACACCTACTTTGCATCCAAGGCAAAGAAGGAGGGCTTTGAGCAGATCGCTGCTCTGTTCCTCAAGACTGCCGATAATGAGAAAGAGCACGCAAAGATGTGGTTCAAGGAGCTCAACGCCATTGGTGACACCGCTGAGAACCTCGGTGCTGCTGCCGACGGCGAGAACTATGAGTGGACCGATATGTACGATGGCTTTGCCAAGACTGCCGAGGAGGAAGGATTTGTCGAGCTGGCGAAGAAGTTTCGTATGGTCGCCGCTATTGAAAAGCACCACGAGGAGCGTTATCGCGCCCTGCTGAAGAATGTCGAGACCGCCGCCGTTTTCGCCAGGAGCGAGGTCAAGGTATGGGAGTGCCGTAACTGCGGACACATCGTCGTTGGAACCAACGCCCCCGACATCTGCCCCGTTTGTGCTCATCCGCAGGCATACTTCGAGCTTCACGCCGAGAACTATTAAGCTGTTACAAAAAGCCCGTCTTGCATCGCAAGACGGTCTTTTTTTATTTCTCGAATACGAATTTGCCATCCTTGTAGTCGCAGGTGACCGAGTCGCCTGATGAGATCTGCTTTTCGAGGATCTGCTCGCTGAGGGCGTCTTCGATGCGGCTTTGAATTGCGCGGCGAAGGGGTCTCGCGCCGTAAACTGCGTCGAAGCCCGCGTCGGCGATGGCCTGCACTGCGGCATCGGTAAAGGCGATGCTGATATCGAGGTCGTTGACCCTCTTGATAAGGGAGGAGAGCATCTTGTGGGCAATCTGCCTGATGTCCTCGCTCTGCAGTTTGCGGAAAACGATGATGTCGTCGACGCGGTTGAGGAATTCGGGTTTGAATTGCCTTTTAAGCTCCTCCATTACCCTTTCCTTGATGGACTCATCGTCGCTCGCAGAGGCCTCGCCGAAGCCGACCGAGGCCTTCTTCTCGGTTATCATACGGGCACCGACGTTGCTGGTCATAATGATGACGGTGTTTTTGAAGTTGACGTGACGACCCTGTGAGTCGGTCAGTACACCGTCCTCAAGTATCTGCAGCATCATATTGAAGACGTCGGGATGCGCCTTTTCGATTTCATCGAAGAGCACCACCGAGTAGGGCTTGCGGCGCACCTTTTCGGTCAGCTGACCGCCCTCGTCGTAACCGACGTAGCCGGGAGGGGAGCCGACCAGCTTTGACACCGTGTGCTTCTCCATATACTCCGACATATCGAGCTTGATTATAGCGTTTTCGTCGCCGAACATCGCCTCGGCAAGCGCGCGGCAAAGCTCGGTCTTGCCGACACCTGTGGGGCCGAGGAAGATGAAGGAGCCGATGGGGCGCTTGGGATCCTTGAGCCCGACACGTCCGCGGCGAATTGCCTTTGCAACGGCGGTGACTGCCTCGTTTTGACCGACGACACGCTCGTGCAGTATGCTCTCAAGTCGGAGCAGGCGCTCGCTTTCCTCTTCGGTAAGCTGCGCAACAGGAACTCCCGTCCAGCCCGAAACGACCTGCGCGATCTCTTGCGGCGTGACTACGCCCGAGGTGCGTTCGCTGTCTTGTTGCCACTTTTCCTTGGCCTCATCAAGCTGAGAACGCAGTTCTTTTTCCTTGTCGCGAAGGGAAGCGGCACTTTCGAAATCCTGCGAATTTATGGCGTTTGTTTTTTCGTCGGAGATGTGCTTTATCTCGTCCTCGAGGGACTTCAGGTCGGTCGGCACCGTCATTGTGCGAAGCTTGACCCTCGAGGATGCCTCGTCGATGAGGTCGATAGCCTTGTCGGGCAGGAAGCGGTCACTGATATACCGCGATGAAAGCTGAACGGCGGCGGTCAGAGCCTCGTCGCTGATGCGCACCTTGTGATGCGCCTCGTATTTGTCGCGCAGTCCCTTGAGAATCTCGACTGCATCCTCCTCCGTCGGCTCTCCGACGGTGAGAGGCTGGAAGCGGCGCTCAAGTGCCGAATCCTTTTCGATATACTTGCGGTACTCGTTGAGGGTGGTCGCGCCTATGACCTGCACCTCGCCGCGCGCAAGCTGGGGCTTGAGCATATTTGCGGCATCGGTCGACCCTTCGGCAGAGCCTGCGCCGACAAGGGTGTGAACCTCGTCGATAAAGAGGATGACGTCGGTCGCCTTGATGACCTCGTCGATGGCCGCCTTCACCCTTTCCTCAAAGTCACCACGGTACTTGGTGCCTGCCAC
>JAZQID010000161.1:0-3514 GCA_045540915.1 Acutalibacteraceae bacterium
AATGCCAAACTCGGCCTTGTCGGAGGCAACCGCCTCGCAGACCTGCGCCCAGTTGTCGAAAAAGAGTATCTGCGCGTTAGGGTATAGCCTTCTGCCGACAAGGGCGCTGTATGCCCCGTCGATGCCCTGACAGGCGATGACCTCGACCTTTGCGCAGTCCTTTGCATCGGCAAACTGCCTGATGGCCTTGCTGTCGACGTAAGGGTACTGAAGCACGCGGCTTTGTTCCATCAGGGTTGCCCATATCTGCTTGAGGGCATCGCCGTGGATGCCGCCCCTTTCGGCGACACGCTCAAGTATGGCCGCCTCGCGCACAGGGTCAAAGACCGCCATACCGTTCTCCTTTTTATACTCAGCGACCTGCCGCGAGCATTCCATACGCTGAGAGATAAGCTCGATGAGCTGGGAGTCGATGGAGTCTATCTTGCCTCTTATCTCGTTGAGGTTCACAGCAGACCGCCTTCTTTCATCAGGTCGCACAGACCGATGCAGACAGCCGCCTCGATTGCAGGCAGTGCGCGCGCAACGATGCAGGGGTCGTGGCGTCCCCTTACCGAGAGAGGCTCAGCTTTACCTGTTTTAAGGTTGAGGGTCATCTGCTCAGCGGCAATAGAGGGGGTCGGCTTGATGGCGGCGCGAAGTATCAGGGGCATACCGTTGGTGATGCCGCCGATAATGCCGCCGTTGTTGTTGGAGAGGGTGCGCACCTTTTCGCCCTGCATTGTAAGGCGGTCGTTGGCGTCACTTCCGCGCATTTTTGCAATATCAAAGCCTGCCCCGAAGGATACGCCCTTGACGGCAGGGATGCCGAAAACGAGGCCTGAAAGCACGCTTTCGACCCCTCTGAACATCGGCTCGCCGACTCCCACGGGAAGTCCTGTCACTGCAATTTCAACCTCGCCGCCGATACTGTCACCGTCGGCGCGGGCCTTGCTTATTTCTTCGCGCATTTTGAGTTCAGCATCGGGGTCAACCACCGCAAAGGGCCTTGAATTGAGGCTTTTGAGGAGGTCGGCATCGACGTTTACCTTGTCAAAAGGAGTATCGCTCACCGCGCCGATAGCGGCAACGTGACCGCCTACCTCGATGCCCCTGCGAGCGAGAATTTGACGGCAGACCGCACCTGCAAAAACGATGGGAGCGGTAAGCCTGCCCGAAAAATGTCCCGAGCCGCGCAGGTCAAAATGGCCGCCGTACTTGATGTTGGCGTTATAGTCGACGTGAGAGGGACGGGGAGTGTCTTTAAGATACTCGTAGTCGCCGCTTTTAGTGTTGGTGTTGTGAATAACGGCGGTCAGCGGCATACCCGTGGTATAGGAATCGAGCATACCCGAAAGCACCTCGGGGATATCCGCCTCTTTGCGAGGGGTAGAGGTGGCGTCGTTGCCGGGGGCACGGCGTTGCATCTGCACACCGACGGCCTCAAGGTCGATGGCCTCTCCTGCAGGCAGTCCGTCGAGGACGACACCTATCGCAGAGCCGTGGCTCTCGCCGAAGACCGAAATATGTATTGAATTACCGATTACGGATGACATTTGCATCTCCTCCAATCGATTGATAATCCTTGAAAAAGTCGGGATATGATTTTGATATTGCCTGAGGGTCGGAGATCTCACTTTCACCCTCGGCAAAGCAGGCGGCGATTGAAAAGGCCATTACTATCCTGTGGTCGTTATAGCCTGAAATCCCAGCGCCCTTCACGGCCGAGCCGACAACGGTGATGCTGTCGTCGGTAAGGGAACATTCCACGCCCATTCGGGTCAGCCCGTCGGCCATCGCGGCAAGGCGGTCGCTTTCCTTAAGGCGAAGCCGCGCGGCATTGTAAATGCGCGATTTACCCTTCAAAAAAGCCATCGTGGCCGCTAAGGCAGGCACCATATCGGGTATCTGCGACGCGTCAACTTCAATGGGGCGAAGCTCGCCCTTCTCAGCATACAAAACGCCGTCGCGCCACTCAATTTTGCAGCCCATCTGCGAGAAAAGTTCAACGCAGGCGCGGTCGCCCTGCACGGAATTGGGATCGAGCCCCTCGAGAGCGATGTTGCCGCCGAGGGTAGCGGCCGACAGGAAGAAGGCGGCCTGAGACCAATCACCTTCCACCGTTATGTCGCAGGGGGACGGGCCGTTTTTCACTGTGAAAGAGCCGTCCTGAGCGGCTATGTCGGCACCGAAACGGCGCAAGGTGTCCACCGTCATATCGACGTAACCTGCCGACTGTAAGGTGTCCTTCAGGCGAATGCTTCCGCCACCCATAGCACAAAGCGCAAAGAGCATACCCGTGATATACTGCGAGCTGACCGCGCCCGACATAACGTACTCGTCGGGCTTGAGCCGTCCGCGTATCTTAAGGGGCAGGGAAAGCCCCTGCGGATGCTCGCACTCGATACCGCTCACTTTGAGCAGGTTTACTATCTCGTCAAGCGGCCGCTCGGGAAGTCGGCCCGAGCCGTAAAATGTGGCTTCGATGCCGTATGCGGCGGCAATGGGAATTAAAAACCTGAGGGTCGAGCCCGATTCACCGCAGTTGATGCTGACCGCCTGTTTTACAGGTTCTATTCCCACCACTTCGATAACCCCGTCACCGATATTGACGGTAGCACCGAGGGCGCGCAGTCCGTCAATGGTGGCAGAAATATCGTTGGAAAGGTCAATGCCGTATATCCTGCTTGTCCCCGTCGCAACAGCGGCGGAGATGAGAGCGCGGTGAGCGGCACTTTTTGATGAGGGCAGGCGAACCTTGCCGCAAAGTCTGCCGGTTGGTCTGATGCGTGCGATCATCGTTTGTTACCTATACAGCCATCGAGCAACTGATGCAGATCGTTGCTTGCAATGGGGCATACAAAGCTGTCACCTATCTTGCGGATAAGGGCAAGCACGACGCGGTTGCCCAGCCGCTTTTTATCATACATCGCGCCATCCTCGATCTCCTCGGGGGTAGCGCTGTGGTCGGTCGGCAATCGGTACTTGCGGCAAAGGGCCTCGATGCGCGCCGCGTTTCCAAGGTGGCAAAGCTCCACTTTTTCAGCCGCACGGGTGATGGCGCACATACCGATGGCGACCGCCGCGCCGTGCGAAAGCCCCTCGAAGTTCTCGAGCTTCTCGATGGCGTGTCCGACCGTGTGACCGAAATTGAGCAGGGTGCGCTGATTATTCTCGCGGAAATCGCGCTCGACGATGTCGGCCTTTATCTCAACACATTCGCAGATGTTTTGGTCGAGATCAGCAAAGGGCTCCGACTTTTCGAGCCTTTCAAAGAGGTCGGCCGAACGGATGGCGCCGTATTTTATCATCTCGCCCATTCCGTCACGCATATATTCGTCGGGCAGGGTGTCAAGTACGTCGGGGTCAATGACCACCAACCGAGGCTGATGGAATGCGCCTGCCAAATTCTTTCCTGACGGCAGGTCACAACCCGTCTTGCCGCCGACCGAGGAATCGATCTGCGCAAGCAGGGAGGTGGGCAACTGAATGACGTCAACACCGCGCAGATAAATAGCGGCGGCAAAGCCTGCAA
>JAZQID010000162.1:0-4969 GCA_045540915.1 Acutalibacteraceae bacterium
TCTACATCAACAGCCCAGGTGGCTCTGTTTCTGCCGGCCTTGCCATCTACGATACTATGCAGTACATCAAGTGCGATGTATCTACCATTTGTATGGGTATGGCGGCAAGTATGGGAGCCTTCCTGCTTTCCTCGGGCGCAAAGGGTAAGCGTTTTGCCCTGCCCAATGCTGAGATCATGATCCACCAGCCTCTCGGACAGGCCGAGGGTCAGGCAACCGAAATTCTCATTCGCGCCGACCATATCAAACGTACCCGTGCGAATTTGAACAGAATTTTGTCCGAAAACACTAATCAGCCTATCGAGAATATCGAGCGTGATACCGAGCGTGATAACTTTATGACCGCTCAGCAGGCGCTTGAGTACGGCCTGATAGATAAGATCATCGAAAAGAGATAATTGACCGGAGGAGCCTATGTCTCGCAACGAAACAAATCAAAATGAGGTTTGCTGTTCCTTTTGCGGAAAGTCGTCGGAGGATGTGCGTCAGCTTGTAGGACAGGACGGCATCTATATCTGCGACGAGTGTATCGAGATATGCTACGACATCGTATCTGACCGTCCGCGCGGACACAACAGGCGCCACGACAATGCCAAGCCTTTTGTACTGCCCAAGCCTAAGGAGCTGTACGACTATCTCAATGAGTACGTCATCGGTCAGGATGAGGCTAAGATTGCCCTGTCGGTTGCCGTTTACAACCACTATAAGCGCACTATGGCTAACGAGACCGATGTTGAGCTTGGAAAGAGCAATATTTTGTTGCTCGGACCTACCGGCGTGGGCAAGACTCTGCTCGCCCAGACCCTTGCGAAGAAGCTTGACGTTCCTTTCGCTATAACCGATGCAACCACCTTGACCGAGGCCGGCTACGTCGGTGAGGACGTTGAAAACATTCTGCTTCGTTTGATTCAGGCGGCCGACTACGATATCGAGCGTGCTCAGCGCGGTATCATCTATATCGACGAGATCGACAAGATCGCGCGCAAGTCCGAGAATGCCTCCATCACCCGCGACGTAAGCGGAGAGGGCGTTCAGCAGGCACTGCTTAAGATACTTGAGGGTACTGTGTCCAACGTTCCCCCTCAGGGCGGCAGAAAGCATCCTCAGCAGGAGTTTACCCGCAACGACACATCGAATATTCTGTTCATCTGCGCCGGCGCGTTTGACGGTATCGAGAAGCTGGTCGAAAAGCGTATCGGGAAGGGCTCTCTCGGCTTTGGTGCCGACATCAAGGATAGCGCAAAGGCCGATAAGGCTGAACTCTACAAGCTTGCAAATCCCCACGACCTGATCCACTTCGGTCTTATTCCTGAGTTGGTGGGACGTCTGCCCGTACTGACCTCCCTGAGCCCTCTCGACCGCGAATCTATGATCCGCATTATGACCGAGCCGAAGAACTCGGTGCTTCGTCAGTATGAGGAACTCTTCCGTATGGACGGGGTCGAATTGGTCTTTGAACCTGAGGCGCTTGAGGTTATTGCTGACACAACTATCGAACGTAATACCGGTGCGCGCGGCCTTCGTTCAATACTTGAAGGACTGCTTACCAAGGTTATGTTTGAGGTCCCGTCGGACAAATCGGTGACCAAGGTCACCATTACTGCCGACTGTGCCAAGGGCTTGAATCAACCCGTTTACACCCGTAGTAAAGCGAAAAAGTCGGTTGAGCCGTCATCGGCAAAGACCAAGGGCATTACCGCATAATAAATACTCTTTGCGGCAGGCGGCGATTTATCGTCTGCCTGTCGTTGCTCGTTTTTGGAGGCGAAACTATGAATGTCAATGTTGGCGATAAGCTTGAAATGAAGAAGCCGCACCCCTGTGGTAGCACGGCTTTTGATGTTCTGCGCGTCGGTATTGATTTCCGCATCAGATGTGTCAAATGCGGCCGAGAGGTTATGGTTCCGAGGGCGAAGATCGAGCGTAATATCAAGAAGATTATCTCCGAATCGGGTCAGGATTAGCTGCCTTGATACTGATTTTGCCCGATACATATTAAAAGGAGAATGAGATAAAATGTATGATAAATTGAAATTGGTTGAGCAACACTTCGACGACGTCAGCAATAAATTGATGGATCCCGACGTAATTTCTGATCAGGAGCAGTATAAGAAGTTGATGCGCGAGCATAAGCAGCTTTCGCCCATTGTCGACAAGTTCCACGAGTATGAAAAGACCAAGGAATCGCTGGATGAAGCATACCAGATGCTTTCCGAAGGCGGCTTGGACAAGGATTTCAAGGAGCTTGTTGAAGAAGAGTACGAAACTGCAAAGGCCGATTTGGATAGAATTACCGACGAGTTAAAGGTTCTGCTTTTGCCCAAGGATCCCAACGATGACAGAAACGTTATCGTTGAGATCAGAGGCGGTGCAGGCGGCGAGGAAGCGGCGCTTTTTGCAGGCAGTCTTATGCGTATGTATATGATGTACGCCGAGTCTCACCGTTTTAAGACCGAGATAATCAGCGAAAGCCCGACCGAGCTTGGCGGATACAAGGAAGTCAGCTTTATGGTCATTGGCGAGGGCGCCTATTCTCGCCTTAAGTTTGAGAGCGGTGTTCACCGCGTCCAGCGTGTGCCCGAAACCGAGACGCAGGGCAGAATTCATACCTCAACCGTTACGGTGGCCGTTTTACCCGAGGTCGACGACGTTGAGGTCGAGATCAATCCTGCCGACCTGCAGATAGATACCTACCGCTCAAGCGGTGCAGGCGGTCAGCACGTTAATAAGACCGAGTCGGCCATTCGAATTACTCATCTACCCACAGGTATCGTTGTTGAATGTCAGGACGAGCGCAGTCAGTTCAAGAATAAGGATAAGGCACTCAAGGTATTGCGCTCGCGCTTGTACGAGGCGGCTCAGCAGGAGCAGATCGATAAAATTGCAAGCGAGCGTAAGGCTCAGGTTGGAACCGGCGACCGCTCGGAGAGAATCCGTACCTATAACTATCCTCAGGGACGTGTCAGCGAGCATAGGATCGGACTGACCCTTTACCGCCTTGAGCAGATACTCAACGGTGATCTTGACGAGATAATCGATGCCTTGATCACCGCCGACCGAGCAGAGAAGTTGAAGGCTGACGCGGAGGAATAATTGATGAATACCTTGCGACTAAACGGCTATACCCCCGATGACGATGGGGTGAAAATTGCCGCGCGTATTCTCCGTGATGGCGGAATTGTCGCCATTCCTACCGAGACGGTCTACGGACTTGCCGCAAACGCCTATGACGCAGATGCAATCGTTAAGGTGTTTGAGGCGAAGGGGCGTCCGCAGGACAACCCCCTTATCGTACATATCAGCGAATTTGATCAGATACATCCGCTTGTTACCGAACTGCCCGAAACGGCGAAAAAACTTGCCGAAGCCTTCTGGCCCGGCCCTCTTACGATGGTCTTACCAAAGAGCGACTTGCTACCTGATTGCGTTTCTGCAGGGCTTGCAACCGTCGCAATACGTATGCCGTCCGACCCCGTTGCACGCGCCGTTATTGACGAGAGCGGTTGCCCCTTGGCGGCACCCTCGGCAAACCTGTCAGGCAGACCGAGTCCCACTACAGCCGCCCACGTTGTCAATGATCTGGATGGACGGGTTGACGGAATTTTGATGTCGGGGGATTGTGAGGTTGGTGTTGAATCGACGGTGATATTGCTTGCCAACGGCAAAAAGCGTCTGCTTCGCCCCGGTGGAATAACCCTTGAAATGTTGGAGGGGGTTATTGGACCTGTTGAACTTGATAAAGCCGTTTTGTCCGAGGAGATCACCGAAAACGTTTCCTCACCGGGTATGAAATATAAACACTATTCGCCTAAAACAAAGGTTACCCTGCTTTGCGGTGACACCGATAAATACGCAGGATATGTTAATTCTTGTGATGAGGCTTGCGTTGCCGTCTGCTTTGAAGAAGATGTACCCTTGCTGAATTCTCAGAGAGTAGTATACGGAAGCGGAAAAGATGAGTTGAGCTTGGCCCACGGCATTTTTGATGCGCTAAGGCGTGTCGACCAATTGGGTGTGCAGGTTGCCTTTGTTCACGCGCCATCAAAGACAGGTGTAGGACTTGCGGTGTATAACAGGCTGTTGCGTGCCGCAGCATTTGACGTAATTGACCTATAAATTGTGAAAGGAGCGAACGGAGAATGAAAACTGTTATCGGACTTACAGGCCCGATTGGCGCAGGCAAAAGCACCGTTGCACAGCGGTTCGCTGAGCGCGGTTTCTATGTAGTTGATGCCGACCGTGTCGCTCGCAAAATCGTTGAAAATGGAAGTGCGGTGCTTCCTAAACTGGCAAACGCCTTCGGTAACGACATTCTTGAGCCCGATGGCTCACTTGATCGAAAAAAGCTTGCCGCTCTCGCCTTTGCTTCAAAGGAAAACACCCAACTGCTTAACGATTTGACCCATCCTGCAATAATTTCCGAGGTTAACAATGAAATAGAGTCCTGTCAGCAGAATTTAGTTTTGCTTGACGCTCCTCAGCTTTTTGAAAGCGGTTGCGATAAGATGTGCAGTACGGTTGTCGGTGTCCTTGCCGATAGGGATATACGCCTCAAGCGCGTGCAAGAGAGGGACTCTCTTACCACCGAACAAATCATCAATAGAATTAAAGTTCAGTATCCCGACAGTTTTTATCTTGAACATTGTCAGCATATAGTTTATAATAATGATGACACCGAAGCCCTGTTAAAAAGGGTCGACGAGGTTATTGATACTGTTCTCAGGGAGATATGAATGAATAAGGCTCTCAGGTTTATAATAATTGTATTGTCGGTGCTGTTTATCCTCGTAACAGGAGCATATTGCGGTGTGCGATACCTCTATCCTGTTGAATATGAGGCGCAGATAACCAAGTGCTCGGATGAGTTTGGAGTCAGCAGGGAACTTGTGTTGGCGGTTGTCAAATGTGAAAGTGGATTTGATGCTGATGCTGTGTCGTCGGTCGGTGCAGTCGGATTGATGCAGCTGAC
>JAZQID010000163.1:0-5818 GCA_045540915.1 Acutalibacteraceae bacterium
TGTTTGAGTCCCGTCAGGCTGTTAAAGACGGTGCTTTTGCCAACGTTAGGGTTGCCCGCCAAGGCAATCACCACTCCGTCACCCGCAGGCGACCAATCTTCTCGGGCGGCCCTTCTGCCCGTCGACTGACCCGTAAGTCCCATTCTCATCTCTCCTTATCTGAAAGGGCATCGGCATCCTCAGACACCGACGCCCCTTTATCGCACCGATTCCACGATCACGCTTTCGGCATCCTTGCGGCGCAAAGCAACCACCGCACCCCGTATGCAAAATGCCGTCGGCTCACCGAACATTCCTCGGTTGATACATTCCACCCGAGCGCCCGTAACCAGCCCGATATCCTGCAACCGTCGGCGCATCGCTCCGCTCGCGGTCACCGCAACCACCGTCGCAGACTGCCCGTGCGAAAGCTCCCACATAGTTTGGGTCGGCATAGCATATCCCCTGTTTCTTTCAATACTTCCGTTCTCATTCTATGAAAAAACAGGCGAATGGTGAAAGGCGATCCGCAGTCAAAAAAGATATGGTTGTCATTTTGAAAAAAAAGGATTATAATAGTGGGTGAATTACATTCCTATTGTAAAAAAGGATGGATGATATGAAAATTATCGTTGTAGGTTGCGGAAAGGTTGGCCGTTCGATTGCCGAACAGCTCCTAAGCGAAAGTCACGACATCGTTGTCATCGATACCGACCCTCTTGTTACAACAACGGTCGGAAACGACCTCGACGTCTTCTGCATAACGGGGGACGCCGCCGCCCATCAGGTGCTTGTTGACGCAGGTGCCGAGGATGCCGACCTGCTCATCGCTATGACCGAGTCGGATGAGAAAAATCTGCTCATCTGCCTCATCGGCAAGAAGCTCGGCGTCGGCAACACTATCGCCCGTGTTCGTAACCCCATATATGTCAGCGACATATCCCTTATAAAAGAGGATATGGGTCTGAGTATGTTCATCAACCCCGAAATGACGGCGGCTCGTGAGATCTCGCGCATACTCCGTTGCCCTGCCGCCACCAAGGTCGAGACCTTTGCAAAGGGCAGAGCCGAGCTTTTCTCCTGCGCCATCCGCCCCGAGAGCATCCTCGATGGACTTATGCTCAAGGACTTGACCTCCAAACTCAGATGCCGCGTTCTTATCTGCGGTGTGCGCCGCGGTGACGAGGTCTGCATCCCCTCGGGTAACTTTACACTCAAATCGGGTGACATCATTACCTTTGTCGCAAGTTACCAGGACTCCACCGCCTTCTTCAAGCGCATCGGCGAAAACACCGAGCGTGTCAAGAGCGTCATCATCAACGGAGGCGGCCGCCTGACCTACTACCTGTCCAGCATCATTATCCAGACAGGTGTTGCCGTCAAGATAATCGAGGTCGACCGCGACCGCTGCTTTGAGCTTGACGAACTTTTGCCCAAGGCTACCATCATCAACGGCGATGCCACCGATACCTCCCTGCTCAACGAGGAGGGCCTTGCCGATGCCGACGCCGTCGTCAACCTTACCGGTATCGACGAGCAGAACGCTCTGCTCTCTCAGTACGTCTCGGAGAAATATCCGCACATCAAGGTAGTCACCAAGGTCAAGCACAGTGACTTTGAGGACATCTTTATGCATATGAAGGTCGGCAGTCTCATCAACCCGAAAAATCTGACCGCCGACAACATCATCCGCTATGTCCGCGCAATGAAAAATGCAGGAGACAACGAGATCCTTACCCTGCATCACATTATGGACGGTGCGGCCGAGGCACTTGAGTTCAGGATACTGCCCGACTGCCCCTTCCTTAACAAGCCCATCGAGAGCCTGCCCTTCAAGAAGAACGTGCTTTTGGCCAGCATCACCCGCAAGAACAAGACCTTTGCCCCCAGCGGTAAGGACGTCATTGAGGCGGGCGACAACGTCATCGCCGTCAGTATGCTCCCCGGTATCGTGAGCATCAACGACCTGTTTGAATAATCGGAGGAAGTAATATGAACTACCGTTTGGTTTTTCGCGTAACGGGACTCATCCTCCTGATCGAAGCGGCTCTGCTGCTGCTTCCCTGCGGCATCGCCCTTATATACGGCGAAAATGATGTGTTCTGCTTTTTACAGCCCCTCATTATCAGCATCGCCGCAGGTCTTCCCCTTTCGCGAATTCCCGTTAAGCAGAAGGCTATGTTCGCGCGCGAGGGCTTCGTAATAGTCGCTCTGTGCTGGATGCTCTTCAGCGTTATCGGTTGTCTGCCCTTTATCATCAGCGGTGCCATCCCGAGCTTCGTCGACGCCTTTTTCGAAACCGTCTCGGGCTTCACTACAACGGGTGCGAGCATTCTCACCGACGTTGAGAGCCTTTCATACAGTCTCAAGTTCTGGCGTTGCTTTACCAACTGGATCGGCGGTATGGGCATCCTCGTCTTTATGCTTGCCCTGACCCCCCTCACAGGCGGAAGCTCGGTCCACATTCTGCGCGCGGAAAGCACGGGTCCCACCGTTGAAAAGATGACCCCAAAACTCTCTACCACCGCCAAGCGCCTTTATTTCATCTATGTCGGCATAACTGTTCTCGAAATGGTCTTCCTTGCCTTTGATATGCCCATCTTTGATGCCGTCGTCAACTCGCTTGCAACGGCAGGTACAGGCGGATTTACCATCTTCAACGACAGTATCGGACATTACAGCGCCTACTCGCAGGTGATAATCGGCATATTTATGTACCTCTTCGGCATCAACTTCAGCCTCTATTATCTCGCCATCATCGGCAAGCCGATTCAGTCGCTGAAAAACGAAGAACTGCGTGTTTTCGGCGCGCTGGTACTCTTTTCCGTCAGCGTTATCACAGGTGACCTGATGCTTCACGGCGTGTTTGACAGCTTCGGCGAGACCCTGCGCCATTCCTTCTTCCAGGTCGGTACCATCATCTCCACCACAGGCTTTGCCACCACCGACTTCAACCTGTGGCCTGAGTTTTCAAAAGCATTGATGGTGCTGCTGATGTTCTTCGGCTCCTGCGCAGGAAGTACCGCAGGCGGAATGAAGATCTCGCGTATTATTATCGCCTTCAAGGCGGTGTTGCACGACCTGCACGCGCTGATACATCCACGCAGCGTTAAGAGCGTGCGCCTTAACGGCAAGGTGGTCAGCGAGGATGTCGTCAACCGCACCGTAAAATTTTTGCTCTGCTATCTGATGCTCTTTGCGGTGTCGGTGCTCTTAGTCAGCCTTGACGGCAAGAGTTTTACCACCAACTTCACCGCCGTTGCCGCAACACTTAACAATATCGGCCCCGGTCTTGACGTCGTCGGCCCGACGGGCAACTTTGCCTCATTCTCGGTGCTGTCGAAGATCGTTTTGACCCTCGATATGCTTATCGGCCGTCTGGAAGTTTTCCCGATGCTGATCCTCCTCTCCCCTCGCACCTGGAAGGGCAGGTAAAGGATTGTAGAATCTATTTTCTGTATCGGTGCGAAGCACACCACACCTTTTCACTATTACCTATTAAAAGCAACCTATGACTAACCGTCATAGGTTGCTTTTCTGTCTTCCCGTATGGTCTATCTCGTAATTTTCCTTATAAATAAGCTCGCTTGCGGTGACAAACTCGTACCCCTCGCTTTTGAGCCGCTCAAGGATAACAGGCAGTGCCTTTATCATTGGCTCGGTGCCGATGTGCAGGAGCATTACAGAACCTGAGCGCACGTTTTTCAGCGCCGCCTCCACCACCATATCAACGGTATAATTCGGCTTCCAATCAAGGCTGTCGCAATCCCATTGCAGATAATACATTCCCATCTCCGCGATGGCCGCCACCGCCATATTGTTATACTCGCCGTAGGGGCCGCGGTAGAGGGTCACCTGCCTGCCCGTTATCTCCTCAATACGCTTGTTACACGCCTTCACATCGGCGCAAAACTCATCCTTCGACATCGAATCAAGGTGCTTGTGGGCATCCGAATGGTTGGCAAGCTCGTGCCCTGCATCCGACAGCTTTTTGACTGCATCGGGGTACCTCTTGACCCAGTCACCGACGGCAAACACCGTCACCTTCGCATCGTATTTCTTAAGCACCTCGACAAGCTCATCCACCTCGTCGGCCGTCCATGCCGCATCAAATGTAATCGCGATGCGCTTTTTTGCATCCTCGACGCTGTATATCGGCAAAAGGCGGTTGCTTCTCGCGGCAATAAGGCAGCCTGCCGCGGCGGCCGTCACCGCAAGGGCGGCACACAAACTCAGCGCCGCCATCCAAACCTTTTTCGGTACAACAAACACTCTCATACCATCACCCCGATTTATTTATATTTTCTGCCGCCTCTTATTATTCTGCGACAACGCAAAAAGCATCTCTGCCGTAAAACAGAGATGCTTTTCACTTAGGTAGCAACAGTTATGAAAGGAGCGCGCGGTCGTTGGCAAAGCCCGTACCGCTTATCTCCTCAAACTTTTTGAGCAGGGTCTCGACCGTCAGCTTCTTCTTATCCTCGCCGCGAACGTCGAAAATAACGCGTCCGTTATGCATCATAATAAGGCGGTTTCCGTAGTCGATCGCATTTTGCATATTGTGGGTGACCATCAGGGTGGTCAGGCCGTTCTCGCGCACCAGCTTGTCGCTCAGGTCCAGAACGGTTGCCGCAGTCTTGGGGTCGAGGGCGGCGGTATGCTCGTCAAGGAGCAGTACCTTCGGCTTCTTCAGGGTGGCCATAAGCAAGGTCACTGCCTGACGCTGACCGCCCGAAAGCAGTCCGACCTTTGCGCTCATTCTGTCCTCAAGGCCAAGGCCGAGATCTTTGAGCAATTCGTAAAACTTGGCGCGCTCGCCCTTGGTGATGCCCCACTTGAGTCCGCGGAACTGACCGCGGCGTGCGGCAAGGGCGAGGTTCTCATCTATCTGCATCGTGGGTGCGGTACCCATCATAGGATCCTGAAAGACACGACCGAGATAGGCGGCGCGCTTATGCTCGGGGTAACGGGTAATATCCTTGCCGTCGATAGCGATACTTCCGCTGTCGATGGGGAAAACGCCCGAGACGGCATTCAGCAGGGTCGATTTACCCGCGCCGTTACTTCCGATTATGGTAACGAAGTCGCCTTCTTCAAGCGTAAGGCTCAGGTCGTTAAGCGCTGTTTTGGCGTTGACTGTGCCCGGGAAGAAGGTCTTGCACACATTTTTAAGCTCAAGCATTGTCTTCACCTCCGTCAACCTCTGCGGCAGGAGTTACCGCGACTTTACGGCGGAAGACGTTACCCTTCCAATAAGGCAGGGCAAGGAAAAGCGCCACGATAAGAGCGGTCAACAGTTTGAGGTCGTTGGTGTTCAGACCCATCATCAGCACCGCCTGAAGAATGATGTAGTAGATGACACCACCGATGGCAACCCCCAACAGCTTGAGTGCAAAGTTGCGGAATATCTTCTCAAAGAGCACCTCGCCGATGATTACGGCCGCAAGACCGATGACGATGGCGCCGCGTCCCATATTGACATCGGCAGAGCCCTGATACTGTGCAAGCAGGGCGCCCGCGATGGCGACGATACCGTTGGAGAGCATCAAGCCGATGACGATGTTGGACTTGGTGTTGATTCCCTGTGCACGCGCCATATTCTGATTGGCGCCGGTAGCACGAAGTGAGCATCCGCGTTCGGTGCCGAAGAACCAGTAGAGTCCGAAGGTCAGCACGATCAGGAATATTATGAGCAGGGGCAGAGGATTGTCAAGCCCCATCTGACGCACGTAACGCTGAGAGACCAGCAGGTCGTATTTATCAACGCTGACAGGCTGGTTGGACTTGCCCTCCATAATCCGCAGGTTGACCGAATAGAGAGCAAGCTGGGTCAATATTC